>JAJTFE010000004.1 GCA_021298375.1 Blastopirellula sp. | reverse complement strand
GCTGACTCTGATTATTCGAACCCAATTCCCGCAAAATCTTGACGATCAGCCGGGAATCAGCCCGCAAAACAGGACCGGGAGGTTCAACCATCGTTTGCCATGGGCCACCCGGCCACCGGCCTTGCCGATTGGCCTTCCTCGCGCAAGTTCAGGGCAACTGGCTCGTCAGGTACTATTCGCCGATTAAAATGGGAATGTCTTCCCGCGAGAGATTGCACCTTTGACCTGAGGCTTCCCAGTGATTGACTGGATTTATTCGATTCCACCCCTGCGCTTTGCCCTGGTCACCTGTGGGTTTTTCGTCGCCTTTAGTTGGGTGGGAACCGTGATCGCCCGGCCGATTCTGCGGGCCTTTGTCAAACACCGGGAGAATGTCAACGATCTCGTCGGCTACATCCTGTCCTGTTTCGGCGTCTTCTACGGCTTGCTGCTCGGATTGCTCGCTGTCGCCGCCTACCAGAATTTCCGAGACGTGGAAAATATCGTCTCCGGTGAAGCCTCGTCACTCTCGGCGCTGGTCACCGATGTCTCTGCCTACCCGGAACCAGACCGCACGAACCTGATCTGGAATCTTCGCGACTACACTCGCGACTTGATTAAGATTGCGTGGCCCAACCAGCGCCGCGGCATCGTTACCACTGAAGGCAATTTCACGATGGATGCCTTTCACGAGCGCCTGATTCGATTTGAACCAAGCACGGCGGGACAGGAAATCATGCACGCCGAAACGCTCAAGCAGTACAACCAGTACCTGGAAAAGCGGCAGCTTCGCGGTTTGGCGGTATCGACCTCGATTCCGCAGATCATGTGGGTTGTGGTGCTCGTCGGCGCCTTGATGAACATTACTTTAGTCTGGTTGTTTGACATGCGATTGATGAGCCACCTGTTTCTGGGTGGCATGCTGGCCTGCTTCCTGGGAATGATGATCTTCCTGATCGCCTCGATGGACAATCCGTTTCGCGGCGATGTGAGCATCTCACCAGCGCCATTTCAACAAATCCTCGACCGCTTGATGGAAGAATGACGATGGTCCTGCCCCAGGTCTGGAAACCGATTTCGCTCGCAGCCGGTTCGCGAAGAGTCCAGCACTGTCTCACCGCAGTGCTGCTTCTTGCCGGTGTACTAATCTGCCTCGGCTGTGTTGAGCAATCTGCGAATCCGTCGCCCGAATTGCTGGAGCAACTAATTGGGAAAAAAGAGCCCCCACCGATTCCGGTCGGGGTGTTGTTTTCCCAGACCGGCTCGATGTCGATCAGCGAGACCCAGCTGAAACACGTTGTCATTCAGGCGATCGACGAAATTAACGCGGCAGGCGGAGTACTGGGACGAAGACTGGAGCCGATCATCGAAGATGGCCGGACCCGTGAAGACATCTTCGCCAAACGCGCCCGCGAACTGATCGAATCACGGGCCGTCCCGGTCATTTTTGGGGGCTGGCGCTCGAGTGACCGCAAGGCCATGCTCCCAATCATCGAACAGGCGGATGCGCTGTTGTTTTATCCGCTGCAGTACGAAGGCAACGAATCATCGCGAAATGTCTTCTACGGCGGAATGACTCCCAATCAGCAAGTGCTGCCAGCGCTGGATTGGTTCATGAGTCCGGAAGGCGGCTCGCGGCAGCGGGTTTTTCTCGTCGGCAGCGATTACGTCTTCCCCTGGACGGTGAATCATATCGTCCGAAAGTATCTCGAAGGGAAGGGCATGCAGGTCGTCGGCGAGCAGTACGTTCCCTTTGACCACAAGGATTTCGATCAGGTCTATCAGGCGATCAAGGCGTCCAACGCGGACTTGATCCTGAGCACGATCAATGGCCAGAGCAACATTTCCTTCTTTCGCGAATACAGGTTGCAGGGACTGGACCCGCAGTCGACTCCGATTTTTTCAACCAGCATTGGCGAGGCCGGTCTGCGTTCGATTCCGGCTGCTTTAACCACCGGGCATTATGCGGCCTGGAATTTTTTCCAGTCACTCGACACCCAATCCGCTCGAGCTTTTGTGCGGCGATTTCAGGATGAATACGGCTCCGACCGCCCCGTCCACGATCCGATGGAGTCCGCCTACTCCCAAGTTTATCTCTGGCGTGAGGCAGTCGAGAAAGCAGGGAGTTTTGCAGCCGCTGACGTGCGCAAAATTCTGGAACAGGGAGTTTCGGTTGCGGGTCCAGCTGGCACGGTCAAAGTGGACCCCAAAAACCACCACACCTACAAACTCCTGCGGATCGGCCGCATCCTGCCTAACCAGCAGTATGAAATCCTGTACGAGTCTCCCGACCTGCTCCCTCCCGATCCCTACCCTGGTTTTGCCTTTCCGGGCTGGAGCTGCGATTGGACCGCAGGCGGGCTGCAGGCTGGTCCGGCCGTCGAGTTGGAACATTAAAAGCCTGTCACTGACAACGCCCGCGTCGATGCGTCCAAAAGTAACCGCCTGGAACGTTTGAGAAGAAGAGCAAGATGAGCGAGACCTCAACTGAGAAACAAGAAAAGGCCAATGACCCAGCCGCGCGTCGGGGAGAACTCGACGTTTGCCCGGTATGTGGTTCCAGCGTGCACCCCCAAGCCTACTTCTGCCCGCAGTGCTCGAATTACTTTTGTTTCATCTGCCGTTCGCAAGTCACTCCGAACGACGTCCTCCTGCAATGCGTCAACCGCGATTGCGAGTACTTCGGGAAAATGGTTTGCAGTCAATGCGATCTTTCGCAGACCACCGAGGAAAAGCCGTTTCTTTACAAAGAGCCCACTGACGGCTACTGGCCGGCCTGGCTACTGATTTGCGTCCTGCTCTCCAGTTACATCACGTGGCGGACAACCTTCCTCGCTGGCGGACTGGCGTTTCTTGCACTCTATCCCGGGATAGGGTACCTCCTGCACGCGGCAGGCTTGAACATTTTCGGCAAGGAACGAAGCGTTGAGCTGCCTCGTTCCACGACCGCGTACAGTTGCGTGCGCTGCGCTCAACCGGCCAAGCTCATCACCCTCTCCAAAAAGACCTGATCAACACCGATGGCGCGATTTGAAGTTCAATATCTGGAGGGGATGCGATTCGTCGATATTCACCTCGAGCACGAGATGGTCCGCTGCGAGTCGGGTGCCCTGAATTATCTGCGCGGGAACATTGCTGTGCACTCCCAGCTGATTCCCTCAGTTGGCAGCCTCGTTTCCTCTTTGGTCGCGAATGAATCGGTATACCGACCGACCTATGCCGGAACAGGCGTGATTACGCTCGCCTCTTCGCTGGGCGGTTTCCATGTGTTTGAACTCAAAGGCGAAAGCTGGATCCTGGAAAAGGGGAGTTACTGGGCTTCCGAGGGGAGCGTCGAGCTGCAATTCTTCCGCGAACGGCTGTTGACGTCGCTCTGGGCGGGCGAAGGAGTTGTCTATCTGCAGACCCGTGTCTCCGGGCAAGGCAAACTGGTCGTCTGCACCAAAGGACCGGTCGAAGAGATGGAGCTAGTCGAAGGGGAGCAGTTGGTCGTCGAGGGGAACTGCGTTATTGGCAGAACACAAAGCGTGAAATTTCAGATGCGCCGTCCGACGAAGAATTTCTGGGGGCGATTTACGTCGGGCGAATCGATCGTCCGAACTTATCGCGGGCCGGGAAAAGTGCTCCTCAACCCGACCATGTATTGGCGTTACTACATGGACCAGCAACGCAAGAAGTCGCCCAGGTAAGCCAAACCCAGCCCCGCCGGTTTACACGAACTAGAACCGAACTATCCCACAGCCCGATTTTGCCGCTGAACTTACCAATCAAAAAAGAGATTGCTGACTTATGCTCGTCTTATTACTGCTGCTGTATCTCCTGCCAGTCTATCTCGTCTTCTTCCGCTTCAAGCTGTTGACGCTGACTCCGTTTTGGCGGGTGTTTCTCTGGATCCCGCCGCTGCTGGCGGCGATCTTCCTTTGGTTCGCGCTGGGACGTTACACGCCCACGGTAGCGACGGCTTACGTGCAAGCTCCGGTGGTCCAGGTCGCGGCGGAAGTGTCCGGCGTGGTCTCGCGCGTACCCATTGCCGATAACGCTTCGGTTTCGGCCAGCCAAACCTTGCTCGAATTGGATCCGCAACCCTATCAGCATCAATTCGCACAGGCGACCGCCAAGGCGGTGGAGGCGAAACAAAGTTATCTCGTTCAATACGCCGGGGTTTACGCCGCGCGAGAGAATTTGGGGACAGCCGAAACGGGCGTCGCCGTGGCAAAGAGGCGACTTGAGTCGGCTCGGTTGAATCTGCAGACGGCCGAACAAAGTGCGGCTGAAATCGCCAAACAGCTGGAGGTCGCCGAGAGCATACTCGCGCGAGCGGCTGAATTGCTCGACGCCAAGGCCGTCTCGCGAGACGAGTGGGAACGCGCTTCCAGTTCCGCGGCGGCGGTACGAGCCCAGTCCCTGGAGGCCCGCAACCGGATTGCCAGCAGTTCAGCGGAGGTGGAGATCGCCGACTTGCAATTGCGGAATGCGGATGCTGCCGTGCGTGAAGCCCGCGCCGTGTTGGCGAAGAATGAGTTGATGGTGGAGCCGGTGGACGCTTTGCGAAAAACGATTGAGCGGCGGCAGGGAGTGCTGGATGCGGCTCGAGCAGGTGGCCGCGAAGGGGAACTGGCGGGTTTGGAAACGGAAGTCGCACAACTGCGTAGCTTCCTGCAACTGGCAGAGTCGACGCCGCTGTTAGTGCAAGCTCAATCGCCGGGCGTGCAGGTGGCTGAGGAGGCGGCTCGGATCGCGGCTTACAATCTCGACCGAGCGGTGGTGCGAGCTCCGGTTAGTGGCACGGTCAGCAACCTGCATGTGACACCGGGGACTTACGCACGGGCTGGCGCGCCACTGGTCAGCCTGATCGACGGCAGCTCATGGACCATGATTGCGGCGGTGCCGGAGAATTGGCTGGAGCTGATTCGTCCCGGAGACGAAGTGATCTACAGTCTGCGAAATTACCCGGGACGGCTGAGCCGGGGCAAAGTGGAGTCGGTGGGTCGGGGCGTGATACAAGGACAGGGGATTCCGAGCGGGACGCTGGCCGACACTGATCCGCGGCGGACTCGGCAAAGCGACACGCCGCAGGCAGGTCAGGAATTTCAGGTCGTGATTCGCCTGGCGGATGACAACGAGCAGCAACCGCTGCGCGTCGGGGCCACTGGCCGGATGACGATTCTGGCGGGAGGTGGAATGCCAGGCGTGAATCAATTGGCGAGCATCTTGCATTTCGTCTTTTCGCTGACCGATTACTTCTATCCGCAGCCCGGACTGATGACGATCCTACTGGTCGCAGGCCTGGGAATTGTCGCGTATCTGTTTTCGCGTCAGCACCAGTAAATCGCCGCCGAAAGCTGGCTGAGGAACAGGGGCCGGGGGATGGTCGATGCGGGGGAATCTGAACCTGTTTGGGGCGGCGCAGCCCCAATACCTGGCCCACGGCGGAAAATGGTTGGTACTCGTAGGGTGGGACAAGCGGGGCGGGGAATCTCTGCAAAACGTTAAGCCAAAGAATCGGCTTGCAGCAAGTTAGAGTCCCGAAACAGGTAGATCCCGCACCGCGCCGGCCCACCAACGGTGCTCCATTCTCGCGCTGATGCGACCGGACGATCTTTCCAAACCGCGTTGGTGGGCCGGCGCTCGCGGGGCTTTACATGCTCGTAGGGTGGGACAAGCGGGGCGGGGAATCTCTGCAAAACGTTGAGCCAAAGCGTCGGATTGAAGCAAGTTAGAGTCCCGAAACAGGGAGATCCCGCTCCGCGCCGGCCCACCAACGGTGCTCCATTCACGCGCTGATGCGACCGGACGATCTTTCCAAACCGCATTGGTGGGCCGGCGCTCGCGGGGCGTTACATGCGCTGCAACGCTTGTATTTCAATGAAAGCTTAATGTGGTCCTCCCGCGAACTTGTCCCACCCTACAAGCTCTGCAAAACGTTGACCCAAAGAATCGGCTTGAAGCAAGTTAGAGTCCCAAAACAGGTAGATCCCGCACCGCGCCGGCCCACCAACGGTGCTCCATTCTCGCGCCGATGCGAACGGACGATCTTTCCAAACCGCGTTGGTGGGCCGGCGCTCGCGGGGCTTTACATGCGCTGCAACGCTTGTATTTCAATGAGAGCTTAATGTGGTCCTCCCGCGAACTTGTCCCACCCTACAAGCACCTGATTAGCCGGGGGTGTCGCTTGTGCTCAACCCACTGCTAGTTTCTGTCATCCCTCCGGGCCCTCCGGGATGAAGAGTGAAACTGGACCTGACCCCGTTTTGCTTCATTCAGCCGCATTGATGCGTTTCTGCGCCCAGTAAGCGAGTTCGCCGGTTCGCGTGTCGAGCCGCCCGAGCTGGAGCTCGTCTGAACTTGGAGCCAGAATTGCGGTCGCATAGGTCGGCTTGATGTGGGTATGGTCGGTGTCGTAATCGCGAAGATAAGTCATCGGCTGCTGGTCGACATCCGCTTGCTTGAGCAGCTGAGCGGCAAGATTTCGCAGTCCGGCTGGTGTGCCATAGATGTTGATTTTGTACGAGCCGTCTTCATTGGTGGTGACAAAGGTCAGGAGGGTGGCTGAGTCGGAAGGTGGGTTCATGGCGGCAAAGTCTTGCTGAGGTCTGTTGAGTTTGTAGGTAAATCGTAGGCGTCTTGAGAAGAAAAGGGGACGGGGGTCAAATCACGAATTGACCCCCGTCCCCTTTTCTACGGCAGAGAGAACAGATGACAACACGCATCGAACAATTGCTCCAGCAACTTGGGTGCTGAGCGGGTTGGTTTTCCGATGGGGTTTGTCTCTGGTTACTCGGTTGCGGCAACGGCAATCGGCGAGCCGGATATGGGGCTGCTCACGCAGACGGAGTTAATCGACCGGGCGAGGCGCATTTGTATGAGCGTCAGGATTCCGGTGATCGTCGACGCGGATACGGGCTACGGCAACCCGCTGAATGTGCACCGGACCGTGAATGAGTTGATCGCGGCCGGGGCGGCGGGTTGTTTCCTGGAGGACCAGGTCTGGCCGAAGCGCTGCGGTCACATGCGGAACAAGAAAGTGATCGACCGCGAGGAATACGTCGACAAGATTCGAGCCGCGGTCGACGCGCGGGCTGGTCGCGACTTCTTTATCGTCGCCCGAACCGATGCGCTGGCGATCCATGGGATGGATGAAGCGATTGCGCGCGTGACGGCAGCTCGGGAAGCGGGAGCGAATGCCAGCTTTGTCGAGGCGCCAGCTTCGCTCCAGGACCTGATCGAAATCGGCAAGCGTTCGCCTTGGCCCAACGTGGCCAACATGATTGAAGGAGGCAAGACACCGGTGCTGCCAAAGGAGCAGCTGGTCGCTCTCGGCTTTCAAATCATTCTCTACCCCCTCGCGGGCTTGTTCTCAGCCGCCAAGATCATGGAAGAGATTTTCCGCAAGCTGCAGCTTGCCGGGACGACGCTGGGTGACGAGCAGCGGCTGATGACGTTCAGCGAGTTCAACCGACTGATTGGCGTAGAAGAGAAGTACGATTTGGCGGAGCGGTTCGGTGTGAGGTAATGCGCGGAACCTGCCGCTGCTGGTTTGGCTGGTGGCCGGGATTGGCTCGGGAAAAGCCAGAGAAACTTGGCAAGCTGGCTCCTTTTGACTTCCTCCGCTCGCCAATTATCTTCGACATTTCCCGCCCTCAGAGACGGGTTGGATGATTCCTTTTGCTTTGGGCGAGCGTTAAGATGTCGGCCAAATTGCAAATGATTGCTCTTAAAGGGGAAAGGGAATGATGACCAGCGACAGCGGAACTGCTTCCAATGCCCAGCGCTTGCTTTGGGCCGGTTTTATGGCGATCTTGGCGGCCGGCGTCGGCTTCTCGATTCGCGCGGGGATTCTCGGTCAGTGGGCCGAACAGTATGGGTTTACTCAGACTGAACTCGGCGCGATTACTGGCGGCGGGTTGACCGGTTTCGGGATCATTATTTTGTTGTCCAGCCTCATCGCTGACCGGATTGGCTTCGGTCCTTTAATGTTCGTCGCTTTTCTGATGCACCTGATCAGTGCGGTCCTGACGTTGGCCACGGGTGCGGCTTACGAGGCGGGTGGCAAGCCACTCGCGTTCCAGTGTCTGTTCTGGGGGATGTTCCTGTTTGCGATTGGCAACGGAATCGCCGAAGCGGTAGTCAATCCGCTGGTTGCGGCTCTGTTTCCGAAGAACAAGACTCATTACCTCAACATTCTGCACGCCGGCTGGCCGGGCGGGCTCATCATCGGCGGTTTGGCCAGCTATTTCATGGCTGGAAGTGAAGAAACCAAACCAGTTGCTTGGCAAATTCAGATTTCGTTATTCCTCGTCCCCGTGGTTTTGTACGGCCTCATGATGATCGGCCAGCGATTCCCGAAGAGCGAGGCGTCGACCTCGGGCGTCGCGTACCGCGACATGCTGGGCGAACTCGGCCTGGCCGGCGCCGCCGTGATTTGCGTGCTGCTGGCCCTGTTCATGCGAAGTGACTTGGGGCTTTCGCCGCTGGTCGCTGCGGGCTTGGCTGCGGTCCTGCTGGTGGTCTTCGGCATGTTCAGCAGCTTCCGCTTCGGACATTTACTGCTTGCCGCATTGCTGGTGATTCACGCTTTGGTTGGTTACGTCGAACTGGGCACTGACTCCTGGATTGGCAAAATCACGGGAGCAATCATGGCCAGTCCGGCCAATGGCTTGCTGCTGTTCGTTTATACATCGGCACTGATGTTCACTCTTCGATTTTTCGCGGGACCGATTGTCGAAAAGATTTCGCCGCTTGGTTTGCTCGCAGTCTCCGCAGCATTTGGTGCGATTGGCTTGTACCTGTTGGGCAATGCGCAAGGCGCGTTGATGTGCGTGGTCGCAGCGACGATTTATGGTGTTGGCAAGACGTTCCTCTGGCCGACGATGCTGGCCGTGGTTAGCGAGCAATTCCCCAAGGGGGGTGCGATCACGATTGGAGCCGCTGGCGGCGTGGGGATGCTCTCGGCCGGATTGCTGGGCGGCCCGGGAATCGGCTTTCTGCAGGACCAGAACGCCTCGGCTTACCTGCAAAAGGCCGACGAGTCGATTTACAACCGCTACAAGGCCGAAAAGGAAAACCAATTCCTCTGGATGAAGACGGTCGGCCTGGACGGAGCGAAAGTCGGCGTGCTGTCGGACAATGGCAAAGAAGCGGAACGCGCACTGAACCTGCTGGAGCAACAAAAGGCCAAGCCAGAGGCGATTGCCGCACAGAAGTCGCTGGTCGATTGGTGGACCGGAACGGCAAAGGCGTCTGCCGGGCAAGACAAGACTCAAGTCACAGCGGCCGGTTTGCATGGTGGCCGGCAAGCCCTCATCATGACCGCTGCGGTACCGGCAATCATGTTCCTGTGCTACCTCGGGCTCCTGGCGTGGTTCAAGACGCAAGGCGGATATCGGGCGACAGCGGTACACGACCACTAAACCCGACAGTCATCTGCGAGAGTCTGACCGCAGGAAGCAGACGCTCGCCCTCAGCCAGACATCTCCAAACTTCGCGCCGCCGGACGGATTTCCCTCGGCGGTATTTTGCCCGCCGCGGTCGCGACCGTTGAGCGGACACCTGACCATCTTTGGGAGAATCTTTGAAATGAATCGACCTGTTCGTGTCGCAATGGTTGGCTTGGGATTCGGGGCGGAGTTCATTCCGATTTACCAAGCCCACCCGGATGCCGAAGTCCACGCGATTTGCCGCCGCAACGAAAAGGAACTGAACCTGGTCGGCGACCGATTTGGGATTAACCGTCGTTACACCCAGTTCGAAGATGTGCTTCGCGATCCCGACGTTGATTTCGTGCACATCAACAGCCCGATCCCGGACCATGGCAAGATGACGCTTCAGGCCCTCGACGCCGGCAAGCATGTGATGTGTACCGTGCCGATGTCGACCAGCATCGCCGAGTGCGAGCAAATCGTGGACAAGGTTCGCAAGACGGGCCTGAGATACATGATGGCCGAGACGGTCGTCTACAGCCGCGAGTTTCTCTACATCAAGCAGCTTTACGACAGCGGCGAGCTGGGAAAGATTCAGTACTTGGCCGCTTCGCACCCGCAGGACATGGATGGCTGGCCGGATTACTGGGAAAAGATGATCCCGATGCACTACGCCACGCACGTGGTCAGCCCCGTGCTCGGGCTGGTCAACGGACTGGCCGAGTACGTTTCCTGCTTTGGTTCGGGAACGGTCCGTGAGGATATCCAAAAGAAGTCTGGTAACAAGTTTGCGGTAGAATCTTGCCATATCAAGATTCGCAACAGCGACCTGGCGGCTCACATCTGGCGGTTCCTCTACGATACGGCTCGGCAGTATCGCGAGAGCATCGACGTCTACGGCTCCAAGAAATCGTTCGAGTGGTCGCTGGTCGAGCATGGCAAGCACGTGCTCCACACGGCCAAGAAGCCGGAACCGGAGATCCCTTCGCTGATCGATGTCCCGGATTTCGCGCATCTGCTGCCGGAACCGATTCGGAAGTTTACCCAATCGATTCAGGACGCCGACCACCTTTCATTTATTCAAGGCGGCGGACATGGTGGCTCGCACCCGCACATGGTGCACGAATTTGTCAGTGCGCTGAAGCAGAATCGCGATCCTTGGCCGAATGCGGTCACCAGTGCGAACTGGACCTGCGTTGGAATTTGTGCGCATGAGTCGGCGCTCAAGGGGGGGCAAATCGTGCACTTGCCAGCGTTTACGTTGGAGTAAAGCCGGGGAAGAGGGAACGACTAATCGGGACTAACTGAAGAAAATGAAAAGGCTGGATTGCCGAAAAAGCGTCCAGTCTTTTTTCATGCGCGGCGAGCTCAACGATTAACCGCATTCCACTTTCCGCATTCCCACTTCTCCCTTGTGTTATGATAGGGAGCAAGGAAACAGAGAGTTTAAAGACACTACAGGTTTTGTTTCTCGGCGACCGGGGGCACCATGTGCCGCGGGAGCGATTCGACGAGCTCAATCCGCTGCTGGCAGATCGCAAGATTGACCTGACCTACACGGAATCGCTCGGCGACTTGCGGCTGGGGAATCTGAAGAATTATGACGCGCTCGTCGTCTACGCCAATATCGATGTGATTGATGCTGAGGCGGAACGGGGTTTGCTGGACTATGTCCGCGGCGGTGGGGGCTTCGTGCCGCTGCACTGCGCGAGCTTCTGCTTCCGCAATTCGAAGGAAGTGGTCGCGATGATCGGCGGTCAGTTCCAGCGGCATGGGACGGGTGTTTTTCGGACCCAGATCGCCAAGTCGGACCATCCCGTGATGCGGGGCTTTGGTGGTTTCGAAAGCTGGGATGAGACTTATGTGCATCATCTGCACAACGAAGATGGGCGCGTGGTTTTGGATTACCGAGTGGACGCCGAAGGACGCGAGCCTTGGACTTGGGTCCGCCAAGAGGGCAAAGGTCGCGTCTTCTACACTGCTTGGGGACACGACGGTCGCACTTGGACCAATCCAGGCTTTGCCAATCTGGTTGAGCGGGGAATTCGCTGGGCCGCCGGTGACGATCCGGCGGTCGCGGGCGAATATCTCAAGGACCGGGGTTTTCCGATCCCGAAGATGACTGAGCTGACCAAGGAACTGGCGGCATTTGAATATCTCGACGTGGGGAAAAAGATTCCCAACTACACGCCGTCCAATCAGTGGGGCGCGCAGGGCGAGCCGCTGAACATGATGCAGCGGCCACTGGATCCCGCGGAATCTCAAAAGCACATCGTCACTCCTGAAGGTTTTCGCATTGAGCTGTTTGTGGCCGAGCCCGACCTGCAGGGCAAGCCGATTTTCATGACGTGGGATGAGCGCGGACGGCTTTGGGTTTGCGAGACGGTTGACTACCCGAATGAATTGCAACCGCCGGGATCCGGTCGGGACCGAATTCGGATTTGCGAGGACACCGATGGAGATGGCCGAGCAGACAAGTTTACGGTCTTCGCCGAAAGCCTCAGCATTCCTGCGTCACTTGCGTTCCACAAGGGCGGCGTGATTGTGCAGAACGGAATCCAGACGCTCTATCTTCGCGACACTAACGGTGACGACCAAGCCGACGAGCGTGAACTCTGGTTTGAAGGCTGGAATCAGGGCGACACGCACGGCGGAGTGAGCAACTTCCAATACGGACTGGACAACTGGATTTGGGCGATGCAGGGCTACAATCACTCGGAGCCCTCGAGCAACAAAAAGTATCCCGGTTTCCATCAAGGGTTTTTCCGCATCCATCCGAACACGCGGGAAATCGAGTTTCTGCGGGCGACAAACAACAACACCTGGGGCCTGGGGATTACTGAAGACGGGCTGATTTTCGGCTCGACCGCCAACGGTAATCCTTCGGTTTTCATGCCGATCCCCAATCGCTACTACGAGCAGGTCGCCGGTTGGCGGAAATCGTTGACGCTCAGTTCGATTGCCGACTCGAACAGGTTTCAGCCGATTACCGAGCGGGTGCGACAAGTTGACTGGCACGGCGGCTACACCGCGGCGGCGGGCCATGCAATTTACACGGGGCGGAATTATCCCCAGGAGTACTGGAACCAGACGGCGTTCGTCTGCGAACCGACCGGACATCTGGTCGGCACCTTTATTCTCAAGCGGGATGGGGCCGGTTTTCGCTCGTCCAATCCATTCAATCTGGTGGCGAGTAACGATGAGTGGACGGCGCCGATCATGGCAGAGGTTGGGCCAGATGGAAATGTTTGGGTAATCGATTGGTACAACTACATCGTGCAGCACAATCCGACGCCGCAAGGATTCCAGACTGGCAAAGGTGCCGCTTACGAGTCAGACCTCCGGGACAAGAAGCATGGCCGGATCTACCGCGTTGTGTACAACGACAAGCCGGCAACAGCACCGCCCAAGTTCAATCGCGAGGATGTGAACAGCTTAATCGCGGGACTGAGTCATCCGACACAGCTTTGGCGCAAGCACGCCCAGCGATTGCTGGTCGAGCGGGGAGAAAAAGACATCGTTCCGGCATTGCTGCGGCTGATCGCCAACCAGGATGTCGATCCGATCGGCCTGAACGTCGGCGCGATTCACGCGCTGTGGACCTTACAGGGACTGGGCGCGATCAAGCCAGAAAACCCGGCAGTGCTCGAGGCAGTCAGTGCTTGTTTAAGCCACCCTTCCGCCGGTGTTCGCCGCAATGCGTTGCAAGTGATTCCGGGCAGCGACGTCACGGTCGAGAAGATCACCCGCAACAAGTTGCTCTCCGATGACGACCCGCAAGTTCGCTTGCAGGCATTTTTGAGCCTGGCGGACACTCCGTCGAGCGAACTGGCGGCCATTGCCGCGGTTGAGGGCTTGCGCGAGTCGGTGAACTTCCGCGACCAGCATCTTCGAGATGCAGCGACCAGCGCTCTTGCTCGTCACGCCAGGTATGGGTTGCCCGAACTCGCGCGACTGCAGGACCTGCCCGCGGAACTCCGCGAGCCACTGGCGATTGTCGCCGAGCATGCGGCGAGGCGGTCGACCGCGGAGCAGCTCGACCTGAATGCCCTGATTTCCGGATTGAACCAAGCTCAACCGGAAGTCGCGGCGATCGTGGTTCGAGGTTTGGTTGCGGGTTGGCCAGATCGCTCTGCGGTGCCCCTGACTCCCGAACTGAGGAGGGACTTGCGAAACTCGTCGAGCGATTACCGCTGGCCGAACGCTCGCCAGTGCTGCAACTGGCTGACCACTGGGGAAGCAGGAAACTGGAGGGTTACGCGCAGGAGATTACTGCAGGACTGCTCCAGGAATTCGACGACGAAAACAAGTCTGCGGAAGAGCGTCTGGCCGCGGCCGAACGCTTGGTGGACTTCCGCCCGGGTTCGGTCGAGACGGCAAGTGCCCTGCTGGAGCGAATCACCCCGCAAATGGAACCGGGCCTGGCAACCGGCATCGTCAAGTCCATGGCGAAGATGCAGGCGGATGAAGTCGGACCGCAACTTGCTGCGAATATTTTGAATTGGCCTCCATCGGTCCAGCGAACGGCCGTGGAAATCCTGCTCGGCCGCCGAGGCTGGACAGGCGCGGCGATGGAGCTGCTGGAGCAGGGCCAACTGCAGATTACGGATCTCTCACTGGAACAACGAACCAACTTGCAGAATCATCCCAACGAGGAAATTCGCAAGCGGGCCATGGAATTGCTCTCGCGCGGCGGGGCGTTGCCCAATGCCGATCGCCAAGCCGTGTTGACCGAATACGAGGTGGCAACGCACAGCAGCGGAAACGCAACGGCAGGAAAGCAAGTCTTCCTCAACGTCTGTGCCAAGTGCCACAAACACTCCGGCGAAGGCCAACAGATTGGACCTGAGCTGACCGGGATGGCTGTCCATCCGAAAGAGGAACTTCTTGTACACATTCTCGACCCGAGCCGCAGCGTCGAAACCAACTACCGGATGTTCCAGGTGCAGACGATCGAC
Organism: Blastopirellula sp.; assembly: GCA_021298375.1. Classification (GTDB taxonomy): domain Bacteria; phylum Planctomycetota; class Planctomycetia; order Pirellulales; family Pirellulaceae; genus BJ22. The sequence continues at coordinate 31,232 of JAJTFE010000004.1, read as the reverse complement.
GGGCTGACCTTGGCCGGGATGCTCGGTGGTGAGTCGAAGACGGCGATTGAGCTGATCGACTCGCAAGGACAGCGCAAGTCGGTTCTGCGCGAAGAGATCGAAGAGATGAAGGGCTCGCGACTGAGCGTGATGCCCGAGGGGATCGAGAAAGAAATCACCGTTGCCCAAATGACTGACCTGCTCGAATTCCTGACTCAGCGGGGAACGTGGTTGCCGCTGGATGTGGCCAAGGTTGCGACGGTCGCCAGCGATCGGGGGATGTTCTACAGTCGCGAAGCGGAAGCGGAGCGGTTGGTCTTCCCCGAATGGAAGGTTCAGGAGTTCAACAAGGTCCCTTTTCAACTGGTCGACCCGCAAGACGGCCAGCGAGCCAATGTGATTTTGCTGCGAGGGCCGCGCGGATCGCTGACCGAACGCCTGCCGCAGCAAGTCGAGTTGCCGGTCAACGCACCGGGGCGGGCGATTCACTTTTTGAGCGGCGTCAGCGGCTGGGGCTTCCCCTACGGTGGCGATAAATCGGTTTCGATGATCGTCAAATTGCACTACGAGGATGGAACAACCGAAGAGCATCCCCTGCGGAACGGCGAGCACTTCGCCGACTACATTCGCCGGGTGGATGTGCCCAAGTCGGAGCACGCGTTTGACTTGGCTGGGCGTCAAATCCGCTACCTCGCAGTTTTCCCCGAGAAGGCTCTGAAAATTACCAAGCTGGAATTGATCAAGGGACCAGACCAGACCGCGCCAGTCGTGATGGCGATTACGGTAGAGACGCGGTAAGCTGCAAGCCTGGCGAGTCACAGTGATGCCGCTCCCAACTCAACATTCAAAACAGATAACATCATCTGACCTTGGTGAAAAAAGGATCGAACGATGAGTCTCTTCGTGCGCGATGCGTTTGCAGGGAAACTGGCGGGAGTCTTGGCGTTCCTACTGGGCAGCTTTACGTCGCTCGTCGCGGCAATCGCTGACGACGGTGGCGCGTCGGTTTCGGCGAGCGGAATCGTCCACCGCTTTCAGCGCCAACCGTTGACGCGGACCTATTTCAGCGAGGGGACTGCCGTCGGCGACCTGAATGCGGATGGGCATGTAGACGTCGTTTATGGTCCGCACTGGTACGCTGGCCCCGATTTCAAACAGGCACAGGAGATCTATCCCGCCAAGCCGCAGCCGATGTCGGGCTACGCGGATCACTTTTTTGCCTGGGTCCACGACTTCAACGCCGATGGCTGGAACGATGTGCTCGCAGTCGGGTTTCCAGGAACGCCTGCATACGTTTATGAAAATCCTGGCGCCGGGCTGGCAACGGCAACGGCGTGGACTAAGCACGAAGTCTTTGACTGGGTTTCGAACGAGTCCCCGGCGTTTGCTGATTTGACCGGAGACGGCAAGCCGGAATTGATTTGTACGCGAGACGGGATGTATGGCTACGCGGTACCGAGTTTCAAGGATTTCGAGCCTTGGACCTTCCGCCGCATTTCCGGCAAAGTCACCACCGACAAATTTGGTCACGCCTTGGGCTTTGGCGATATCGACGGCGACCAGCGAAACGACTTGCTCACCAAAGACGGCTGGTTCCGCAATCCGGGGCCGGACAAGGACGTGCTGTGGGCCTTTCAACCGTTTTCGTTCTGTGAGCCGGGCGGAGCGGACATGCACGCCTACGATGTCAATGGCGATGGCTTGAACGATGTGATCACCAGCCTGGACGCCCATGCATTCGGCTTGGTCTGGTGGGAACAGCAGCGGGACGCCTCGGGCAAGATCGATTTCCAGCGGCACTTGATGCCGTCGGACAGCGCGTATGGAGTCTGTTTCTCCGAATTGCATTCGGTGCAACTGGCCGACATGAACGGGGATGGTTTAAAAGACATCGTCACAGGCAAGACCTATTGGTCGCATCACCGCCAGAGCCCGAAATGGGATGCGGGCCCGGTCGTTTATTGGTTTGAGTTGCAGCGCGGCAAGCAAGGGGTCGAGTGGATTCCTCATTTAGCGGATGATCGGGCGGGGATCGGTCGGCAAATTGTGGTCGCCGATGTCGATGGCAATCAAAGCTTGGACCTGGTGACAGGCGGGATGCTCGGCTGTCACGTGCTCCGGCATCAGAGCGAGGAGCTTGAAGGCCTGGCGTATGCTGCAGCCCAGCCCAAACCACGGCGCCCCCTCAAAGAGGACCTCTCCGGCCTCGAGGCGGCGGCTTATATGACCGTACCTGAGGGTTTTCAGGTCCAATTGGCGGCGGCTGAGCCCGAAATTCACCAGCCTGTCGCGATGGCTTTCGACCACCGCGGTCGCCTGTGGGTCGCCGAGGCATACACGTACCCGATTCGCGCCAAGGAAGGGGAGGGGCTGGACAAAATCGTGATCCTTGAGGACACCGATCGCGACGGCAAGTTTGATTCCCGGAAGCAATTCACAGAAGGCCTGAATCTGGTCAGCGGGCTGGAGGTTGGCTTTGGTGGCGTCTGGGTTGGGGCGGCCCCTTACCTGATGTTTATTCCCGATGCCAACGGCGACGACATCCCGGATGCCGAGCCCAAAATCCTGCTCGACGGATTCGGGTATCAGGACACGCACGAAACGCTCAACACCTTTAATTGGGGTCCGGATGGCTGGCTGTATGGATGCCATGGAGTGTTCACGCACAGCAAGGTCGGCGTTCCAGGAACACCGGATGCGGAGCGGACGCCGATGAATGCGGCGGTTTGGCGATACCACCCGATTCGCCATCAGTTCGAGGTCTTTGCCTGGGGGACGAGCAATCCGTGGGGTGTCGATTTCAATGACTATGGTCAGGCGTTTGCTACCGCCTGCGTGATCCCGCACCTCTATCACATCATTCAGGGAGGACACTACCAGCGACAGGCGGGCGAGCACTTCAATCGCCATGTCTATGCTGAGATTCAAACGATCGCCGACCACCTGCACTACGCGGGGAACATAGGCGACCATGCTTGGTGGGGCCACGAGCCTGACATCCAGACCGATACATCCAATGCGGGCGGCGGACATGCCCACTGCGGTGGGATGGTTTACTTGGGAGACAATTGGCCGCAGCGTTATCGCAACCAGGTCTTTTTCAACAACATCCACGGAAACCGGGTCAATATGGACCGGCTGTACCGCGAGGGGAGTGGTTACATCGGCAAACATGGCGATGATTTGCTGATGGCCAATGACCGCTGGTTCCGTGGCATCAACTTGCGCTGCGGTCCGGACGGCTCGGTTTATTTGATTGACTGGTACGATCGCAACGCCTGCCATCGCGTGAATCCCGAGATCTGGGACCGGACCAATGGGCGGATTTACAACCTCGCTTATGGTGTTCCCAACAGGGAATCTGTTGACCTGGCTCGGCTCGATGATGCCGCGCTCGCCAAGCTGGCCTGGCATGCAAATGACTGGTATGTGCGGGTCGCGCGGAGGCTACTGCAGGATCGGGCAGCCCAAGGCCAGCTGAATCGAGGCGCTATTCAGGATGAATTGCATAAACTGCTGGTGAGCGATGATGATACGCGGGTCCTGCGCGGAATTTGGTTGGGGCATGCGACCGGGTTGCTTGAGCAAGAGCAACTTATCGAATTGCTCAAGCACGCTTCCCCCTACGTCAGTGCCTGGAGCGTCCAGTTGCTGTGCGAGTCATCGGAAAAGATTTCGGCCCGGGTGACCGACCAACTCGATGAACTGGCCAAAGGTCCCCAATCGGATCCAATCGTCCGGTTGTACCTTGCTTCGGCCTTGCAGCGGATCCCCCCGTCCCAGCGTTGGGGCGTGATTGAAGCGCTGGCAGCCAGGGGTGAAGATGCGCAGGACCGCAACTTGCCGATGCTGTTGTGGTATGGCCTCGAGCCTCTGGTCACGCTGGACCCGGCACGCGCGATGCGGCTGGTCCAATCCAGTCAACTGCCGCAGCTGAAGCAGTTTATTGTCCGTCGGGCGGCGGCGGATGCAGTTGCGCTGAATACCGTGCTTGACCAATTGGCCGGTTGGCCTGCTGAATTGCAGCAAATGGCCTTGGAGCAGATTAACCAGGCGCTGGAGGGGCGGGTCAATGTAGCCCAGCCCGAATCGTGGAAAACGGCTTACGAAGTTCTCTCGCAAAGCAGCGAATCCCCGATTCGCGACCAAGCCTTGCGACTTGCGGTTGCCTTTGGCGACCAGCGTGCCTTCCCTGCACTTCGCGGCTTGCTGGCGGATGGCAAGCGGCCAGTGCCGGAGCGACAAAAGGCCTTGGAGATTCTGGTGAAGGGGCGCGACAAGGAGCTGGCGGATTCGCTGTTTACGGCGATGGAGACACCCGAGCTGCAATCGGCGGCGATTCGCGCGATGGCCGCAGTGGCGGACCCCCGCACACCACAAAAGCTGCTGGCGGCATGGCCCAGACTGATCGCGGCGGGGCGCGAGGATGCAATCGCCACGCTGGTCTCGCGAGCGAGTTTTGCCCAGCCATTGCTGGACGCCATCGATCGGGGCGAAGTTTCGCGCACCGATGTGCACGCATTCCACGTCCGCCAGATGGTCAGCCTCAACGACAAGTCGCTCATCGAACGAATCACCACGTCATGGGGCAAGGTCGGTACTTCTACGGAAGACCAGCAGCAGGCGATCTCCAAGTATCAAGGCCTGCTGACGGCAGACCGACTGGCGGACGCCGACATCAGTCATGGCCGGCTGATGTTCAACAAGCACTGTTCGGCCTGTCATCAGTTATTCGGGGCAGGGGAGAAGGTTGGACCTGACTTGACTGGATCCAACCGGGCTGACTTGAATTACATTCTCGAGAACCTGGTCGCTCCCAACGCTGTGGTTGGGAAGGATTACCAGATGACGCTACTCCAACTGCTGGATGGACGAGTCGTCTCGGGATTGATTCTCAAGGAGACAGACAGTGCGTTGACCTTGAAGACGATTAACGACACGGTTGTGGTCGCGTTGAATGAAATTGAGGATCGCAAGCTTTCTGACCTGTCACTGATGCCCAACGGTCTGCTCGATCCATTGCAGGCCGAGGAGGTCCGCGATCTTGTCGCTTACCTTGCCAGTCCAGTACAGGTGCCGATTCGCGGACCGCGGCCAGAGTTCGATCCCTCGACCGGCAAGGTGACCGGTGCAATCGAGGGTGAGACGATCAAGGTTCTCGAGACGAGCCGCGGAAAAGCTGGCAGACAGGACATGGCTTCCTTCCCCAAGGATCGCTGGAGCGGCCGCGACCACCTTTGGTGGACGGGAGCCAAGGAGGGCGACCGACTGGTGCTCGAATTTGAGGTTCCGGCAACGGGTCGGTACGAACTTCAAGCTGTCATGACCAAAGCTCGGGATTATGCGCTGGTACAATTGGCGATTGATGACCAACCGCTGGGAGAGGCGATTGATCTGTTCCACACGCCAGACGTGATCACGACGGGGGTGATTTCACTGGGAGTGAGGGAATTGGACGCCGGGAATCATCGTTTGCGAGTCGAGATCATTGGCAAGCATCCCGAAGCAGCGCCCGGGTACATGTTTGGGCTCGACTTTTTGCTCCTCAAACCGGCGGCGAACTAACCAGCGTTCGACGGCGTACCTGGTTCGATTTCAGGCGGGCTCAGTCGAATATCGACTCCCGCCTTCCGGCAAATCTTGCGGCGACGGCAGCCCACGGCTGAGGACAAGGATATGGATCAGCGGGACGAGATTCTGGCGACAGCCCTGAACTTGCCGCCCGGAGCCGCCCGCACGGCCATGATTGAGACGGCGACGAAGGGCAACCCCCAATTGCGTCTGGAACTGCTCAAGCTGCTGGAAGTCCATGACGAGGCAGGTAGTTTTCTCGAGCGCGCAGCTTGGGAGAAAGACGACACTCTCGTTTCGGCGAATCAGCCGCAGGAGCAGACGGTTGCCTTTGAGCAGATTCTGGAACGCTTGCCGCGGACGGAGGGCGCAGACGGGTTAGCCGTGCTGGGGCATTTTTTGCTGCTGGAGTTACTGGGCGAAGGTGGGTCAGCATGTGTGTTTCGGGCCCGGGACCAGCGACTGCATCGCGACGTGGCCATCAAGATTCTAAAACCCGCGCTGGCGGCCGTGCCGCAGCAGCGACAACGCTTTCTGGCGGAGTCCAAGACCATTGCCGGCTTGCGCGGAGAGCAGATTGTCAGCATTTACGAAGTCGGCGAATATCGCGAGATGCCCTACTTCGTGATGGAGTATCTCCCCGAGGGCTCGCTGCAAAGCTTCCTTTCCAACCGCGGACCGTTGAGCTTCCCGGACACCTTGACCGTAGCGAGGCAAATCCTCGATGCTCTGGAAGTGGCCCACTCCAAAGGTCTCTTGCACCGCGACATCAAGCCGAGCAATGTGCTCGTCGACCGTTTTCCCGATCGGGTCAAGCTGGGTGATTTCGGGTTGGCGCGGTCCTTGATCATGGAAGATGAGGATCGTGCGATTGGGACACCACAGTTCAGCTCGCCTGAACAGATTCGCGGCGAGGTAGTCGATGAGCGGACGGACTTATTCGGCTTTGGCTGCCTGCTCTATTCGCTGCTGGTGGGACACAGTCCTTTTTCGGGAACCAGTCGCCTGCAAACCATCCAGATGACACTGGAACTTCAGCCGGAGCCATTCAGTCACTTTGGCTTGGAGGTTCCGGAAGAGTTTCAGCAGTTGATCAACGGCTTACTCGCGAAATCAAGGCAAGATCGTCCGAGTGACCTCAAACAGATTGCGAGAAAGTTCGAGCAAATTGTTGGAAGCCCTCAGCTGCCGCGCGCTGACCGCCGCAAATGGCTGTGGGCTGCCGGTGGTTCGGCGCTTGCGGCAGGGGTGGGCCTGTTGGCCTTTTGGCGGGCCCGATCCGAAAAGCCCCGGCCGCTCTTGCAAATCGCTCCCGAAATCAATTTGAAACACGACGACGGCAGCCTGAACGCGTTTCTGTTTAACAAGGAGAATGCCACGCTCGTGACGATGGAACGACTGACGCTGGCAAAGCCGATGTATTATTGGCGGCCCAGTCGCGTGGGTGAGGCAGGCAAGGTGATCTATCGATTTGACTTCTCCGAGCCGCTGGCGGGCTGTCGGCTGAAATGTAACACCTTTGTCGCGATTGGGTTCGACGAATCGGCGTGGTCGAAAGTTCGCGTTGGGGCTGCACTCGATGACTTGCATGACATGATCAATGTGGCCAAAGACCGATTTGAGTTCTGGCCGGAACCAGGAGTCCGCTCCTCCCTGCCATTGATTAGCACTGACGACTCCCAGGCTTTGTTTGGCCCCAAACGCTGGGTCGATATTTCCAGTCTGGTCCGGGGAAAAACCAGCTTCTTTCTGGAAGCGGAACTCTATGCCTCAAAAGACATTCTGACTTGGTCTGGCCTTTCGCTGGGTCCGGCGGGTGCCCAGTTTCTGCGAACCAACCCGGAATTTGGGGAGGTTGCATTGGTGCTGGATGTGAGACGTTAGCGAGCGTGGGAAGCTGCCGGAGCTACCCGCTGGCGAATCCTTGAGCGTTTTCCGCGGCAACGGGGCAGGGCGTTCCCTGCTCACGCATCGACGACACGGAATCACCGGCCAGACCGGACAAAATACCGCGCCCGACAGTAAACAGGGCCGGGTCGCAATCAACACCGGGTTTCAATCAGAGTTGACTTCGGGCTTTTGCTCAGCGGTCGAACTTATTTTCCATCCGATACCGTCCGGATTTTGACAAATTCGGGACGTCGGCGATCGGACCTTCGAGGCTTTTTTCGCGCCCGGGGGGAGGTAGTTGTTTCTCGGCAATAGAAGGAGAAACCTCGCAGAGCACGCGGAACCCGTGGAGTGATTCCGAGTTGCCGTATTGCCGCAGACCCGAGTGTACCGAGAGCGAATGTTCCCAAACCCCTGCGCCGCGGATAACTTTCAAGGTGCCGCTCTCGGGACCTCGGGGGTCCGTTGCGCCCGCGGTCGGATATTCCGCCAGCCAATCGCTGCACCATTCAGCAACATTGCCGTAAACATCATAGAGTCCCCAGGAGTTGGGGAGTTTGAGTCCGACGGCCTGCACTTGTTTTCGGGAATTTTCATTTACCCAGGCGAACTGCTCCAGACTGGCGATATCGTCTCCGAAGAAAAAGCGTTTGCCGCTTCCTGCCCGGGCTGCAAACTCCCACTCGCTCTCGGTGGGTAAGCGATAAGTTCGACCGGCCATTTGTTCGGCGGGAAGGGCACTCAACCGCTTACAAAACTCGGACGCCTGTTCCCAAGAGGCCGCATTAACGGGCAACAGGTCGCCTTCCACGCTTTCCGCGGCGTCCACTCCCATCAACTCGCGAAACTGCTGCTGCGTGACTTCCGTTACTCCCAGATAGTAGGACTTGGTCAACGTCACGGTGTAACTTTCCATCGGAGCAAGTGCCGAGCGACGGGTGAAGCTGCCAGAGGGAATCAGCGCAAATTTCATCCCGATCGAATTGCGCAGTTGGCGAGGCAGACCGGAGGGCGGAGCCTCGACCCGCACCAGACTCTCCACGTTGAAAACTGGCGAGAAGTGAGGGGTGGTCTGGTCCACCAGAAATCCATCTTGAATTGGCTGTTCCGTGCCCGACTGGCTCCAAATCCGAACGGCTCCCAATCCCAACAGTAAACAGAAGAACAAGGCAGCGGCAATCGCAAGGCGTCCCGCTCCGCTCCACTCGCCCGACATCCAACGTCCAGGAGTTTTCGGTGCCTGACTTTGGGCCGTTGCCCGCGGTTGCAAGCCTGTCCGCTCCAACAAGTTCAAAAACTGCTGCCATTCAGCGCTCTTGCGGCTCAAGGAAAAAGCTCCGACCGCCTCGGGAAAAACAACTGTCGTCGCTTGCGTTAGCAACTCGCTCAACAAGCCCGCGACCGGAGTTGCTTTGAGCTGCAGCACAAAGACAGGGCGATCGTTGATCACCAGCCATTCGAGCTCCCTGAGGACTTGACTGGAAGTCTCAGCCGCAGCACTGCCCAGCACCACGCCAGCACGCGCGCCTTTGAGGCCACTGGCAATCGCCTGCAGGGGCGGGAGGCCGGCCTGTAATTCGCGGGCGGCGAACCAACAGCGATAGCCGCGGGCCTCCAACTCCCGTGCGATAACGCGGGCGATCGGCAAGTCTGAGTGCGAGTAGCTTAAAAAGATATCGCAGTCCAAGAAAGCTACTCCGGTTTGATGAGGGCAAATAGGACGAGGGCGGGGAAAAGCAGAACCCTCCGCTAGGCTTTCAGTTCGTTGTCGATCAACTGCTTGAGCAGGACTCGCGCGCAGTTCCACTGGCGATAGGCTGACGAACGGGAAATTCCCATCGCTGCCGCACACTCCTCCAGCGAAAGCCCGACAAAATACTTCAACTTGACCAGCATCGTTTTTTCCGGATCCTGCGACTCCAGTTGCTCCAAAGCGCGGTCGACCAGAAGCACTTCGGGCAGTTTTTCCGAGTTAGGGCAGGCGTATTGCTCCAACTCCGTGCCGGGGACCTTGGTAGCGCCGCCACCGCGTCGGGCGGCGTGCTTGGCCCGGGCTCGATCAACCAGAATTTGCCGCATGGCTTGAGCGGCCGCAGCGACAAAATCCCGCTCGCTCCGCCACAGCCCTCCGTGGTAGTTGGCAACCTTCACGAAAGCCTCGTGCACAAGAGCCGTGGTCTGAAGGGTGTTCCCCGGGGCCTCCCCTGCAATTTTCGCCCGGGCTAGCCTTCGCAATTCCTCGTAAACAATTGGCAATACATCTGCAAGATTCCCAAAGTCTTGGCCGTCTTGGACTGAGATGTCGTTGATCGGGATTTTGGCGACATTCATCGGGGGTACAATCGGGAGCAGTTGGCTTGGATTACCGATAAACAAGGCAATTCATACTCGCGTTTAGTTTACACCAAGCAGCAGGTTGAAAACACCTTTCAGGCTGGAATTCGCCGGGCCGGCCCAAGCCGAGGTTCGCCGAGGAAGGCAAAATCTCGAAAAACTTGAAAACCATCAATTTGGCGAGACATATTGCCCGGAAAACCGCTGTCTGGATGGCTGCTCGTCAGCGAGTGAGTTTCACCCTCCAGCGAGTGATTTCGGCGGCGTTTGACTCAAGTTTGCTCGTACCCGGGTTTACCCAAAACGGATGCAAAGATGATTTGGAAGCGGCTCCTGTTAATCGATTCGCCGGTCTTGGCCATTGGCGTCGCATGCTTGGTCGGGGTACTTGCGGGAATTGCCGAGGCGCAGGAATTATCGGCCTTGAGGACACGCGAGGCGTTCAAGCGACACCCGGCCGAAGAGGTACAGGAAAACTCCGTCGGCATGCGTTTTCTTCGAGTCGAGCCGGGCGAGTTCTTGATGGGAAGCCCGCCTGACGAGCGACATCGGTTCAAGGGCGAGCAGCAACATCCGGTTCGCATCAGCGAAGCCTATTGGCTGGGGATGGAAGAGGTCACGCACAGACAGTTCCGGGAAGTGATGGGTAAGCCGTTAGACACTGCTCCTGACGGCAGCCTCCCGGAAAATGGTGTCTCCTGGTACGACGCCGAAGAATTCTGTCGCAAGCTGTCTGAGTTGGAGGTTGAGCGAGCGGCGGGGCGCAGTTATCGCTTGCCCACTGAGGCTGAATGGGAATATGCCTGTCGGGCTGGGACGAAGACGGTCTACTCATGGGGCGACGATCCCGCGTCGGGAGAAAGCTACGCATGGAGTTCCCTCAATTCCGAGAATGAACTGAAACGAGTCGGTAGTCGGAAACCGAATCCTTGGGGTTTTTACGACATGCACGGCAGTGTCTGGGAATGGTGCAGCGACTGGTACGACGACCTGCCTGCCCAAGAGGCTTCCGACCCCAAAGGACCAGTTTCAGGCGATTACCGCGTGCTTCGAGGTGGAGCCTTTAACAGCCCCATGACCTACTTGCGCTCGGCGATCCGGGTGCCTTGGGACCCGGCGGGACCAGCCTCGCGGGGCATCAATCTCGGGCTCCGCGTCGTCCTGGTCGGAAATTCCCCCGAGGGCTCGCGAACAGAAAACTAAACGTTCAAAAAAGACTGACCGACTGAAGCGACGGCTGCTTGCCGCAGTGAGTCATCCACCCACTTTGTGAACTTATGGATCGCCCCGATGTTACCGCTGAAAAGGTTTTCGCAACCGCCCTCCGGTTGCCGGCGGGGCCAGCGCGCAACAGCTTTCTTCACGAAGAGATTGGAGCAAACGCAGACCTCCTGCAGGCAGTCGAGCAAATGCTGGAGTTGCACGACCAAGCCGGGAGTTTTTTGGAACTCACTGCACTGGAGCGGGATCCGAGCCTTCTTTCCGGGTGGAATGCTCATCCGGCTGGAGTCGATCTTTCACTCCGCTTGCGGGGCGTCTGGGCGGAAGGTTCCGCTGACCAGGATGGACTTGGCACGATCGGTCACTTCAAGGTACTCCGCCTGCTGGGATATGGGGGATTCTCGATCGTACTCTTGGCGGAGGACAAACTGCTCGGCCGCCAAGTCGCGCTCAAGCTGCTGGGCCCTGAAATTGCCAAGGACGTCGAAGCCACCCAGCGATTCCTCCGAGAGGCTCGGTCGACTGCCGCGATTCGCGATAAACACGTGGTGCAGGTGTATGAGGTTGGCGAGCAAGCAGGAGTCCCCTATCTGGTGATGGAATACCTCCCCGCCGGTTCGCTGCAGTCCCTCTTGCGAACCGAGGGGAACCTGTCGATCAAGGACGGCCTTTCCGTTTTGATTCAAGTGGCAGAAGCGCTGCACGCAACTCATCGCAAAGGAATCCTGCATCGCGATGTGAAGCCGAGCAATGTCCTGATTGATCAGTTCCCTGATCGCGTGAAGTTGAGCGATTTTGGACTTGCTCATTCGGTGCATGACTCGGGTCCTGAGCCAGTGGTCGGGACACCGCAATTCAGCTCGCCGGAACAGCTTCGTGGCGAACTGGTTGACCATCGCACAGACCTGTTCAGCCTCGGTTGTTTGGCCTACGCGCTGCTTACTGGCCAGAGTCCTTTTGCCGGCGTCTCTCGCATCCAGACAGTGCAATTAACGTTGAGTGCTGAGCCTGAGCCGCTGACCCGATTCGGCCTGCCGGCACCGCAGGAATTGGAATGCCTGCTCCAGCAATTGGTAGCCAAGCGACCGGCTCAGCGGCCTAGCCATATCTTGGAAGTATTGAATCGTTTGCAGGCAATTTCCGCTTCGCTCGACAAGCAACCAGGCGGCAGCAACCTCACCCCGGGTAATCCTCATCGGCGAAACTGGTAACCGCAAACGCAGCCCAAACGGTCGCGCCGCGCGTTTACCCTTTCAGGACTCGGATCGATTGGGCTCGGCACGGTCGGCTTGGGGACCAGCATGCTGCTGAGACCAGCACCGCCAAACCCCACCTCAGCGTTGCTTTCGGTCAAGGCTCCAATCAACTTGTCATTCTTTGATCGCAGATTGAATCAGTATTTACTCTCCAGCCAACACGCCGTCCTGATCGCGCGGGAAAACGAGCGCACTTCTCCGGCCGACGACTACTGGCGAGTCGAAGAGTCGCGTTAAGTTGGCGTGAGCATTTGTCGGTTTCCCTTTGAGCAACCGCTCACCGGTTGCCGGCTTTCGGCCCGGGGATATGTTGCCTTTGGCAACGAGGCCGCAGCGTGGCTGAGAATCTCAGTGAGTGCCGACCAGCGGTACTGGCATTTACTGCAGTCGCTCCAGCGCGAGCGAAGCGAATACCGGCAGCAACCCGCCGGGGGACGCTCCACACCGCTCCCGCCTGAAAGCTTCCCAAACAGGCTGTTCAGCCTGATGCCTCGACACGACTTGGGAGCATTAGTACGGCGCCAATCGACTCTTTACCTCAGGGCTGGGATTTTTGCAGTCGAAAATCTCCAAGAGGACGAGGGCGGAGCCTTGGGCCCAGCTGCAGCTTGCCCCCGAAGTTTAAGTCCATCCTGCAGAGGTTCATACAGCAAGTCCAGCCAACTCGCACAGATTTGCGTTGACCACTGGCTGGGGACAACTCCAGACCAGAAAGAACAAGGCTTCACAGCACCACCGGCCGACTGGATGCCCGGGACTGAATCCTGCTCCCTTGGCGACGGCCAAGGCAGCTTGCGTGGCGCGGAGGACCAGACTGTTGGCGCGCTGGCGCAGCCGTTCATTGCTGCAAACCGGATGGCCATCAGCAGCAGCCAGCAAGTCGGTTCGTAATGCAATCCACTCCTGCCGCAGGGCTTGCCCGAATGAATGAAGCTCTGGCCTCGTATCGGACTCCTGACCAAGGTAGTCGAGCGCCGAGCTGGCCAGCCCCAAGGCGAGAGTCGATGTTTGCAATCCCCCTGTCCCCGCGCCGAGCCCCAGCTGCAACACTTGCGGAGCCGGTCCCTGCAAAAGATATCGACGTGGGACCTCGACCGAGTGAAACTCAACGGGCCCAGTCTGGCTCGCCTGCAAAGCGAGCAGCTCATTCGCCGGTGGTACTTTGACTCCCGGCAGGGTCCGCGGCACAGCGAGCAAGACTTGGCGGGAGTCCGGGAGAGTAGCTCCGACGACGAACAGATCGGCCGCCACGGCTCCTGTGACCCAGGGACTGAAGCCCTCAAGCAGAAAACCATGCTCAGTCTCGACGGCCGCAACGGCAGGCCGGTTCTGATACTGCCGACTGGTTGTCAAGTGAGAAATGCCGACGGTCGCGAAGGCTTCGCCATGAATCAAGCGGGGGAGCCACTCCGCTGCCAGGTCCCGATTGGGCGAGCTCTCAATTCGCTGACACGCTCCAGTTCGCTGGGTAATCACGAAGGCTGTTGTCAGGCAAGCGCGGCTGAGAGCGAGATATCCCGCAACGATTTCGGCAGGTGACCACTGCTTTCCATACCACTCCCGGCGGTGGAACCATTCGAATACCTTTTGCTCAGCGCAAATTTTGAGCTCGGGGCCGACCCAGCGGGCTTGAGGGTCCCTTACTGCGACAAGCTCACGCAAGCGACTCTCCAGCAGTTGTAATTCGGCCAACCGTTTCTGGTCGCCCGCGATGCAAGAAAAAGGCTGCGACGTTGTCATGCTGGATTGCGGCCGAGTGTTGAGGGACGAGCCCGATCGGAGACGACGGGGCAGAGCCAGCATTATGACTGTTGATCGGCCCGGAAGTCAGCAGCCCGGGAAACGAGCCCAAAAGTGATGGCGGTCACCCGACAGCGGCACGTGCGTCGTCCAGTAATCAGTTGATGCCGGGAGAGAACGAGGCAAACAACTCACAAGGACTGTTTTTGAATTGCCCTTGCAGAAAAGTCAGGCCGAGTGAGCAAGCGTTCCGCAGCGATAAAGCCCGTTCCCGGCATCTGGCCTAGCGATTGCGGCGTCCCCGCCGCGAGGAAGGTTCAGTCGGCGTCGGCCGCGCCGGCGCACTGCCGTCGGCGAGCGCCTGTTTGGGGCTTGGAGCAACAGAGTCCGCGGTCGGCGATTCAGCACCGGGCTGGCTCTCGCGAGGATTGGCTTCAGGTGCCGCCTCCGTGGCCGTTTCCGCTGCTCCTGATGTTTCCGAGCCTTCCGCGTCAGGGCGCGATTCATCCTGATCGGCTTCAGGGAGCAGGAGACTTGGTCCAGCCAGTCGCTGTTCGAGCTGAGCCTCTCGTTCTCTCGGTGTCGGTGCGAGAAAGGCGGTGGTGATCAAGATATCGCGCGGAAGCGGCCAGGGATTGCCACGATAGTAGTTCCGCCGCACGGCGTTGCCGTAAAAGTGTAAAGGTCGGTAGGGACGCTCAAGAATGGGAGTCTGCTCACTGACTTCCCGTTCTTCGCCCAATTTGAGGACTCGCGGCGTCCAGCCCGGTTCCTGGGCCGTGAGATTGTCGATCGCGACCAAGGAGAGTCCGCCGGCAGCCGTCAGCGCAATGCAGTGAAACCATCGAATCATGAATTCTGCCCCGCACAAATGAGTTCTTTTTTAAATCGGCCGACTCCTCAATTGGCATTTGCCGGGTACAGGATTTTCACAAATTAGCTAAGGTAGGGGCTGTTCCGGTTTCACGCGGAATCTCGCCTTAGCTTGTTTTTCGTCCTCGCAAGGAACTTGTGACCTGCTCAGATCATGCAGCCTTCGCCCGCGACGGCCCGAGTCGGGATTCAGGGTGATTGAATTTCAAGAGGCAAAAACATAATCCTGAAATAAAGCGAGTCGAGGCCATTTTCGCGCAAGGTGGCGGTTGGCTGTGAGCAGTTTCCGGGGAAACTTGCGGGGTGCCTCGAGGCTCTGGAGAGCCATGATGTGGTCCGCCGCTGGGTTTGGTTCAGGTTGCCGCGACTAGTTCGGTTTGTTAAAGTTTGCGGGCTGGAAGCAAGACTTGAGGCAACGGGCCAGCTCGCTCGCAAATCGACCAGGCATCCGGCTCTCGGCAGCCTCTCATAGCTGGCTTTGCTGAAGTGGGTTTCCGGGTCGGCCGGGTCGGAGTTACACGCGGCCAACCGGAGCGGATTTCTGGATTTCTTTTTCTACTTACTGCCCACGCGGGACGATGAGCTGAAACTGCATGGCACGTCGCGTTCGTCGCAAACTCCGTCACAAGCCGCGCCCGAACACGGAGAACCGTTTTCGCTCGCCGGGAACCCTCGCTCCCCGGTCCGACGCCGAGCCCAGCCAAGTGCGGGTATTCGCCTTCGGCAATGGAGGCTACGAAGAGAAGACAATCGTCGACCTAACGCAACTCCCTTTATTGCGGGCGAAATTTCCGCTGGTCTGGGTCAACGTGGACGGATTGGCGGATGTCAACGCAATCCGGGAGTTGGGACAACAATTCGATCTCCATCCGCTGGCGTTGGAAGATGTACTCAACCAGCATCAGGTTTCGAAGTGCGAAGACTATCCTTCCCACCTCTTCTTCGTTTCGAGAATGATTAACTGGACTGGCGTCATTGAGTCGGAGCAGTTAAGCCTGTTTCTGGGGCGTGACTTCGTCGTCACGGTTCAACAGTATCCGGGTGATTGTTTCGATCCGGTGCGCGAACGGATTCGGAAGAGTCGCGGGAAACTGGCAAAGTGCACGGCGGATTACCTCGCCTACTCCCTGCTCGATGCGATTGTTGACTCCTACTTCCCCGTTGTGGATCGGCTTGCCGATGAGCTCGACCAATTGGAGGACCAGGTCGATTCCTCGCGTTCGCCCCAACTGATCTATGAATTGCACCGTGTTCGCAATTGCATTTTGATTGCCCGTCGTTCCGTCCGTCCGCTGCGCGATGCAATCAACCAGCTGATTCGCGATCCCTCTCCCTTTATTCACGACGAAACGAAATTTTACTTACGGGACTGTCACGATCATTGCATCCAGATAATTGAACTTCTGGAGACCTATCGGGAATTATGCAGTGACTTGCGGGACTACTATGTCTCGATGATCAGTTTCCGCATGAACGAGATCATGAAGGTCTTGACGGTGATCTCGACGATTTTCATTCCCTTGAGTTTCATTGCCAGTGTCTATGGCATGAATTTTGATACCGAGTATCCCTGGAACATGCCGGAACTGGGTTGGCGGTTTGGCTACCTGTTCGCACTCGGCTTGATGGCCATGACCGCCCTTGGATTTGTTTATTATTTCTGGCGCAAGGGCTGGCTGAGCGGGAACGAGTTGCCATCGCTCCAAGGCCGGGAAAACGCTGACCCAGACAAAGTGTCCGAGACGAAGTGAATTGGATTCAGAGAAGCAATCAACATAGAGCCTTGAGTTGGCAGGAGCCCGGTTGAGTTGGAACTGTCGTGGTTGTTGGCAGCATCGATCATCGCCGGCGCGGTCCTGGTTTTAGCCTTGGCCCAGGTCGTTTACGTTTGGCTGTACCACCGAGGGGCTAGGCGTCCCTCGCTCAGCGCGGTCCCGGGAGCGTTCACGGGCAAGGTTGCCGTGATCGTCTGTCTACGCGGACAGGATCCGACGTTGGAGCAGAGTCTTCATGCGCTAGGGGCGCAGGTCTGGCCCGACTTTGAGTTGCATTTGGCGCTCGACTCCTCCAGCGACCCGGCACATGCGATCGCCCGCCAGTTTGCTGCCCGAAACGTGGTGCCAACATCTGTCCATGTGTTGTCCCGTCCTTCGGGCCGATGTGGATTGAAGTGTGACCTGCAGCGGTTGGCTTACAGTCGCCTGAGCCAGGCGGTTGAGTTTGTCGTCTTCACCGATGCGGATTGCGTGACCCCGACGGATTGGCTGGCCCGTCTGCTTCAGCCCTTTGATTCACCGTCTGTCGGAGCGGTCTCCGGAAACCGTTGGTATGGACATGCGCCGGGCTGGGGGTCAGAGGTCCGTCGGATTTGGAATGCAGCCGCCATTGTGCAGATGTATCTTTATCGGATTCCCTGGGGCGGGGCGCTGGCACTCCGTCGATGCGCGATTGAGCAAGCTGGGCTGATTGATGTCTGGTCGCGCACTCTTTGCGAAGACACGGTTGTGCAGCGGGCGCTCAGACAGGTTGGCCTGCAGGTGGCCTGGCTGCCCCGACTGGCGCTGGTGAGTCAAGAATCGGCAACCTCGACAGCGGCGGCGAACTGGATCGTGCGGCAACTGATTACGGCCCGGCTTTATCACCCGGCTTGGCCGCTCGTCGCAGGCCATTCCCTGCTGGTCGGATCAACCACCTTGCTCTCGCTGTTGGGAATCCTGCTCACCTTGCTGCTGGGGCAGGGGAGTGCGTGCCTTCTCCTGTTTGCTGGCTTTGCGATCGCCCAGTTGTCGAATCTGGGTTTGCTGGCCTGGATCGAAGAGACCACGGTACCGGCTCCCCAGCGACAGCGGGAAGTTCTCGAGACAGCTCGCCAATTGCCTCGTCAATTGCTGCTGGTGACCTGGACGCAGCTGGTCCATTCCTGGGCAGCGTTGAGAGCAGCATCCGCTCGGTTGATTACCTGGCGGGGAATTACTTACCAGATTTCGCCTAAAGCGATTGAAATGCTGGATTATCAGCCGTATCAGCTGCAGACGGACCGTTCGCAGTCGATTTTTTGAGCTTGTCCGTAGGCGAGAGCGGCAAAGGATATTCCCCGGCTGCCATTCGGGACAATTGACGCCGCAAAATTCCGGCCAGCCGTTCGCTGGAAAAAGGGTGCCGCGCGGCAGGTCCCTCAGCGGTCAGCAAATCGTTGGTGTCGAACACCAGCCATGCGTCGGCCGCATCCTGCAGCCCCGGATAAAGTTGCAGGTTTTCGTCAGGGGTGACCCAAAAATGCCACTGTCCACCAGAGATCCCACGGATGTCCAGACTGCAGAGTCGCCCTTCTCGCGCCGCATGCGGGTCGGCAGGGTTGGCTACCGAATTCTCTAACCAACTGGCTGCAACTTGTTCAGCCAATCGAAGCGGTTGCCCAAGCGTCTCTGGCAACTGGTCGCGACGCTTGCCCCACGAGTCTTGGGCTCCGAATTCGAGATAGCGGACGACTTGCTCCCGGGTGATTGCCGGGCAATCGAAATCCGGAATCAGCTCCTTGAAATTTCGATTATCAAACTCAACCAGACAGGCGTCGTAATCCTGATAGACGCGGCTGCTGCTGAAAAACATCTCGGCAAATTCCGAAGTGGCTCGACGACCGAGGCTTCGCTCGACGAAGCGAACTCCAGTACTGTTAAAGAACTCGCAGCACCAGTCGATCACTTCCCGGAAAGTAGTCGGGTGTTCGGAAACCAGATGAAAGGTCCGCCCACGACTCTCGGGATGCTCCAGCAGGCGGCAAATGGCCCGTGATACCCAGTCTACCGTGATGACATTGTGAGGCTCATCGCCCGAAACCGGCAACTCGATGTCCGTCTGAATTCGACCGTTGGCATCGCGCGGTTGCTGCGGCACCAGCATCGCCAGCAGGCGGAGATACCACATCAGCCCATGATAGGAGGAGGTGTAGCCCGTTTGAGAATCGCCGGCAATGATCGAAGGGCGATAAATCGTCTTGGATTCAAAGGAGCGGCTTTCCCTTACCGTCTGCTCGGCAAGAAACTTGCTTTCTTCGTAGGAATTGCGGAATCCCTGTCCGCAGTCCAATTGTTCTTCGAGCACGAGTCCGGAGCGATTGCCGCAAACGTAAGCGGTGGAGACGTAGTGAAGTTCCCGCAGCCCCGTCTGCTCGGCAAACTTCAGAGCGTTTCGAGTTCCCTGGAGATTTGTCCGCCACGGTTCCTGATCCTGCTCCGCCGGTTCGAATTTGACGACAGCAGCGTTGTGAATCAGTCCCGTGCAGTGTCGAGCGACCCACCGCTGATCAGCTTGCGACAGGCCGAGTTGGGGTTGGGAGACGTCGCCTTCCAGCACGATCGGCCGGGTCAGAGAATAACCGAGTTTCTGCTCCCAACGCTGCAACAGAAGTTCAATTCGGTCGTGAGCCGACATGCGGCGATTGGAGCGGGCGAGAACGGCCAACCGTTTGCCGCTGGCGAGCAGGTCGCGGGTCAGATAGCGCCCGACCAGCCCGCTCGCTCCGGTCAGAAAGAAATATCCCGAGAGTTTGTCGTTCGATGCGAGGTCGGCAGAGGTCGCAGCATCCAATCCTTTCAGACTCCCGTCGGAGCAGCCGGAAACTGGCCGTTCGCCGTGGGGCGACGGTCGGCCGGAAGCTCGGGAAAAGGGTGACGGGGAATACTGCGGATTATGGTTCACGAATGGTATCCGGACGCGGGCTCGAATCGCGGAACCGCTTCCACATCCAATCATTGGAACGGAAATGCGGCCCCGTGAGCATCAAGTTGCGGGACGAGTCGGGGGTTGTATTCTGACCGGTGTCCGAACCGGAAGTCAGGCAAACGAGGCTCGGAAACGAGAGTTTCGGGGGGGGAGTTTTGGTACTTGAGTACCCGCCACAGACCCACGATACAATCGGCAAACTCGCTTTAATTTCAACGAGCTATTCGGTTGAGTATAGACCAAGCGTTCAGGGTGGCCACTTGATTCCGCCAGACCGTCGGCAAAAACGGGCGTTTTGATTGACTTCAGTTGGCCTGACCCACACAATCGAACCCCGGTCGAGGCTGTTTACCCCGGCCCCCGCTGACGGTGGCGCTCCTTACCCTAACGTGAATTTAGCCATGTCTTTGTCTTCACTCCGCCCGCTCGGCATCGGGGGCTGGCTGCCATTTTCAGGGGCTGTCATCGGACTCTGGCTGGGCCTGTTGGGGCTCTGTCCAGGCTCTTCAGGGAAAGCCCCGCGGGGATTCGACACTTGGGATGGCCAAGCCGCTTCCAAGGCGACTCACAGCGACGACTGGTATCCGATCGCCGCCGGCGATGAACGCGGCGATGAATTGACTCCCGGGCTGACTCCGGAGCAAATTGCGGCGGGCTGGCTCTCGCTGTTCGATGGGAAAACGCTGTACGGCTGGAAGGCCGAATCGACCGTGGACTGGCAAGTCGTCGACGGCGAGATTCGGGCCAGCGGCGGGCTGGTCGGGTTGCTGCGGACAACCAGCCAATTCGGTGATTACCGACTGCGGTTGGAATTTCGCGCCGAGCCTGAAACCAACAGCGGTATTTTTCTCCGCACCAGCCCTCAGCCCCGCGATCCGGCGGCGGATTGCTACGAGCTGAACATCGCCCCTCCCAACAATCCTTTTCCCACTGGTTCGTTTGTCGGCCGCGAGAAAGCGAAGGTCGAATTCGGAGCGCTCGTGGCCGACGCTTGGCACCAACTTGAAGTCCTCGCCGAAGGAGGCCGCTTTCTGGTAACCATCGATGGCCAAGAGATGCTTGCCTACAACGATCCCAAACCGCTGGGCCGAGGGTATATCGGCTTGCAATTCAATCAAGGCGCGGTGGCCTTTCGCAAAATTGCTTTGTTGCCGCTCGGCTTAAAGCCACTGTTCAACGGCCGGGATCTGGATGGCTGGGACACGCGTCTGGCCGAAGCAAGCCGCAGCAGCGTCACCTCGGCGGGGGAATTACAAATCCAGGGTGGCCGAGGCCAACTGGAGAGCAAAGGGCGATTCGGCGACTTCGTGCTGCAACTCGATTGCCGGACCAGCGCGGCGAACCAGAATTCCGGAATCTTTTTTCGCGCTATCCCGGGCCAACTGATGAATGGCTATGAAAGCCAGATTCAGAATGGGATGCAGGAGGACAACCCGGAGAAGCCCGCTGATTTTGGAACCGGAGGCATATTCCGACGGCAGCCGGCTCGGCGAATCGTGGCACAGGACCAAATCTGGTTCACAAAAACCCTGATCGCCAGCGGCTCGCACTTTGCGACTTGGGTCAACGGCTTCCAAGTCTGCGACTGGACTGATTCCCGGCCGGCACACGAGAACCCGCGGAACGGGCTTCGCCTGGATTCGGGGACCCTGATCCTTCAGGGGCATGACCCGGGCACCGACATTCTGTTTCGGAACCTCCGGGCTGCGGAACTCCCTCCGCGGCGAACAGAACAGTGAGGCCTCGACCTTCAGGATGCGCAGGGACTTGCCGGTTTTGTTCCCCGCAGTCCTCCGCTTCTTGGTACAGCGCTCGTTAGTACAACGCTCGTTAGTACAACGCTCGTTAGTACAACGCAGCGCGGTCGCCTCTCAGTCAGTCCCTTTGACCAGGGCGCGGAGGACTTTGGGGAGCGGAAAGTGCACCGCTTCCTCGCGCGTCGTCCGCACTTCGACTGTCGCCGAGTAACGGTCGACAAGCCAATCAATTACTTCCTGTACGACCTTTTCGGGGGCGCTGGCTCCGGCCGTGACCAATACCGAATTGATGTTCGCAAACCAATTCGGATCGAGGTCGGCAACGCCGTCGATCAGGTACGCTTGATTGCCTCGCTCTTTGGCGAGTTCACGCAACCGCTGGCTGTTGGAACTGTTCTGACTCCCAAGGACGAGACAGACCTCCGCCAAGTCAGAGAGGATCCGGACTGCTTCCTGCCGGTTTTGAGTGGCGTAGCAGATGTCTTCCTTGGGCGGATTCACCAGGTTGACAAATTTCTGCCGCAAACGGGCGATGATTCGATTGGCGTCATCGACTGAAAGGGTGGTCTGCGTCAGGTAGGCGACTTTCGCATCGGAGGGAATCGTCAGCCGATCGACATCAGCCTCACTTTCGACAAGGATCATCGCCTCGGGCGCTTCGCCCATCGTGCCGATCACCTCATCGTGCCCTTCGTGGCCGATCAGAAAAATGGTGTATCCCTCGCGGGCGTACTTGATTGCTTCCAGATGCACCTTGGTGACCAGCGGGCAGGTGGCATCGATCGCATTCAGCTTCCGCTCGCGGGCAACACGACGGATTTCGGGCGAGACGCCGTGAGCGGAAAATAGAAGGTTCGCTCCCAACGGAACCTCGTCTAAATGGTCGACGAAGACGGCTCCTTTCTGACGGAAGGTCTCGACGACATATTTGTTATGCACAATCTCGTGATAAACGTAGACAGGCGAACCGAAGGCCTGAAGCGCGAGTTCCAAACTGTCGACGGCCATGTTGACGCCGGCACAGAACCCCCTCGGGTTTGCCAGGATTACTTTCATTGTGCGTCTCCGGAGTGGGCTGAGGGGCTTTTTTCGCGCTCAGCCGAGCAGGGGCAAAAACAATTCGGGGGGCGATGGGCAACCCTCCACGAGAGTGGCGAACCCGTCGCCAGTCGCTTACAAAAAACGACCGCCATCCGGATTCCCCGCCAAGCCGGGCCGAATGTCACTGTTCCGAATGGGTTCCGTTCGTCCAGCTTGGGAAAACCGCACTAATTCTGTCGATTCGACTGGCCTTGCGATAGTTGCCTCTACTTTAACAAATGGCGCGTGACTGGTGAATTTCGGACTTTCGCCGCCACAATCGCATCCAGCGGGTAAAATAGAGAGCGGTCCGGTCTCGCAGGCGGAACTTCCGATTTTAGGGTTCCCGGTCGGTTCTGTCAGGGGTCAAGTCTGGTGCTGCCCGAGGGGTTCCCGAGGGAAGGCTCCGGCGACTCACGCCGGCGAGTGGTCGGTCGCAGTCGGCCGCGCGTCCCCGGAGTCGCGTTTGGTTTCCCGGTTTGACGGCGGCCGGGTCACGAGGCATCAGCTGTTCCAATTTGGCCATTGAGCAAAACGAGATATGGAAGCCACTCACCCCGGCGGTCTTTCGCCTCAACAGCGAACATTCATCAAGCCAACCCCCGCGGAACTGGAGCGGGGTGCGAAGCAAAGCGTCAAATCGGCGCGCGAGCATTTTGGGCAGTGGATGTGGGCGTTTCGCAATCTTCCCAAGGAACAGTATCAGGCGGTTTGCGGGCTGGCTCATCTGCTGCAACTTGCACAAGCGGCCAGCTTGGAGCGAAAAGACGTTCCAAAAACCGAAGCTCCCTGTGACCAATTGCGAGAAGACCTGTCCGACGCCTTTGTCGGAAGGTATGTTTCCGCGCCTCTCTATTTTCTGGCCGATGTTGTGGCCAAGTTTCGGATTCCCAAGCAATTTATTTTCGAGCCCCTCGAGGCCTGCGATCGCCACTGGCGGTTTGGCCAACCGGCCACCGAACAGGAAATGCTGGCGACCGCGACCCGTTTGGGAGGCGCCCTGATGCGGCAGCTGGTTCACGTCTTGGGAATCGAGCAGCCCGGTTTCGAACAAGCTGCCCTGAAAACGGGCCAAGGCTTGACGCTGACCTGGTGGCTGCTGCACTTGGCGGACGATGTTCGGGCTGACAAATTGCGACTGGCCAAAAGCGATTTCACTACTTGCCAGCTCAAGCCGGAAAGAGTCCTCGCCCCTGAACCGTCGAAAGAGCTGAACCAATTCGTGCGTTTGAACGCTCAACGAATTGACAACATCTTGGCCGCCGGCAGTCCTCTCTACCATCACCTCAATTACGATGGCCAGCGCGTGCTCCGCACGTTACTGGGAATCTGCTGGAAAGCACTAAGCAACGCGCGGCTGAATCCGAGTTTGCTCCGCGAGTCCGGGGCCGCCTTCAGCGACTCGGACCTGTTCAAGCTCAAAACGCGACAGTTCCTGGGACTGGATGCCCCCTTGCCGTTTGGCGGGGACGATGAGCACCACTAGGTTGCGGTGAGACACCGTCCAGCCTACTCCAGTCCGACGAGTTCGAGGAGTTTCAGCGCGTTGGTCGTAGGCGAAATCCCGGCGTGCATCCGATAATCAAATGTCATGACCTTTTTGCCTTCGACCGTGGCAAACGACTCGGCAAAATAAACGGGTCGACAAGCCAACTTCAATTCAGGCAAACTCGCCAGTTCAAGGTCATGGGTTGATACCGCCCCAATTGCCCCGGCCGCCAGGAGGCGATTGAGGACCCGGCAAACCGCAATCTGGCGCTCTCGAGAGTTTGTCCCCTGAAGAATTTCGTCGAGCAGGAACAACTGACCTCGCGGAGCGTCTTTCCCCAACGCTTCGGCCCGGGAGACGACCTCGCGCAGTCGTTTGAGTTCGGCCATGAAAAACGACACACCGTCAGCCAGCGAGTCGCTGATCCGCATGCTGGTGGCGAGTTCCACCGGATTCATTCGCAGCGATTCCGCACAGACCGGGGCGCCCAGTTGAGCGAGCACGGCATTGAGTCCGACACTGCGCAACAGCGTGCTCTTGCCCGACATGTTACTGCCGGTAACAAGCAAAAGTGTCCCGGGCGGTCCGATTTCGACATCATTGGCAACGCATTGCTGCGGTGGCAGAAGCGGGTGCCCCAGTTGGCTGGCCCGAAAAATCAAGTCAGCCGCATCGCGTCGGGCTGTGACTTCCGGAAAAGCCCATTGGGGATGATCCCAGGCGAGGCGAGCGAGCGCTACCAGCACTTCCCACTGAGCAAGATCGGCAAACCAGACCCGAGCGCCTCCGGCGTTCCGTCGCTTCCACCGCTCCAGCAAGTCGAGCACATGGATATCCCAGAAAAACATGAATTGAAAGAAGATATAGGCCAGAAAGAAGATGCCGTTACGGCGCAAATTGGACAGCCAGGTCAAGCGTCCCAGTTGGACCAGTTTTTGCTGAAGCGCTCCATTCTCAAACAGCCGTTGATGGATTTCGCGGAGGCGCTCGGCCTGTGGCTGGTATTCTGCCAACTGGCCGAACAGTCGGCGATAGCAGCGGACATCTTCCTGCCGGGCTGAAATCTGGTTGAAGATGTCGTGAATGCTGCCGGCGAAAACAACCGAGAGCAAAAAACTGACGACGGTCGTGGCCAGCAGAATCGCGCCTCCCACCAGTGGCGGCACCAAGCCCGAAATCAGACCCAGGGGGACCAGCAGCCAGAGTGCGAGCGCCAAACGAGCTATCCAGAGCAGAGGCAGACGGCGCTGCACCCAGCTTTCACCTTCGCACCATTCGACGAAGCGGCTGGGACCGGCCTCGCTCACGGAGAGTTGCTCGCAGATCAATTGAAATTCTTCTCGCCACTCCGTTTGGTCGCGAAGCTCGGCGACTGCAGCCTGCCGGGCCGTGATTTCAGCCGAGTCAGCCCCTTCGAGAATCCAGTCGCGGAGAAGGAGAATGCCGAGCGGCGTGCGCGCCGTACCCAGTAGCCGGTAGAGCGAATTGTCACCAAGGAGGTCGAGGTCGCGGGCCAAACTGAGGTGTTGCGGAGGAACCAGCACTTGCGGCACGGAGTCGAGTTCACGCAAACGCCGCTGCTGCCGCAACACAGCATCTCGGTTAATTCGAAGCCGAAGCCGAGTGAGGAAGATCCTCCCGGCCAGCGATTCGTGAATTCCAGCCACAGCCAGAAACGCGAGCAGACTCAAGCCCGCCACCACCAGCCAGCCGCTTCCCCATCCCAGTTGCCCCGTCAGCCAGCAGAGAAGTCCACCCAGGGCGAGGAGAAACAGGCCACCTCGGACAAATCCGAGCCGGCGCCAACGCTCGGCGCTGGCAGCTTCCTCCATCGATAGCTGACTGACTTTCAGCTCATATTCGGCCAGTCGCGAGGCGGATTGCCCCGCCAAGGGAGATCGAGCAGATTCGCTCATTGTTCCGGGACCTCAAAAAATTTCAGGCCGACGAGGGCTGGGACTGGTCAACCGAGACCAAGGAGATCTGAGGTGCCACCCCGGCGGAGAACAATCGACCGGTTGCTGGAGCGCGACGCACCATCGCGCCGCTGGATGGCTCGATGCTGACGGGCAAACGCTGACGGAGTAGAGCGGAAACCGGGGTTTTAGTAACCGCCAAGCTCGCTGGCCCGTTTGACGCGCGAGATCGCAATCATGAAGGCTGCCGTACGAAGACTGACTTGGTGGGTATTCGCTTCTTGCCAAACGTCCTCAAACGCCGCGGAAAGAACCGCATCGAGTTGCTGCCGAACCCGGTTGAGGTCCCAGCTGTAGTACTGACGGTTCATGACCCATTCGAAATAGCTGACCGTCACACCGCCGGCGTTGGCGAGAATGTCGGGCATCACGACCACACCCCGCTCGTGGAGAACTTCGTCCGCCAGCGGGTGGACGGGATTGTTGGCACCTTCGATGACAAACTTTGCCTTGATGTTTGCGACATTATCCACTGCAACGATTTTAAATTCCGACTCGTGCATGTACTTGGCGGCGTGCGACCCCACGTTGCCGAACCCCTGAATCGCGACGCGGCAATCGGCGGGGCGTCGCCCCAGCCGCTTGAGCAACTTGAATGCCAGGATACCGACTCCGCGTCCGGTCGCTTCCTCGCGTCCCCGGGCCCCGTAATCCTCAACCGGCTTGCCCGTGATGCAGGCCGGGTTGAAGCCGTGGTACTTTTCCCACTGGTTTCGAATCCAGGACATGGTCTCGGCGTTCGTCCCCATGTCAGGAGCGGGAATGTCGACATCCGGACCAATGATTTCGTGAATCTGGTCGACAAACTTCCGCGTAATCCGTTCCATTTCCTTGCGGCTGAGTTCGCGCGGGTCAACACAGATCCCGCCCTTGGCCCCGCCGTAGGGAATGTTGACCAGAGCCGTCTTCCAAGTCATCAGCGAGGCGAGGGCTCGGACTTCGTCGAGGTCGACTTCCCAGTGGTATCGCAAACCACCTTTCATCGGCCCGCGGGCGTTATTGTGCTGCACGCGGTAGCCAACCAGAGTTTCCTGCCGGCCATCGTCCATCTCGACAGCGACCTGAACTGTCAGTTCGCGTCGAGCCATTTTCAGCCGCTTGCGTGTGGCCTCATCGAGGCCGAGTTTGTCCGCCGCGCGGTCAAAGTAGAGTTGGACGGCTTCGTTCTGTTTCATGTGCGACGGCTTGGGAGCAGCAGCGACAGCGGCAGTGTTCATTGATTCCACTCAAAAACAAATCAGGATCGGGACAAACCCGGAACGTTGCGATCACCAGCGGACCGCCGGGGATGGAAAACCACAGCGGTTTCGCCATAGGCCATGCGAGTCAAATCGGACCACGTGAGTCAAATTGGGCCACACGAACTCACAGTAAACCCCGCGAAACCAAAATTCATCGGGGCAGACCGAAACAGAGTCCCTGTTTGTCAGGACTGCGTCTCGGAAAAATCGTCGGCTGGGGGAGTTTGGGAAGTTCGAGCCCAAAGCCGCTGGCCTGTCGCCCGTCATCAGCTTCCCCAACCGCCGCTCGCGCGGCAAAGCAACAGATTTGCCCAGCAAACGGCCAGCAAAGGCTGGCAATCCGGCACTGAGCCTGTTTGCCTTCCGCTTCTGCAGACCACAATAACGGGCGGCGGACATTCTTTTCCAGCCCCCCATACTGTATTCTTTAGCGGAAACGAATCCAACACCAGTGGCTGGAAAGTGGACCTTAATCTCAACCAAGCTTGGCAGCTTCTTTCCCTGAGTCGGCTGTTCAATGAAGATCAGCTGGGCAAGTTGCGCGCTCGCTTCGAGCAGGAGCAGCCCCAACCGAGCGGTCCGGGGGGCTTGTGGGACTGGCTGCTCCAAAACGGCGCGTTGACCCCCTACCAAGCCAAACTCTTCACTTCGGGGCTGAACGGGCCCCTCAGGCTGGACAACTATTTGTTGCTGGATCGGGTCCAGCAAGGCCCGCTCACGGGGACTTTTCTGGCGCGGCATGTAACGAGCCAGCACCCAGTGCAGCTCGACTTTTTTGCCGATGGTTCAGCCAAAGCTCAAACGTTGTGGCAAGCCTGGCGTGATCGAGCGCAAAAACTGGCGGCGGCGCCGCACCCCGCACTGGTCCGGACGCTGGAAGCGGTAACCTTGACCGACCATGCGTTTATCGTCAGCGAAGTTCCGGCGGGGGTGCCGCTCGAGCAAAAGGTGCCGCGGAAAGCGCGCTTGCCTTGGAATCAGGCCGCCGCGATTGGGGCCCAGTTGGCCACGGCACTGGGGGTCTTGGAAAAAATCGGCCTGGTCCATGGCGGACTCTCGCCGCGCTCGGTTTGGTTGTTTGGCAAATCGCAGGTCCAGTTGCGAATCCTCTGGCAGCCGGACTCTGAGTTTGAAAATGTTCAGGCCGAAACCGAGGAAGCTGCTTGCGACTACCAAGCCCCGGAAGTGCTGGGCGGTGCCTCTCCAAACATCTCCAGCGATCTTTACTCGCTCGGCTGTTTGCTCTTTCGCCTGGTCACGGGACGTCCTGTCACTCAAGGGTCGACGCTGCCAGAGAAGCAGCAAAGTCAGCGTCAGGGGGGAACTCGGGATTTAAGCAAATACGAAGTACCACCGGGGATGCAGCAACTTCTCGACCGCTTGCTCGCGCGTCTACCGGCGGAGCGACCATCGACCGCGGCAGAGGTCGCTCGCTCACTGGCGGACCTCAGCGGCCAATCGCTGGAGCAACTGTTCCCGCGCACTCCTCCCTCGACTTCCCTGACCAGCCTGCTCCGCTCGATCACGGAACAAACTCCGGTCGTGTCTGGAACGCGTCTGGATGAGTCGACCACGGACGTCGCCGTTGCTGCACTGGAAGAACCGCCCCCAACCAAAACGGCGCCCCCCATGCCTTCCCTGACGTTGCAGGAACTGCGAGCCATTCGCCAAGCCAAACAGCGGCGCATTTTTCTGGCGACCGCGAGTTCCCTGCTGCTGTTCGCCGCAGTCCTTGGGCTGCTGGCCTGGAGTTTGACTTGGAACAAAACCGTCCCCGTCGTATCGACTGCGGCAACGCCAGCCAGTTCAACTGGGGCGGCGGCAACGCCAGCTACAGCCAGTTCGGGCGAGATTTTGCCGAGCGAGCCCAACGCCGTAGTGCGTCAAAGCATTATCCCTGATGACGGCAATACACTCTGGCAAGCACCCACCTCGGGGCGGGCTGCGAACTTGAATTACCTTCCGCCAGGTGCCCGCATCGTCCTGACGGCTCGACCGTCTGTGCTGCTGGCTGAGCCTGAGGGTCCGCTGTTGTTTGAATCGCTCGACAGCGGATTGCGATCGACGGTCAACAGGTGGGCCAATTCGATTGCGACCCCCTTGGCTGAAATCTCGTCCGTCGTTGTGGGACTTTATCCCACAGAGAATCAGGAATATCAGGCTTTGGCGCGGATCACGCTGGCCCGGCCGATTTCCCGCACTGAATTGGGCGACCGTTGGCAAGTCGACCTGGTGAGTGAAACCACCACAAACCAGTTGATCTCGCGAGGCAATGAATCGATTTTCCTGCTTCCCTATGGTGGGGGCGTTGAACAGACCGCGACTCCAACCGGGAACAGCAGCACCGGGCTCGTCGATTCGTTCTTGTACGGACCAACGGAATTGGTCAATTCGGCGCGGGACTCCGCCAGAGTCGACAACCTGTCTGGACCTTTTGCAGCCCTGAATCAGGCTCTCGATGGCCAACGCCATTTCAACCTGTTGTTTCAACCCGCCGGGTTATTTAACGACGAAGGCCAGTGGCTGATGTCTGGCCAATGGGCTCCGCTCAATCGTTACCTGAGGGGTATGCTTGACGAATCAGCCCGCTCGGGATTGTTCAGCGTTCATCTGGACCAAGGCGTCTATCTGGAGTTGGTGCTTTGTCACTCGGTCGACAAACGGCCGGTGGAATTGCGTCCGCAGATGGCGGCCCAGTTTCGCCGGGCAAGGGAAGACGTGGTCAAGATTCTGGCGACCATGAGCGCAAACCCTTACTGGGAACGGGTACGGCTCCGCTTTGACAACATGCTGAACGATTTTTATCAGCAGTTGAGGATTGGCGTCGAGCGTAATCTGGTTGTCGCCAACGCGTGGTTGCCGCCGATGGCTGCGCACAATTTATTGGCTGCCACGGAACTGGCGCTCGGTCTGGGTGATGCCACCAATCTTTCGGTGGCTGAGGTTCCGGCACAAACTGCGCCGCAAACGCTGGAGGAATTGCTGGCTTTACCTCGCTCCCTCTCAGTGACGACCAACCCTGACCTGAATCTGTTGCTGCAGGGGATCGCCACCGAGGTCAACGAACAGTTTCCTGAACTTCCATTCAAATTCAGGATTGAGCTTGCTGGTACCGACCTCGCCAAGGAAGGGATTACCCAAAACCAGCGTCCGGGGGACTTCACTGCCGCACAGCGACCGCTCTCCGCAATCTTGACCGAGATTATGCTCCGTGCGAATCCGGACAAGTCAGCGCAGAAAGCCAGTGACCCCAATTGCAAATTGGTTTGGCTCATGACGCTGGACCCGACCAATCCAGCTGACCGTATCGTTCTGGTCACGACGCGCGCGGCCGCCGCGGAGCGCGGACTGACGCTTCCGGCTGACTTCCAGCCTGCCGCGAACAAATAGACAGGTTCGCGGGTCAAAATCGCTGGCTGGACGCCGACGGAATCGCAGCCTGCCCGCGGACGGCGTTTCGGGTGATTGGCCGGCTGCGGTGGCAAATATTTGTCGGCTTCACCTGAGTTTTCAGGAACTCCGCCAGTCGGTTTCGCTACAATAGTGGGTGAGGGCAACTGACTGAGATGAGGACTGAGGGAAGATGTTTTCGATCACCTGTCGGACGTGCGCTGCACGGCTCAAGGTAAAGAGCGATGCGGCGATTGGCCAGCGATTGGCTTGTCCGAAATGCGGCGAAATGGTCGAAGTGACTCCGCCTCCCGGTTGGGTCGCGCCACAGGAATCCGCCCAGAACTCGGTAGATGGCTCGGATTTTGATGACATCGAACAGATTATCGGCGGGTCTGTGAAGGGGGACCACGTCAAGCGTGACCCGAGCCAGCCCCGTCAGGTTGGCGATCCGGGGCGAGCGGAGGCTGCAGGCCGAAACACGAGTGGAGCGAGTGGCAACACACAGGGCAGTTCCGCACCCGCCAAGTCGCCGCAGCCTCCTGCGGGAACTTCCCATCCGATAGCTGCAGGCAAGCCACCCAAAGCTGGTTCGGTGCCTCATACGGCTCCACAACCCTCGGGAAAAAACAGCCCCTCAACCGCGCCGGTCGATCGAGCCCCTCGGGACTCCAGCGAAACTTTCCCGGCCCTCCAGACCTCGCCAATCACTT
>JAJTFE010000191.1 GCA_021298375.1 Blastopirellula sp. | reverse complement strand
GACCGACCTGTCAGTCCCCAGGTTGAAGCGGGTACCAAGCAGCGAATAGCCCCCAGACTGCGGTGGGTCCAGACTGCGGTGGGTCCAGACTGCGGTGGGTCCAGACTGCGGTGGGTATTGTCTCGATGCCGACCAAAAGCGGCTTCGCCCGTTGACTTTTTGCTTGGTGCGGCATGCAACCATCGCCTTCTCAAGGAGGTGCCCGATGTCTGAACCCAAAACTGAACCGCTGGAGTCGCAGCCAAATCGGAGCCAAGTGCAGCTGGCTGGCGCGACGCCCGCCACTACTCCCGCCTCCCGCGAAACTGCCAGCGTCCCCGCAAGCCCCACTGCAAGTGCGGCCGCCCAGGCTTCTGAGCCCGATAGGCTGCTGCTGGAGGAGATTCGCCAACTCGGGCCGTGGCACATGAACATTCAGCTCACTGAGTCGGTATTTACCGGCGAGGCCTTTGCCAGCGGTGGAGCGATTCGCGATCGGGAGCGGAACAAAGGTGTGAGCCTGCTGAATTTGCGCGGCTATTTCCTCGGCAAACTGCGGCAGCTTTATCCGGCGGGTGTCGCCTCCAAGACCCTTCTCGACTGCGCTTGCAATGCGGGCGGATACTGCTTCTGGGCCCGTGAAGCGGGAATGGAGTCTGCTTTCGGATTTGATGTTCGCGACCACTGGATCAAACAGGCCAAGTTTGTCCAGGGCCATCGCACGGTTGCTTCCACCGACCGCATCGAGTTTCAGGTTTGCGATCTGTATCGTCTGCCGGAGCGGGGATGTTCGCCCGCCGACATCACGATGTTCAAGGGAATCTTTTATCACCTCCCCGACCCGGTGACCGGTTTGAAGATCGCCGCCGACCTGACCCGCGAAGTGATGTTTTTCAACACCTCGACCGTCTGGGGCGAACCCGATGGCTACCTCAAATGCGGCAGGGAGAGTCGGGAGAACCTGATGTCCGGCGTGCATGGCTTGAAGTGGTACGCCACCGGTCCGAAAGTGCTCTCCGACATCCTCAAGTGGTGCGGCTTTGTTGACCGGCGATTGATGTTTTCAGTCCAGCAGCACGACCAGCCTCAATTGGGGCGGGTGGAGATCATCGCTTCGAAAGTCCCCGGCCTGCTCGACTCGATCGGAGGGGAGATACTGGTTTAGGGAATGAAGCGCTCGCTGCGCTTCCTCGATCGGTCTGCCTCCGCGTGCTTTTGGGTCTCCGCGAACAGTAGCGAAAACAGGCGATTGAGCACTCCGCGGTTTGGCAGCGAGCCAATGACGCGGAGACCTTTTTAGAGAAATCAGTTCGCTGGCGCTGCGCTTCGCGCAGTGCAACAAACGTCAGCCCGCTCCCCTGTGTGCCTGCGGAGCCGCGCTGCTGCGGCAGAATAACCGACCGAATCGGCCCCAAATGCGGAGAAAATGCGGTTCCGGCTTCGGGCAAGGAGAAGTAAAATGGCGGTTTACCTCGGGGTCGCAGACGGGAGTGGTTTCACCCCCTCCATGGCCCCGAATTCCCTCTCGAGTGATCGAAACCGATCGATCCATCTCGGAGGACAAAGCTGAACCCGGATGAAGTCCATGCAGACCAGTTCCCCCGCTTACGGCACTCCCGAAGATGCGATTGCCAAGGATATTCACTCAACGGAACACGGGGAGCGGGTTGGCCGAGAGCGGCTGCCGAAACCAGAAAAAGTTGACGGTCAAAGCCGGATCTTGTGGGAATACATGCTTCCGGTAATCGTATTTCACCTGCTGATTCCCCTCGCCTTCCTGCCTTACTTTTTTTCGTGGTGGGGCGTTCTGTTCCTGCCGCTGGGAAACTATATCTTCACTTCGATTGGGATCGGTGCGGGTTATCATCGCTTGCTGACACACCGCGGCTTCAAGTGCCCCAAGTGGTTTGAGTACCTGCTGGCGGCGCTGGGTGTCTGCAGCTTTCAGGACTCCCCGGCCCGCTGGGTTCTGGTTCATCGCGTCCACCACCAACATTCGGACCATCAGCCTGATCCGCATACGCCGCGCGTCAGTGCGTTCTGGGCACACATGGGTTGGCTGTTTATCGACAACCGAGACTTGAGTACTTCGGCAGCCTATGAGCGGTACGTCCGAGACTTGATGCGGGATCCCTTTTACTTCTGGCTGCAGCGCGGCATGAACTGGGTCTGGTTCTATGCGGCTCACGCCGTACTTGTTTTTGCCACCGGCCTCCTGGTCGGCTGGCTCTGGACGGGCACGGGCGCGGGGACCTTGCAGGTTGGCCTGCAATGGCTCTTCTGGGGTGTCATCATGCGAACGGTGTTCACTTGGCATGTTACCTGGGGGATTAACTCCTTCGCGCACATGTGGGGTTATCGAAATTACGAGACTCGGGAAGACAGTCGCAACAACTGGCTGTTTGCCCTGCTTACCAATGGCGAGGGATGGCACAACAACCATCACGCGGACCCGCGTTCTGCTCAGCATGGGCATCGCTGGTGGGAAGTCGATGTGACCTACATCACGCTGGCGGTTCTGGAAAAACTGGGAGTTATCTCCGACCTTGTGCGCCCCAACACGGCGGCACTGGACCGCAAAAGTCTGGCTGCCTGATTGGGTTCGATTTGTCATTTCACTTGTCCTTTTCAGGAATCGCCTGATGTTCAAGCAAATTCTGTTGCTCGGTTGCTGTTTCGCGTTTGGGTTAGGTTGTTCCGCCTTGGCTGGTGGCAATCGTCTCGGTTGGGCGGAGACCCGCCCGATGGCTGGCCTGACTGAAGAACAGGACAAGCTCCCCGCTCCGGAAGAGGCCACAGAAAAAGCTCCCGACAAATTCCGGGTGAAGGTGGAAACGACCAAAGGTGACTTCGTGATCGAAGTCAACCGGGCCTGGTCTCCCAATGGCGCCGACCGCTTCTACAACCTTGTCAAGATTGGCTACTTTCAGGACATCGCTGTTTTTCGAGCCATCGAAGGCTTCATGTTCCAGTTTGGAATCCACGGTGACCCGAAAGTGAATGAAGTCTGGAGTGAAGCCAAAATCAAGGACGACCAAGACGCAGGCCAATCCAACATTTTCGGGACGATTACGTTCGCCAAGACAGGCGTGCCGAACAGCCGCTCTGTCCAGTTTTTCATCAACCTCGGCTTCAACAATCGGCTCGATGCGATGGGCTTTACTCCCTTTGGCAAAGTGGTCGAAGGTGAAGACGTGCTCAAGAAAATTAACACCGAGTACGGCGAGAACTCTCCTGAAGTTCAAGGTCGCTTTCAGGCCGAGGGGAATGAGTTCATCATCAAGAAGTATCCCAGACTCGACATGATCAAGAAGATCTCGCTCGAGAACTGAACGGCTGGGTGGGCGTTTGCCCAACGCTGTGGCCATGCTCACTGGCTGGCGACTGCCCGGCCTCAAATCGGATAAGAACTTCGATTTTCAAAGGACTGAAAATCATGAGCCCGACTGGTCCGCGCTTTTTGATCAGCCGCCTCAGTCATATTGGGGACGCCATTTTGACGTTGCCCCTCGCTTGCGAGCTGAAGCGGCACATGCCCGAGTGCCAAATCGCTTGGGCCGCTGAAGGAGCAGCGAGCAAACTGCTGAGGCTCCATCCGGCAATCGACCGGCTGATTCCTGTTCCGCGCGGTTGGCTCCGCCGGCCCGCTGCATGGCGACAACTGCGGGGCGAGCTTCGCAGCTTTCAACCGGAGATTGCCTTTGACCCTCAAGGGCTGCTCAAAAGCGCTGCGCTGGCGCGACTCTCTGGAGCTCCCCTGCGAATCGGCTTCGGCGGCAAGTTTGGGCGCGAGGGCTCGGCCTGGCTGAACAACCGGCTGGTCCGACCTCGTTCAACTCATCTGGTCGACCGAACCTTGGAACTGCTCAGGGGAATCAAGCTTGAGCCGGGCGAAGTCCGATTTGACTTGCCCGTCTGCCAGGAATCGCTGGATCGCTGCCAAAGTTGGCTGGAGGCTGAGGGGCTGAAGCAGTTTCTGCTGCTCAATCCGGGAGCGGGTTGGCCATCGAAGCAATGGCCAGCCGACCGCTTTGGGCTCCTAGCCCAAGCAGCGGAACGCGCTTTTGGACTCCCCTCAGTCGTGCTCTGGGCAGGGGACGCAGAGCGCGCGATGGCTCAAGAGGCGGTTGCGGCAAGCAACCATTCCGCGCGGCTGGCTCCGCCGACCTCACTGCCGGATCTCGCCGCACTGGCCAGTCTTGCTGAAGTCTTCGTCGCGGGTGATACCGGTCCCTTGCACATTGCAGTGGCGATGGGCTGTGCCTGTGTCGGCCTGTATGGCCCCACTCGCCCCCAAGACAGCGGAGCCTACGGGCCGAGGCAAATTGCCATTCAAAAGTGGTACCAGTCGGGGACCAGCCGCCAACGGCGCAGCGCCGCCAATACGGCCATGTGCGACATCCCGGTTGAAGAGGTGCTCGCCGGAGTCGGCCAAGCCTTGCAGGCGGCAAGGCCGCACAACAAGCAGAACGCACGACCCGCCGCTTGATGGCTCCGCCCGCGCGAGGAAATGGGGCAGCTGGGACAAGTGGGATCACTTGGGCCAAGTAGGATCACTTGGGCCAAGCGGGATCACTGTGGGGATGGCAAGCCGGGGCCTAAAACCTGTCTTGCGGCGACACGTAAGGTTTTTCTAGAATCCCCGGTTCGTTAAGGATTCGCCACGGTTCAGGATGAACGCTGATGATTGATATTAAACAAGTGGTGGCTTTGCAGACAGACATGGTGGCCCGTTGGCATTTGGGGCCAGTGCTCAATTCCCAGGATGGAACGTTGGGGATCGTTTGCGAGCAGCATCGCTGGAATTTCCTGCTGTGGCATGAAGAAGACATTGCCCGCAGCCCGGTCGCGAGCGACCGCGAAATCGCCGACGTCAAACGAGCCATCGACCGCTACAACCAGCAGCGCAACGACTGGATTGAGCGGCTCGACGACCACATTGCCGAGCAATTGGAACAGGCGCGGGTGGCACTGGAACTGGACGCCCGCCTGAATACCGAGACTCCGGGAAGTGCGATCGACCGGCTCTCGATCATGGCCTTGCGAATTTACCATCTGGAAGAACAGTTGCAGCGCAGTGACGCCAGCCCCGAGCACCGCGCTTCGGTTCTGGGCAAACTGAATCGTTGCCGTCAGCAGCAACAGGACCTGGTCGCGGCGACGCAGCGGCTGATTCATGACATTTTTGCTGGCAAAACCCGACATCGAACCTATCGCCAGTACAAGATGTACAATGACCCAAACCTCAATCCCCAGATTTACAACGCAACCGCCCAGCGGCGGGCCGCCTGACACGAGGTAGCCCAGCACGAGGTAGCCCTGCACGAGGTAGCCCTGCACGAGGTAGCCCTTAAAAGGCAGCGTCGAGCGGTTGGTTCTGCCCCGGGGGGCTTTGCGGAAGTACCGGCGGGGCCCCAGAAACGTCTCGGTTTGACCGGACGCGTGGACGATAACTCATGCCAGCCCGGGACCAGCACGACCAAGCGACGGCTGATTCAGAGTCAATCCACGGAGGCAACCGAGGCCTCGATGGGCGACCGGACCTCACCACGGCGTTTCTGTATCTGACTGCAGGAGTGCCGCTATTCCTTTTTCTCTTTTCCTTTCTCTCTCCCCGGCTGATGCTGGCCGAGCTGGCGGTCAATTTTCAGGTCCAGTGGTTCGCTGGCTTGCTTCTCTCCGGACTCATCCTTCTCGGTTATCGCCGCTGGTGGATGGCGCTCGTTGTTTTGCTGGCCAGTGCTGCCGCGTTCGCCGGAATCATGCCGGTTTACTTTCCGGATCCGGGCAATCCGCAACCTGCCTCCGCGCGGGGACTGCGGGTGATGTCTTATAACGTGCTGGTTCA
>JAJTFE010000190.1 GCA_021298375.1 Blastopirellula sp. | reverse complement strand
GACCTCATGGTCAAGGTTTTGCTGGATACGCTGCCGAGCCTTTTGTCCCTTCTCAGCGACCTCCCGCCCCAGTTGCCTCGTGTGCTGGGAGATCTCCGCTGCTCCCGAATCAATGTGCTGACGGACATGTTCGGCCACCGTTTGTCCACTCGGAAATGGCTCGGGCTCGCCTGCCAAATCGATCACGTCTTCAGCGGGTACCGACCGCGCAGACCGGGAGTTGCCGGAAGCTGGCGCCATCGGCCGCGCGGGCGGCTTGGCAGTCCCCGGCTGCTGGCCCTTTTGCTGGGCCGCTCGTCGCTCCGCAGCTTTTCTCAAGAATTCTTCGATGTCGCGAGCCATCGTTACCTCACCCTGACTGAGCCGAACCACAGGACTGAACGGAGGGATGCTCCGTCGTTTCGATTACTGCGCCGTTTCGGCTGTCTTTGTTGCCGGTTGACTGCTGGTCGCGACGGACCGCCGCATTTCAGTGTCGGCCTCAATGTTCCGCATCTTGAAGTAGTCGAGAATCCCCAGTTTGCCTGAGCGGAAACTCTCGGCAATTGCCCGCGGGACCTCTGCCTCTGACTCGATCACCTTGGCACGGCTCTCCTGAATCGAGGCAACTTTTTCCTGCTCCAGGGCGACGGCATGCGCCCGCCGCATCTCAGCCCTGGCGCGAGCAACTCGCGTGTCAGCCTCAGCCTGATCGGCCTTGAGTCGGGCGCCAACGTTTTCACCCACGTCAATATCCGCGATATCGATCGAAACAATCTCGAAGGCTGTCTGGGAATCAAGTCGCCGCGCGAGCACCGCCTTGGATATCCGATCGGGATTCTCCAGCACGACCCAGTGATCCTCTGCAGAGCCGATCGCACTGACGATTCCTTCACCGACCCGGGCGATGATCGTCTCCTCCGTTGCACCACCGATCAATTGCTGCAAGTTGGAACGAACCGTGACGCGCGCCGAAACCTTGAGCTGAATTCCGTTCTTGGCGACAGCATCCAGCGAGCGCCGCGCTGAGCCCCGCGGGGGACAGTCGATTACGCGGGGATACACGCTCGTCTGGACCGCTTCAAGTACATTCCGTCCGGCGAGATCGATCGCGGTTGCCTCACGAAACGTCAGCTTGATTGTCTTGGCCTTGTTGGCTGCGATTAAGGCGCGAATCACCAGCGGAACATTTCCGCCAGCCAGAAAATGCGCCTCCAGCGCCCGCGTCGTCAGCTCGGGGTCATTCAACCCGGCCTGCACCGCCATGATTTTGCTCGGGACAATCACACCCGGTTTGACATGTCGGAAAGTCATCCCGACCAAATCCCAGAAACTGACTTTGGCTCCCGTCAGAAACGACTGGATCCACCAGCGGAAGTAGGACAGAAATACGGAGAAAATAACCAGCAACACCAGCAGGACGACAAAGATCACCACAATCAGGGCAACTTGGCCCGGACTGAGTTGCTGCTGGGCAAACAAACTGCCGCTCAACTGGGGGAGCGAAGCCGAGGTAATCGAGTTGTCGAAGAAAGCTGAAACTGGCAAAGGCAGCGAGAGCGGGTTCATGGCCCATTCCATTTCGTGGCAGGCAACAAAAAAGCGGTGCGGACCACCGTCCGCACCGCCTTGATTCTAGCCGATTTTCCCTCCCGACTACAGAACCGCTGCCGCCGCGTAGCTCGCATTTTCCGGGCAAAATCGCCGGGCCGCTTGCTTTCCGCAACCCGTTCCCTTCCGCCCCCTGGCCGGACGACAGGGTTCGCTAACGCCGAGCCAGCGCGTGTCGCATCGGCAACCACGCTCCATCCTGCTGGCTGCTCGCAACCGCCTGCTGGATGAAATACATCCCTTCCACCCCATCCTGAACATTGGGGTAAACCGTGTTGGTCCGCTCAAATTTCTCTCCCGCAGCCCGCTGGCACATCGCGTCGTAGGCTGAACGATACACGTTGGCAAACGCCTCAAAAAAGGCCTCCGGGTGGCCGCTCGGCAATCGGCAGGCCGAGGCTCCGCTGCGGTTCATAAACGGAGCGTTCGGATCGCGGGTGTAGATCCGGTGTGGTTGTCCGTTCTGCCGGACAATCATCTCGTTGGGATTTTCCTGGCGCCAGACCAAGGCGCCCTTGGTGCCGTCGATTTCGATGTACAGGTCGTTTTCCCGACCGTGACTGATCTGAGACGCCGTCACGGTGCCCAGGCCGCCATTCTCAAATTTAATCATCGTCGTCCCGTAGTCATCGAGCTTGCGGCCAGCCTCAAAGGTCCGCAGCTGCGAGCTGATTTTTTCCGGCATCAAGCCCGTCATGTACCGGGTCAGGTTATAAGCGTGGGTGGCGATGTCGCCGAAACATCCCGCGATTCCACTCCGCTGGGGATCGGTTCGCCACGCAGCCTGCTTCTGATCGCTGGTCTCCAAGCGCGTGCGCAGCCAGCCTTGGATGTAAAAGGCCCGGGTTGCCTGAATCTCTCCCAACTCACCACTGAGGATCATTTCCCGCGCCTGGCGCACCAGGGGGTATCCGGTGTAATTGTGCGATACCGCGAACACCACGCCTGACTTGGCCACCGCCTCGGCCAGTGCCTCGGCCTGCGCCAAATCAAACGTCAACGGCTTGTCGCAGACCACATTAAAGCCGGCTTCGACCGCCGCCTTGGCAATTTCAAAATGCGTATGGTTCGGCGTCGCGACCGAAATGAAATCCACTCGCTGGTCCGGACCCAAACTCAATTCGCGCTCAATCAGCTCGCGGTAAGAACCGTAGGCCCGCTCCGGAGTGATGTCGTAATCGGGCGCCGACTCTTTGGCCCGCACCGGGTCTGAGGACAACGCGCCGGCAACCAAAGCTGCACGATTATCCAGCACGGCCGCGGTCGCATGGACCCGCCCAATAAAGGCCCCCTGTCCACCACCCACCAAGGCCATTCGCAACTTGCGATTCAACGGTTGATTGATGCCCATCCCTTTGTTCACCTCTCACTAGACTTCAGCCCCTGCCTGACGACTGCCAGCCAGCTGCAACTGCCAGCTACAACTGCCAGACAATTCCGGCAATCCAGTCGCCCCGAAACAACCGATTCTCGGCTGAGCCGGTTCGGAATCTGGTCACCTTAATTGAGCCTCACAGCTGGGACAAGCAGCCCCGGAGTTTCAGGGCCTGGCCCAGCCGACATCAACGGCGAATTATTCGGCGTCCGCATCGGCATCGTTCGACTCGACACCGGACTCGGGAGCGCGAATTTGAGCAAACAGCTTGAGCGCATCGAGCAGCCGCAAAACTTCTGCCTGACTGATTTCCTCCCAGCCCCCCGCCTTGTGCCGCACAATCGCCAGCTTGAATGCCGAAGTGGCCTCAGCGAAGTCGTCAGGCAGGTTTCGGAAACTCTCAAACAACCGCGCCGGCGGCAGGCTCTCCAAACTCTCAGCGCTGACCCAGTCCGCTCCGCCAGACTCGCGTGACGAAGCCGGAGCATCGCCGAAATCAGGCCCCTCATCCCGCGGCTCCGACTGAAAGCCCGAATCGCGCTCCGCCTTGACCGCCTCTATATCGAGCTCGCGCGAGCCCAGGGCCGCCGCCTCTTCGTCGGTCTCTGTGGAAATAATCTCACGGTCGCTCGGCTCTTGACCCGCAGGTTGCCCTAACGACTCCCACCGCTTGGTCCGCATTTGAGACACTGACCAGCGATTCTGCACCGCGCCTTCAAGCCACATCTCGGCATCATTCCATTCCAGAGCGGCGTAGAAATGGCTCCAGAAAATCCCGCGATAGCTGTCGAAGTCAGCCCCAAACCGCTCCCACGTCCGCCGCAGCCGGCCGACATGTTGAGGCGTCACGCCGCCGACAATTTGACTCCAGACCTCGTCCGAACAAGCCGCCGGGGTAAAACCGCCAGCCTTCATCCCCGCTCGCCATTCACAAATGATCTTCCCCTTCTCCCAATTGGTCGTGCTGATCAATCGATTCCATTGACCAATAAACGGAGTTGACTCGGCGATCACCTGCGGCGAGGCAGCGGTCTCCTGCTGAGCTACTTCGAATGGAACATCCAGCTGTTCGGTGCGCTCTGATTGGCCCATGCCCGGCAACTCTCCTGAATTCGGTGAAGGAAAGCCACCAAGTTACCCAGCTCCCACGGCTTGCACAGAGGCAAAGCCCGCCAGAGATGCCAATTGGCAAGCAATTATCATCAAGCCGATTTTTCAGGCTGAATTGCTTTCCCAACCGGCACTCTCAATCCGTTCCAGAGAGAATCCCGAAGCCCCCAACCACGGTGGAAAACCTGTTGACGAAGTCCCGCCCTCGGCCGGGACGGGATGTTAAGTGGGCGGAAGCGAAACCCGTCAGCATGCAGAGAGAACGACCGCGGCTGTCGCCTCGCTGTCTCACTTGCAGCGCAGCCTTGGCCGGAGGCTCGGCTGCGCAGCCCTTGCGGCAGCTCTTCCGGTCAGGTAACGGAAACTACTGGGGCCTGACGATGATGAGAATCTGCCGCGCGGTCTGCCCGGGTTCCTGGGAGAAGGAATTCTCGCGTCGCTCTGAACTGGCCGCAGCAGCTCGACCGCCGCCGCCGCCCGCCAGTCCCGCCTGAGGCTCCGCCGCCTGAGCCCCCGCCGACTGGGCTGACCGGAGTGGCCCCTCGTCACTAGTCCGCTGACTGGACTGGCTTGGCTGAGGGTAAGCTTGACTGCGGAGCTGACTCAAATTGCTCTCAAAGCCGGTCCGCTGATCGCGTTTCGCGTTTCGCTGAAGCTGACTTTCCTCGGCCGCCGCAACTCCCTGGCTACTGCGACCACCTTCAGTCGGAGCGCCCAATCGGTATTGCCGGGCATTCGATCGATTGACTACCGCTTCAATCGGAGCGGATTCCTCGAGCCCCAGATAAGCGATCTGCAAGTCCAGCGCAGCAGCATCAACTGATTGCTCAGCCGTCTTTTGTTCCTGCTTCTTGTCTGCCGACTGCTCCGGGCGGTCCTCCAAAATCGCCGATGCCGTTTCACTCGGCTTGGCCGGTTCCACAGCGGCGGCGGCAGACCGCTGAGCAGAATCACGCTGACCTCCAAGTAGCTCAGCTGCGGCACTCCCCGGCAGCAACTTCTCTTTGGCTCTCAGCTGCTGCAGAAGCTCGGCGGTCTCACTGGAGTCCAACTGGGTCACCTGAGCGTCTGTCCGCAACTCCTCCAGCCACTGGGGCAACTGTGGCTGGGCGGCGCGAGCCAAATAGACTTCAACTCCTTGAGCTAATTTCGCCTTCAGTCCAGCGGCACCGCCTGCGGGCGCCGCTTCCTTGGCCGCCTCCTTGGACGCGTCCAGCAACCAGACTTCGAGAGAACCTTGCACTGGGGTTTCGGGAGCCATCGCTGGCGGAGCAACTGCAGGTTGCCCGCCCGCTGGTCGCGCGTCCCCGCCCGCCGCCCGCAATCCCGGCGAGT
Source organism: Blastopirellula sp. (assembly GCA_021298375.1). Classification (GTDB taxonomy): domain Bacteria; phylum Planctomycetota; class Planctomycetia; order Pirellulales; family Pirellulaceae; genus BJ22. The sequence continues at coordinate 454 of JAJTFE010000190.1, read as the reverse complement.
CGGCTGGCGCCGCGCCCAGTCCGCCTCCAGCACCCAGCCCGCCTCCGCCGTCGAGACCCGCCTCAGGGCGGGGCGCTGACTTGGCCATGAACTTGCCTGTTGAACTGGCGTCTGCTGAACTGGGTTCTCCCGAACGTGCCGCCGAATTCTCGGCCATTTGGACCGCGGAAGGCTCGGCCGCTCTGGCCGGTTCGTTCAGTTCCCCAGCGAGTTGTTGTTTGGCGTCGGCCGCTGCAGCCAAAGATTCGCCTTGAGCCGTCGGCTTTGTTGCGGCGGGTGGTGCAGCACCGGGCAGGTTGCTCGCTGAGCTACTGGCCAAGTCTCCTGCGGACTCGGCAAGCGCACCATCCGCAGCCGCGCCGCCACGGACCTCGGGCCGCGGGCCAGTCGGCGCTCGCCGAACCGCCGCCGGATCAGGGTCAGAGGCATTCATCGCCAATTCGCGCTCGCGCTG
>JAJTFE010000189.1:4080-9951 GCA_021298375.1 Blastopirellula sp. | reverse complement strand
GATACCTGGCTGGATGAAACGGTCGAGCACACGGGCAAAGCGTTCCTGGGGCTGACCCTGAATTGCGCCCGCTGCCATGACCACAAGTACGATCCGGTTTCAACCGTCGAGTATTATCAGCTGCGGGCGTTCTTCGAGCCCTATCAGATTCGGACAGACTTCGTCACGGGAAAGACGGAAGTCGAGTCGGATGGACTGCCCCGCGTGTTTGACTGTCAGCTCGAGGCGCCGACTTATCGTTATTTACGTGGGGATTCCAAGCAGCCGGTGAAAGACGAGCCGCTTCGGCCTGCACTGCCCGAGCTGCTGCAATTTGCCGAGTTTCCGATTGAGCCCGTCGCGCTACCAGCTGAAGCTTACCGGCCCGGCTTAAAGCCCTCGGTCGTGCAGGCGCATCGCGATGCTGGCTTGGCGAAGGTTGCTGCGGCCGAGGCAGCGTTGGTCGTGGCGGAAGCGGGAGTGGCGAAGGCGCGCGAGCTCGCAGCCCATGCTCCGGCGGCGGCAGCGGCACCCACTGAGCGCACGCCGCCGCTGGTGGAGACCGATTTTCGGATGATGAATGAGGCGGCCTGGTCGCGGGATGCGGGGATGGTCGAGATCATCGACGGGCAACTGCAACTGACAGGCACGGCTGCTGCGCGGGGGGAGTTAAGCTGGAAAAGCCCGATGCCCCGGGATTTCGAGGCGACTTTTCAGTTCATGATCCTCGACGGCCCGATGTGGCGTTCGGTCGGGATTGTGTTCGATCGGGCCGGAGCTTCCGAGTCCCTCGTGTATGCGAGTGCCGTTGCCGGCGGGTCCAAGGTGCAGTTTTCTTACCGGCAGGATGGGACTGACCATTATCCAGCCGAGGCAATGCAGGGCTTGCCAATCGAGCTGGGCAAACCGGTGACCCTGACGGTGCGCGTGCGAGACACGCTGGTGAACGTCGATGTGAATAACGCGGCGAGCTTTGCCTATCGGATGCCGGTCGCCCGCCGGGATGGAACGCTGCACCTGATCGCATTCGATGCGACGGCTCGGCTGGAGCGGCTGGTCCTGAGGCCTCTGGGCTCTGATGCCGTGCTGCGTCCGGCTGCCACCGATCCAGCGAGAGAGCCAAGTGTGGCTGAAGCGGAGGCAAGTCGCGAGCTCGCAGCACTGGAGCTTGAGCTGGCGGGCCGCCGTTTGGACGCACTTGAACTGGCCAGTGATGCGGATCGACTGCGGTGGGCTGAAAAGCAAGCGGATCCTGCGGCGGCGATTCAGGCTGCGGCCCGGGCCCAGCGGCGCGTTGAGGCAGGCGAGGCCGCAGTCGCTGTGGCAGCTCTGCTCCGAGAGCGAGCGAGCCTGCTTGCGACCCAAGTTCAACCGACAACTCCGGAAGTGACGGCCGACGTCGATGCGCGAATGGCAGCGGCGGAAGCCAAGCGGGCCGAGGCGGAAGCCCGGATCGAGAATCCAGGCGAGTCCTACGTCTCGCTGCGCGGGGCGATCAAGTCGGTTGAAAGCCCCACCGAGACTGCGGAGGCGGCCGCGGCGGCCGAGTTCCCGGCGACGAGCTCGGGGCGAAGAACGGCTCTGGCCAATTGGATCGCTGATCGACGCAATCCGCTGACGGCGAGAGTCGCCGTGAATCACGTTTGGACTCGGCATTTTGGCGAGCCGCTTGTCCCCAGTGTTTTCGATTTCGGGCGGAAAGGCCGGCCGACCGAGCACCCCGAACTGCTCGACTGGTTAGCGGTCGAGTTCATGGTTTCAGGCTGGAGCTTCAAACATCTGCATCGCTTGCTGGTGACCAGTCAGGCGTATCGCATGTCTTCGGCCAGTGCTGGGGTTGAAGCAAATCAGACGCTAGATCCTGAGAACCGCTATCTCTGGCGAATGAATACCAATCGAATGGAGGCGCAGGTGCTGCGCGATTCGCTGCTGAGCCTGGCGGGAAAGCTTGATACCTCGCGCGGCGGACCTTCGCTTCCCTTGGATCAAGCCGTCACAAGCGAGCGCCGCAGTCTCTACTTTGTGCACTCGCATAATGAACACGATCGGTTCCTCGCGGCGTTTGATGATGCTGGTGTGCAGGAGTGTTACCGCCGCGACCGAAGCGTGGTGCCGCAGCAGGCGTTGGCACTGTTCAATTCGCGGCAGGCGATCGAGGCGGCGCGAGGAATCGCTTTGCGGTTGGGTGCGGGCGACCCGGCAATCGAAGACGAACGGTTCATTTCGCGGGCCTTTAATGCGCTGCTGGCCAGCGATGCGACGGAGGCAGAGCAGGCCGCGTGCCGAAAGGCTTTGGCGGCGTGGCGTGAACTGCAGATTGGGGCCGGAGCAGAACAGGCAGTTGAATCTCGAGTGCACCTGATCGAGGCACTGCTCAATCACAACGACTTCATTACGGTGCGATAGCGCGAGCAAACGGCTCGAGCGAAATGTTCAAATCTCAATCGGTACCGGGAATCGAGTAAATCTATGAGCCAAACCAATCGCAGTCCGAAGAATTCCGGCGGACGATGTCGGGGAACGCATCGTCGCGGCTTCTTGTCGGACTTGGGAATGGGGTTTACCGGGCTGGCCCTGGGCGCGATGCTGCAGCGGGATGGTATCGAGCGAGCCGCTTGGGCTGGAATGCCGATGGCTGACAGTGGGGTCTCTGACGGTCGACCTCACTTTGCTCCTAAAGCCAAAAGCGTGATCTGGCTGTTCATGAACGGTGGCGTGAGTCATCTCGAGTCGTTTGATCCCAAGCCTGAACTGGATCGATACGCTGGCAAGACGATTGCGGAGACACCCTACGCCGGCGTGCAGGATCCTTCCAAGCTGGCGCTGGCTCGGGTGGTCGTGGTCAACGATGCGAACGGCCAGCAGCGGAATGTGCTCTACCCGACGCAGATTGGCTTTAAGCGCTACGGCGAGAGCGGGATTCCGGTCAGCGATTGGTTTCCGCATTTGGGAGGCTGCGTTGATCAGCTGGCGATTGTCCGTTCGATGTACACTACCGATGACAATCATGGAGCGCAGACTCAGTTTCATTCCGGCCGTCACATGCTCGATGGCGAATTCCCGACCCTCGGGGCGTGGGTGCACTACGGCCTGGGTTCGCTCAACGACAACTTGCCGCAGTTCATTTCGCTGGGGACTCGCGAGTACTGGAACAAAAAGGATGGGCATTATCTGGGGCCGGCCCACGATGCGGTGCCCTTGCGGATCGACCCGGCCAATCCGCTCGATTACGGCCGACCTGAAATCGAGCGTGACGCGCGGGCTCAGGAAATCGGGTTTGAACTGGTCGATCGGCTGGACCGTTTAAGAGCAGTCGACTATCCCGACGATTCAGCATTGGCGGCTAGGATTCAGTCGTATGAATTGGCGTTTCGGATGCAGCGTTCGATTCCCGAGGTGATGGACTTCTCGGACGAGACGGCGGAGACGCTCTCGCTGTATGGAGTCGACCAGCCTCATTGTCGGGACTTTGCCCAGCAGATGCTTGCCGCGCGGCGGTTGGTCGAGCGGGGAGTGCGCTTCATCCAGGTCCAGCATGGAGGAGGTGGAGCGGGCGCGTGGGATGCCCATGGTGGGCTCAAGGCGAATCACGAGAGCAATTGTCGCCAGGTGGATCAGCCGATTGCCGGGTTGTTGAAGGATTTGGCTCGACGCGGATTGCTGGATGAAACGCTGGTCGTGTTTGGCACCGAGTTTGGGCGGACTCCGGGGACGCAGGGGAGTGATGGCCGCGACCATCACATTTACGGATTCTCGGTCTGGATGGCAGGAGGTGGGGTAAAAGGTGGTGTCGTGCATGGAGCGACCGATGAGGTCGGCTTCCATGCGGTGGAAAATCGGCATTACGTGACCGACATTCACGCCACGATCATGCGACAGTTGGGGCTCGACTCGCGGCGGCTCGAAATCCCGGGCCGCAAGCGGCTGGAGATCGATCACGGCGAGGTAATTCACGAGATTTTGGGCTGAGAGAAAAGGGGACGGGGGTCGATTCACGAATCGACCCCCGTCCCCTTTTGGGTTATGCACTTCCCAAGAATGCGGTCTTTTGGCGAGAAGATACGACCTCTGGGCTGCGGTTGGCCATGGATTGTCCCGGAGGATTTTTGCGAGATTTCCGGATGACAAAACAAACCTTAGAGAACCTTTCAATCGGAGACCGAGATCGGGTCATCCAGATGGCTTGGGAAGACCGGACCAGCTTTGATGCGATTAAGCGCCAATTTGGTCTTTCCCCGGGAGAGGTTATTCATTTGATGCGGTCCGAATTAAAACCCTCTTCCTTCCGCATGTGGCGTGAGAGAACGGCGGGTCGCGCGACAAAGCATGTTGCCAAGCGCGGTTTCGAGTTTGGCCGCTTTCGCTGTCCCAATCAACGAGGCAATTGACTTGGTCGTCAAACGGATTCGCACCAAAGCCTGCCAGCGCTGCGGTAAAAACGACGATACGCTTTACCGCATTCGGCTCGACGAAAGCCGTCTTTGGGTTTTCGTCTGTCTGGACTGCCTCGAGCTTGTCAAACCGGGCAATCGGCACTACCAATATGGGGGCACGTGGAAAAGTAAGAAAAGGCACTAAACGCCCTTTCGAGGAAATGGGTGCAGGTCACTTCGAGATTCGCCCCTCGCCCCGTTTTTTCCTGAGACTCTGCCGTTACTTGACCAGCTAGATCCCCTTTTGGTCGGAGCCATGGGAACAGACTTGCGTCAGCTTTTGCCTCGAGATAAGTCCGATTTCGGCAACGCCCGCGCGTTGGTGGCACTCGGATACCCGGCCGTGGCTCCGGTTTTGAAGGACCTGCTCGCTTGGTTACAAGATGGCAATTGGCCGATCTCGCGACTGGTCGGAGATTTTTTGCTGACGATTCCCGATGCCATCGCTCCACTCGTTCGGGAAGTGCTTGCGGGCGATGACCTGCAGTGGAAGTACTGGTGCATTGTTCGGCTGATTGGCCAAATGCCGCCGACCGTTGCAACACAGTTTAGAGATGAGTTGACGCGACTGGCTGAATCTCCGACGGCGGCGGAACGATTGGATGAGCTCGATGCGGTGGCGAGGGACGCCTTATTCAGTTTGGGGTTTGGGCTGAGCGATTAAGAGAAAAGGCCTTGGGACTGGGAGCGGGAGGAAAGCGTGGGGAGAGAGAGTAGATTGCAGGCGTTTCCCGAAGACTGGCCGCTGGTTCGTCAGGTGCAATCCGGAGAGACCTCCGGAGACCTGTTGCAAGCCGTTTACCATTATCTCTCTTGGCTACGGGGGAAGCAGTTTGTAACTGATCCTCAGGCCTATTTTCAGCTGGAGGAAGATGCTCCGCGGCGCGCGGCTTTCGGGACGACGCTCGAGTTACTTGCGGTCGACTCAGGACTGCTGTGGCGGATGTGCTACCTCGACCGACGCTTCGAGGTACTGCGGTACTTGCTCACTGAGTCTGCTCGGGACGACTCAACTCGGCGGCTGTATGAGATGGCGATTGACGGTAGCGGCCCGATCCATCCGCAAGCAACGGCAACCCAAGGCCACCCAATCTGTTGGAGTGATGCTGATACCACCAAGCGAATTCACGCGGCCCTCAGTTCGGTTGAGTTTTCCTCGCTTGCGGCGCACTTTGGCACCGCGAAGTTTTTGGCAGCTGAACTCTACAAGAAATCGGAAGAGCGGCGGGAGATTCATGCCCTGCACGCATACTTTTGCGAACTAAAGGAGTACTATCGAGCAGCCACGCAGGCGAATTGCGGTACACTGGTCCTAATCGATTGACGAGCAAAAGGGGACGGGGGTCAAATCACGAATTGACCCCCGACCCCTTTTTCAACGGTGTTATCGTTCCGAGTTTGAAGTTGTTCGCAAAGAAACCTGGAGAAATGAACCATGAGAGTTTCGAGTTCGCGGGTC
>JAJTFE010000189.1:0-4055 GCA_021298375.1 Blastopirellula sp. | reverse complement strand
GTCTTGTGTCTCGGTGGTTCAAGCTGATGACCCTCGACCTTCTATTTCCGTGAGTGGTTCGGCCCGAGTCATGGTCACTCCTGACTTGGCCATCATCAATGCGTCGGTGACGTCGCGGTTTGCCACCCTCGATGAAGCCGTCGCACACAATCAAAAGTCCAGCGAGCAAGCCACAGGCTACTTTAAAGAAATGCAAATTGAACCAAAGTACATTCAAGCTTCGCGAATTACGATTCAGCCAATCTGGCCGGAGCGCGACGATCGAAATCGTCCCCCTGTGGCGGTTGAGGATTTGTTCAAGCAGTCGCAACCCATCGGCTATCAGGCCTCGCGCGAGTTTCAGGTCACGCTAGTCGATCTGAACAAATTCGAACAGATTTATGCGGGGATGATCAAGAACGGCGTCAACTCGGTGAATGGCGTTTTCTTTACCACGAGTCAGCTTCGCGAGCATCGAGACGCGGCGCGGATTCAGGCCGTTCGCGCGGCGCGTGAAAAGGCTACCGCCATGGCTAAGGAACTGGACGCCAAACTACTGTCGGTCAAATCAATCCAAGAAGCGGGCGAGCCGCGCGGCATGTACAATATGATGCAAAACACAAACGCTGCGGTCTTCACACCATCAGACGACGGAGTCGAAAGAGTTTTGGCACCGGGGCAGATCGAGGTAACGGCGAACGTCAATGTCGAATTCTATCTGCGCGGCGAGTCGTTGGACGATTAAATCATCGCCTGAGCAAAGAAAAGGGGACGGGGGTCAAATCACGAATTGACCCCCGTCCCCTTTTTCACGCGAGCGTTTTGACAGGCTTGTTGATAAGTTGCCCGCGTTCACGCCAGTTGAAGTGGCTGATGTGCGGCGGTTTACTAGAGCGGGAGAGTGGCAATTGGCTTTGGACCTGCTGGTGGCAACGGCGATCAAGCGAAAGCGGAGCCTGAGTCCGGAGGTTTACGCCGAGTTTTGTAATTTGGCTCCACTGGTGAACCTGGAGCAACCGGAGAGGTTGTCGCTGTTGACCGTTGCCGTACCTGATGGAACAGGTAGTTAAGTTGATAAGTGAGAACTCGTTGACGACTTCCTGCGTGGGGAGATTGTTTATTGTTTTGTGATGAGTAGCAGGTATGCCTTACTGGATTCAGGGGTGGATTGAAACCTCGACTGGTCCGATCAGCGACAGGCCAATTTGGTTCGCGACCGTCAATCTCTCGCCGCTGATCGACACCGGGGATGAGGTCTCTGAAAAGCTGTTTGGACTCTCCAAACAAATTGCTCGCGATCCTGCCCGGATGAAAGATGCCTTGTTTGCCGGGCGAGGTTTGCCGGAGGACGTTTCAGAGTTCGTTCATAGTAAGGTGGAGCAGGACTCGCAATACCCCAAGGAGATCGGCGGGTATACACATGCTTCGGTCGCTGAGGTCGAGCAGGCGGGGTTTGAGATCGGGGAATTTCCGAACTCAGATTGGTCTGTCGTATTCAAGATCATTGACAGTTTGCTGACCGACGAGAGGTTCACGAAAGATAACCTGCGGTTCGTTGTCTGGAGCAATTGGTAGTTGGAAAGAAATGGGGTCGGGGGTCAAATCACGAATTGACCCCCGTCCCCTTTTCCATCGCGCTTTTTTAAAGTAGGTCCATGACGTTCGAACGCAAAAGCGAGCCGCGAGGGAATGCAGAGAAAACGGGGTCAGGTCCAGTTTCGGGTTTCCAGCCAGCGGCATGCTCGGTCTAAATCGTTTTACCGTTTCAATCATTAAACGCTTTGTTCTCGGCCTGATGTGATCGGGGGAAATCGTCGAAATCGTTCCGGTGCATGCTTTCCGCACGCCCCACAAGCTACCGTTGGTCGAGACCGACTGCGAATTCTGTCGGTCCAGTTCACGACCGGGAGCTTGTCATGTTCAACATAATTAAATGGCTGTCCTTGGCGACGCTGGGGATAGTCTCGATGGTGCTCTTTGCCTATCCCGAAGTAATCTTCGTCGGGCTGTTGTTTTTGATCATTCCCGGCCTGATCATGATCGTGACCCCAACGGTTTTCGTTTACCTGTTGGCAACGTTCAGTATTCGAATCTTCCTGCCGCTGCGGTCCGAGGTGTTGTCGCACGTCATTGCATTTGTGATCGCGCTTGGCCTGAGTGCTGCGGTGATGCATGGGTATCGGGTCGAAGAGCAACGCCAGTTTGATCAGGCAGTGCTACCTGAGATTGAGCCTCTCCAAAAGCTGTCACTAGCCGGCGATATCTTGTTGAAGTGGCCACAGAAAGTTTACGGGCGAGAGAACGAGGTCATTTGCGATTTCCTGTGCACAGCTCTGCTCGATATTCCAGGAGTCACGAGCGTTACCAAGATGTGTGAAGCCGGGGCGGCAACTTTTCGGCTCGGCCCTGGAAATCCAGGCAAGCCCGTCGCGCCTGAGGCCCCAGAGAAGCTGATGATGACCTTCTGGCAATTGGATAAAAAACTTAATCAACAGCAGGGTGATCCACCCAAACTCGAAGATCGCGGTTTGAAGGCTGCATGGGGCCTGCGATTTGCCCGCGGCGATGAGCTGAAGCAGGACCAGCCCATGGGGCCGGAGTCCGCAGAGTGGACCATTGAGTTTGTGGAGCAGTCCGAGAAGGGACTTCCTTGCATCTACCGCCTGGAGATTCGGGACAAGGATGGAAAAGTAATGGCGCGGAAGTCGCGCGTTACACATAAAGTGCCCGCACCATTGTTCTACTTTGGATTCAACTTGGGTGGCGTTCGTGAACCGAGCGAGTTCAATTTAGGAGGCTCCATTGTTTCGAATCAACCAAGAAATTTTTATCTGGATGAAGAGGTAGAGTTGTTGCAATTTGTCAATATTCCTCGTCCGAAGGTTCCCAAGGACATTGGAAAACAAATCGAAAAGATGGTGGTTGAGGTGCTGGACAACGACCGGGCCACGGAGGCTCAATTAAAAGTCGTGCCAATGTGGCTCGGCCAATTGAAGCATGACGAGAAAGGTGTGCACACCGAGCTTTTCGCCCGGATTCTGCTGGATGAACGCATCGCCGACCCTTGGAAGCCCCTTTCTTCGGTGATCAAGGATGATACTGACCTCACCCCGCTCCGAGCAGGCTTGGCTAAGCGTTATTTGCGCGCGGAGGATTGGGAGTCGGAGTGTTGGTACATCAAGAAATTGAAAAGTTTGCCGGCTGGCACATTCAAGGAACCGACAGACGACGAGCTGGCAATTTTCAGGGACGCGCAGCTGAATTTCAGAGCTTCCATCTTCTTGGAGCGAATGGCCGATCGAGGTCCATCGGTCATCCCTGAACTTTTGTCGTTGCTGGAGGCGTCAGAACAGCATCCCTTTGGGCTTCGCTCGAATTTGTGGGAAGGGATTCGAAACGCTTTCAGGCGCCTTGGGCGTGAGGCATCGCCGGCAGCGCCGAAAATTCTCTCGATGATCCGTAATAAACGAAGGGATTATCTCTATGGTTGGGATAATGAGGTTGGCTGGCTGGTGACGCTGCGTTTAATCGGAGTAGACGACGAGGATTTGGACCCGGAGTACTCGCAAAATTCAGCCGAAGATGCCGCTCGAGTCAGGAAGGCGGTCGAGGCGGAGGTTGAAGATTATCTTCGAGACAAAAAGGGACGTAGATAGGATCGCAAAATCAGCTTTGACAGAGGAAAGAAGCGTATCGAAGTTTGGCTCTGGTGTCATTCGGAGCGGTTTTGTTCTTTCAGTGAGAACCGTTCCCTTGGAATGTGTTGATTCAAGGCGCGCTCATCGGTGGTGTGTTGCATTTGGAGACTTGGTCCACACATGCGTTCACGGTCCAAGCCTTTTCCCGTCTTTAACCGGTTCTGAGAAGTTGCAGGGCTGCTGTAGTTGAAAAAATGGCGAGCAAAGCGAGCAGGACAAGCGTGGCGATTTGACTAGCGCAGGCAGTCGAGCGGGTTGGGATTGCAAGTTTGCTCCACCAAAAAACCATGATTACTCGCGATTCAGGCAGAAACAGTGAGGGGTCAAAACAATTCTCGCAAGCAGGGTAGATCCGGGTACCTGCTTGAGTACTGCGGT
>JAJTFE010000188.1 GCA_021298375.1 Blastopirellula sp. | reverse complement strand
TCTATCTCGAGACGAAATGAGAATTTGTTCAGGCGGTACGCGCGGGCTTTGCGGTCACTCCACCCGATCACTCCACGTTCCGTCAGGCGCGTCAGAACCAGACGCCGTAGAGCAGTACGATTACCATCGCGGCTCCGCAGACTGATTTACCCAAGGTCCCGAGCAGTCGGCCGTAAAAAGCTGCCCAACCCACGGACATCGTCTCGCTCCAGTTTCGCCCGAGCCAGCGCTGACCGAGAATCGCACCCGCTGCGGCGCCTAAACCGCTGAACAACAGCGAGGCCACTAATCCGCCAATGACCGGAATCGGCAGGCCGACGAAGAAGCCCACGATCGCTCCGCAGAGTGAGCCCATCAGGGCCAGGACCATGGCTCGACGCGAGCCGCCTGACTGACTGACACCGGCTGACCCGGCGACAAATTCGAGCAATTCCCCAAGCCCTGCCAGCGCGGCCAAAATCAGCACGCTCGCCCAACTCATTCGGGCGTTCCATTCCTCGGGAGCCAACCACGCGAGCAGCGCGGCAACGGCGACCACTCCCCAGTTGCCGGGCAGCCCGAGCACACTGGCGATCCAGCAGGCTATTCCCCAAAGGGAAGTCAGAAGCGAAATGAAAATCGGAAGCATGTCGACAAAGGGGGGACGAGGGAAAGCGGAACTCCCTTCCGTTTTAGCATCTTCTCAGGCTGCCCGCTTTTGCCGATTGACGAAATTGATAATTTCGGCCACGGCCATGTAAAGCTCGTAGGGAATCGACTTGCCAACTTTGACGTTGAAATAGAGGAATCGGGCGACGGCCTTTCGCTCCACGACTGCGACGCCATTTTCTTTGGCGATCTCGATGATTCGCTTGGCCATCAGGTCGGCGCCTTTGGCGACCACGGTCGGAGCTTGCATCGAATCGCGGTCGAACTTGAGTGCTACCGCAAAGTGCGTCGGGTTAGTGATGACTACCGTGGATTTGGGGACTTCCTTGGCAATTGTCTGGCGAGTCAACTCGGACGCCAGACGTCGCATCCGGGCTTTGACCAGCGGGTCGCCTTCATCCTGCTTGGCTTCCTCCTTGATGTCCTGCTTGCTCATCCGCAAATCCTGCAGGTGCTTCCACTTCTCCCAACCGAGGTCAGCAACTCCGATCGCCATCAGTGCCGCTGAAATCGAAATCGCCACGGCGAGAAACAGCGAAGTGGCTTGGGAAAAGGCCGTTTCCAGCGGTATGAAACCGGAGAGAAGCATTTCGGGAATTCGCGATCGGATCACGTAGTAGGTTACGATGGCCACAAACAGCGTTTTCAAAAGGGCGCTCAGTCCGCGGACTACTGCCCGCAGGGAGAAGATTCGCTGAAAGCCCTTCACGGGATCGAGCTTTTCCCAATTCATCTCGATCGTTTTGAAGGTGATATTGAATCGCGTCTGCAGGCCGGAGCCCAGAATCGAGACCGCGCACAGGGGGACCATCAGCCCCAACACGATCGCGACCAGTCCAAGAACTGACTCGAGCAGAATCCCGGGCAAGGCCTCGGGGGCTTCAATCGCCGTTTGAAAAATAACGCAGCACGCCCTGGAGGTGATCGAGAAACTGCCGCCCGTAGAGCATGAAGAAAAGGACACCGGCAAGCAGAAGCAGACCAGCCACAAAGTCGGAGCTGAAGCCGATTTGACCTTCCTCGAACGCCCGCTCCAAACGCCGCGGCGTTGGAGCTTCTGTTCTGGAGTCCTGCTCTTCATCAGCCATGCTTTAATCAATCCTTGCCGAAGTTGTCGTCGTTGTCGTTGTCGTCGTTTGGGAGTTTAGCCGCCAAGTGCCTTTTCGATCCCTGTCTGGACCACTTGAAAGTAGAGGGCCAGGGCCCGAAAGATCACGGGGAAGAATAGAAACAGACAAAACACGCCCACCACCCCGCGAACCGAGGTCCCAATCGAAAACAGGTTCAAGGATGGTGCCACCTTGTTCAGCAGGACCAGCGCGAGATTGAGGGCGAACATGCAGATTGCCAAAGGCGCAACGATCGAGAGTCCGTACTCCTCCAGCGACCCAAACAGGGCCACGATCCGGTCCGTGGGCAACTCCAGCAGATCAAAACCCCGGCCGAGTTGCTCAAAAGAGGCATGCACCAGAATGATCGCAAAGTGATGCAGGTTCAGTCCGAAGAACGCCAGCAGCGAGAGCGTCTCGAAAATCTGAGTAACTTCGCCACCAGCCTCAACGTTGGTCGGGTCGGTTTGCGCCCCCAGAGTCAGCCCCAATTCCTGACCGGCATAGGCTCCCGCAATCTTTGCCGGGAGCAAGAGAAGTCCAGCCAGCAGGCCGAGCACAATTCCAATGACGACCTCGCGCAGGATCCAGAGTGAGACCGTAAAGGTGTTTGCGTCCAAAGCGGTCAGATTTTCGGGCACCAGCGGTTGAGCCAACGTCCCGAACCAGAAGATGCTCAGGGCAACAGCCAGTCCCGCCTTGACCATCGTTGGAATCTGCCGCCGGGCGAACAGAGGGAACGCGGCGATAAAAGCGGAGACTCTCGCCAGAATCAGCAAGAAACCGAGGACTGTGGTGAGTGTGACCGGGACAAGGTTCATTTCACAATCTGCGTCAGATATTGAAACATCGTCAGCGTGAACGACTTAAGCGTCTCGAGGTACCACGGCAACATCAGCATGATCAGGGCAACTACCGCAACGATTTTCGGAGCAAAAGCGAGTGTTTGCTCCTGAATGCTGGTGACTGTCTGGGCAACACTGATCAGCAGCCCGACGGCCAGACTGACAGCCACCACTGGCGCAACGAGCAGCAGGCTCATCCAGAGCAATTGTCGCCCAATAAAGATGGCGTCGGCGAATTCCATGCCCCTACTCCTCGTTCAAATGGCTGCACTCGCCTCAGACATGTCCCCGGACAACGTGTCCCGGACAACATCCCGGCCTTTAGTTTCCCGGGTTGCCGATGCGACTGACGATACTGGCGGCCAGCGGAGCGTCGTCGAGAGCGGCGAGAATTTTGGCCGACTTTTTCGGGTCGAGGCTTTGCAGCAGCTTGCAGGCAAACTCCAATTCGCCGTTGTTCGAGAATTCCTTGATAAAGCGGGCCGCCTGCTCCGGTTCGAGCGAGTTGAACCAACCCTTGACCTTGTTCAACTTCTCGGCTTCCTCGGCCTCCTTGTCCTTGGCATTGGGATCCGCCTCTTTCTTGGCTGCGGCAATTTGCTGTTTCTCAGCTTGCAGGCCCGCACGCTCCTGGCGGATCTGCTCGAGCACCTGCTGCGCGGACGCGAGTTTCGAGTCGATCGTCTCTCCCAATGCCATCAGTTCCTGCTGCTCGCGCTTGAGATCCTCAAACATCAGGCCAATCCGTTGCTCTTCGCGCAGACGGACTTTTTCCCGTTCATTGAGCTGCTGCTCTTTCTGCCGAATCCCCTCGCTCAACTGCAGAATGGACTCCAGCGAAAGCGGTTTATCGCTCGGCAGGGCAACCGGCATCTGGCTGGTCTTGGTGATTTCGGACTCGTTGGGACTGCCTGGTTGAGGCTGCTTGCCAGGCTCGGCCTTCGGCCCGTGCTCCGTGTCCTTTTTCTTCTCGCCTTCCTGTTTACTGGCGTCTTCCTTTTTCTCGGCCACCTTTGCCGGTGGCACGAGCAGGTAATAACTGGCTCCTGCGGAGAGGCCAAAAAGTATCAGGAAGGCTCCCAGCAATTTGATCATTTTCATGACTTTTACCCGGATTAACTTACACCCGAAATCAGCCCTAACGGTCGCTGTTCAAGGCAAACGCGATCAAATTCGTTGGCGGATCTGCTTCTGCATGTACGACTCATCGGCCAGACGCATTTCCACAGCCAACTCGGCGGCTACAACCTCGGCTCCCACTCGCTCCAGGAGTTTGTCCCAGGCGCGAATGCGATTTTGCTGCTGTTCAACTGCCTGCCGGGCCGCTTCCCAGCTTTTCGTCGCCTCGTTTAACTGCGCTTGCAGGCTGGCTAACTCATGTTGCGAGCGCCGTTCCCATGCCCCTAATTGGTCCGCCAGTTCAGGCCGCTCGCCCGCCGCCAGTAACTCACGCTGGAACTGCTCTTGAGCCTGCCGCAGGTGGTGCCGCGCACGCTCAACCTGCGCGGCCGCCTTGCGAGTCACTTCCGCCAGACGCTCCAGCTTTTGTTGGTCGATCTGCCGCAGGCGTTCAAATCGAGCTTGCCGTTGGCGGGGATTCATGACAGTTTTTCCAATCTTTCGCTAGGCCAATCGCGCTCTTTGGCCCCAAATCACCCCAGCCGCCTCAATCAGGCCATTCCACATAATTTCGCCAACTTGGCGAGTTGCAGCTGACTCTCCTTCCAGCTGACCGGTTGGTTGACTGCTTGCCGCAGAAAGGCTTGGACTTTGGGATAAGCCTCAATCGCCCGATCGGTCGCGGCAACTGCTCCCTTTTGGTAGGCGCCCACCTGCAGCAGGTCGAGCACTTCGCGATAGGTAGCCAGCACTTGCCGAACGGTCCGCGCTTGGGCCTGCTGATTCTTGTCGGTGATCTCCAGAAACAATCGGCTGATACTCGCCAGCACGTCGATCGCCGGAAAATGTCCGGCATTGGCCAATGCCCGATTGAGCACGATGTGCCCAGCTCCCAACTGCTCGAGCAGGACAGCCAGCTTTTGGAATACCGAGGGCGTGTAGCCGCGGGCGGTCGGCGGCTCATTGAGCATTAATCCCAGTTCCCGCTGAGCCATCGCCCAGCGAGTCAAGCTGTCGAACATCAGGAGCACTTGCTTCCCAGCGGCCCGAAAAGAGTCAGCGATGGCGACCGCCGTTTCACCAGCCCGGACTCGAGCCAGCGGCGTTTCATCCGCCAGTGAAACGACAACTACTGATCGGCGCAGCCCGGCTTCGCCCAGAGAGTCCTTGATAAAGGGAAGCACTTCGCGACCACGTTCCCCGATCAAGGCCACCACGTTCAGATCGGCGCTGGCGAACTTGGCAATCTCACCCAGAAGCGTGCTTTTCCCGACTCCACTGCCCGCCATCAGTCCAACGCGTTGTCCCACGCCCAGGGTCAACAGCGAGTCGATCGCCTTTTGTCCAGTCACAAATGTTTTTTCGATCGGTTGCCGCGACATGGGCGGCGGCGCATTGACCTGGAGAGGAATTGAGCGCACCTGCCGCAACGGCCCCAGATTGTCGATCGGTTCGCCGAGGCAGTTGATGACTCGTCCCAGCAAGCCGGCGCCGACCGGAATTTCAAACGGTCGGATCAGGTCGGTGACGCGATCTCCACGCTGCAAATTGGTCTGGTGAGAGAAGGGCATGATCTGCACGTATTCGCCATTGAACCCGATCACTTCGGCCAACGACTTTCGCCCATCTCTCCCTTCGACCCGGCAAAGCTGTCCGATCCCCGCGGGAATGGTTGCGGTAATCGCGCCTTGGGCACTGTGCAGCGCACCGACGGTTTGAAACTGGCGCACCCTTCCGGCAGCATATTCCAAGCGGTCAAAGTCAAGCGCGTTCAATGCTGCAACTCCTCAGCCAGAGCCTGTTCCAATTGGTCCAGTTGTTCTGTGAGATTGCTTGCCAAGCTGAACATCGGATGGTCCAGTTGAACTTCACCCCGAGGAATCGAACCATCGGGTTGGAAATTCACGGGCCGCTGCCCGCCGACGGATTCAAAATGATAGGCAATCCGATCGCATTGCCCCGGATTCAGCCTGACAGTGACTTGCTCGCGCCCGGGTATCTGCTCCAAACCGTCCGTAATCAACTGTTCCAGTCGTTGATCAGTTGTCTGATTTACTTCGCGGAGAACTGCCCGCGTGGCAATCATCGCCAGACGCAGGGCCAGCAGACGGTATTCAACCAAGCGTTTGGCCTCCGCTTGGGATAGTTCCTGCAGCGCGTCGTTCAAGCGGCGGACGATTCCCAGCACGTCGGTTTCGAGTTGGGTGACTTCCTGGCGAAGTCGCTCCTCCTCCTGGGAGGGGGTTGCCAGGGCGCCTGGCGGTGATTCCTCAATCACGCGCACCGGCAGCGGCATGCTCTCGCGATGACTGACCGGAACCGCCACCTTCACGGTCCGGGGAAGTTGCATCTGAAATTTGGCCATGTCGTTCCCCACCCAATTGCCTGCAGGCTCTGTACGGCTCGTCTACCCGGAGCGTTGAACCGGGATTGCCCGAGGGGCGGGGATTGTGAGCAAAATCGCTGCTGGCCGCTAGAGCGAAATCTCGCCCGCTTCGTCCATTTGAGCTAGCAGTTGGGCGATTTCGGCCCTGGCCGCCTCGATGTCCTTTTCGGTCGCCCGGGAATTGAAGCTGATCTCTTCCTCCATCGTCTCCCGTGCCCGCTTGGACATGTTGGTCAGGACCTTCTGGAGGATCTCTTCAGGTGCCTTGGTCAACGACATGACCAACCGGTCCGAAGACAGTTTCGTCAAGACCGACTGAACTGAGCGGTTATCCAGTCGCAGCAAGTCTTCGAATTCGAACATTTTGTTGCGGATATCATTCGCCAAATCCGGTTGCTGGTCCCGAAGCTTGTTCAGAATCTCCAGTCGAACTGGCTTGGACATGTTCCGCAAAACGGCAACCAGTTGAGCGGTCCGGTCGACGATTGGCTGGCTGTAACGTATCGCGTTGGATTTGTCGAAAGTCGAGCGCAAGACCTTTTGCACGATCGGGTCAGGTACCGTGATCGGCTGGCTCATCAGCAGGAACGTGCGGGTTCGCAATTCGGGCGAGAGGAACTTAAGTACGTCGGCTGCCTGATCGGGATCAATTTGTGCAAGCACCATCGCGATCGTTTTGGGTTGGTCTTCGCCGATCACCTTGGCGATCTGGTAGGGATGCAGGTAGTTCAAGTCCTGCGAGGGGTCCGAAGTCGAATCGATGACCGGGAACTCAACTTGTTCCTTGGTGACATCCCGTTTCCGCACGGCGGCGATGGCCGCCCGTTTGGCCTGCTCTTTCGCTTCCGGAGAACCCTCTGGCCCCAGTTCCCCTCCAATCGCCTGGCCATCCTTCCGGCGTTGCTGAATCTGCCCCTCGAGCGTGTTCACGGCGAACCGAAAATAGCGATCGAAGTCCTCCAGTACAGCCGAAACCTCTTCCTCGGTCGGAGGTTCCTGACGGTAGTCCTGAAGAAAACGCCGCACTTGCTCGGGGCGATCCCCCTTCAGTTGCGGCAGCGCAAGTTCGACCGCCTGATCGCCAAGCAGCGTCAGGAAAATGGCCAGTCGTTCTTCGCTTGAAAATCCAATCATCTCAGCGGCTATTCTCGTCTTTTTTCGATCCTGCCAGCGTCACTCGCCCAACTAACCCCGTCCCGATTCAACCCCGCCATCAGCCCATCCGGATCAAGCGGCCTTGCGCTGCTCGCGTTTCTCGGCGGCGAGGGGCGCATCGGTTGCAGCCGAATCAGCCCAGGCCGCGATGATTCGCGAGAATACCTCGGGATTCTGATTAAGCAATTGACTCAATTGATTGACTCGTTTGGCGTTATCCTGATTGAGCTGAACTGTCGGGCTGGCGGGAGTGGTCGCGCTGCCAAACTTTCGCAGGGCCAGAAGAGTCATCAGGAACGCCAGCACGGCGGCAATCCCCAATGAAACATTCTGCAGGATCTTGTTGACCTGTTCCCAGGGAAAGCCTTCGACTGGCAGCGTATCATCCACGACCGGTTCAGCAAACGGCACAATTTCGACGGCGACAAAGTCGCGTGGTTCGACGAACCCGGTTGCGCCTTTGACAATCGTTTCGATTTTGGTCTTCAACTCCTCTGGCGTGAGCGGATTATCACCGGTCAGCAGCGGACAATTCGAATTGGCCACGACGGATACGGAGAGCCGATTGACCTTGACTTCCTGCAGTTTGGTTTCCTGGATTTGATGCCCGGAGTCCGTTTTGGTTTCCAGTTCTTCGCTTTTTTCCGACAACTGGTTCGGTTTACCGGCATTGCCACCCGTCACATTGGTCATGGTTCCGGCTCCTCCGATGGCATCCTCGGAAGCCCCGTATCGCGTCTTGCTGTTGGTTTTTTCAAACGTCGTCACGGTGTTTTGGGCATCGAGTTTTTTGACGGTTGTGAGGTTGTCATGGACGGAAACGTCAGCCGCCACCCGCACCGTCACGTTATCAATCCCGAGGATCTGCCCAATCATCGACTGGAGATTGTTCAACAGCCTGGACTCGTAGCTGCGCCGCAGCTCGTCCTGTTGCAGCATCCCCCGCAGCTCTTCGTTTGGGACGGTGTAACTCCGGCCATCCTTGTCCGTGATCGCCACGTTCGATACGTCGAGGCCGACGACCGAGTTGGCGACATGTTGGGCCATGGCAGCCGCCTGAGCTTCGCTGAAGCGGGCTCCCTTTTGCAGCGTCAACGAAATGCTCGCCCGCGGTGGATCGGAAGTCGGTCGGAGAAAGCCGCTGCGGTCGGGAATGGAAAGATAAACGTCCGCGTCCTGAACGCCGGCGTAGCCCTTGAGCGACGACTTGAGGGCCCGTTCCAGACGTCGCGTCGAGGCCTGCTTCGCCTCTTCCGGCAGGGGAAACATCCCGAGAGAATCGGCTCCGCCCGCCGCATCTCCACCGGCCGGGCCCTTTTGCCGCAAAATGTTCTGAGCCTGAGACCAATACCGCCGATCGACGAACAGGGTGTTCCCTGCGCCCTTCATCTCATAAGCAATCCCGGCCCGGTCCAGTTCGGTCACCATATCGCTGAACTCGGTCGGCTCAAGATTACTCGCCAGCTCGACGTACTGTGGGAGCGAGGACCAATAACCCACGCCTCCGATGACCGTGATGCAAAGCAGCGACAGCATCACGATTCCGAATCGCGCTGCTGGAGTCGATGACTTCCAGCCTTGGGTGAGTTGTTCGGAAAAGCCTTTGATAGTCTGCACGCGATACTCCGTGGGCAACCCGCCGGGACGGTTTCTTCCCTGGCGACGGCTCCCCGCTTAAATCAAATAAAACTGCATCAACTAAAATTGCATCCGCATCAATTCGTTGTAGTTGTCGATCAACTTGTTGCGGATTTCCATGAACAGCTGAAATGACAAATCGGCCTGAGCCACAGCCAACACCACTTGCTGTACGTCGTCGGTCTGCCCCGTGACCAGTTGCTTGACCGAATCGTCGGCCGCCATCTGGCTTTGATTCGTTTGCCCAACGAACTGTGAGACAATCTCGCCAAACGAGACCGGCCCCTGTGACTGGGAAGTCGCCAGGTTGGGTAACGCCCCGGAGTATTGACTCGAAAGTCCGATCGGCAAAGTCATTAACGGCCTCGCAGCAGGGTCAGGGTCTGTTCAACCATTTCCTTGAACAAGGACAAGGCCTTGAGATTCGCTTCATAGGACCGACTGGCCGTAATCAAATCCACCATTTCATTGGGAAGCTTGACGTTCGGCATTTTGACCATCCCCGTTGTCGGGTCAGCGTCCGGATGGCCCGGCATGTGCACTTCATTGAACGGACTCAAGTCCGGTTGGACTCCCTCGACCTTGACCCCCGACAGGGCGCCATCTTCCATCGAAAGCGGATCTTGTTCAGCCGAAAACACCACGAATTGCCGACGGTAGGGCTCGCCATTGGCGCTGCGAGTCGAATTGGCGTTGGCAATGTTGTTCGAAATCACTTCCATCCGGCGCCGCTCTGCAGCCATTCCGGAGGCACTGATTCCTGTCGCTGATAAACCCCAGCCCGCCATGCTTCCTCACCTCCCTGACCCACAACCTCAGAAAACAGTTTCCTTACCCGGCTTAACCCTGCATCGCCCGCCGCATGGTGTCCATCTTCGCCGCCAACAGCTGCGAAAAGGTCTGAAACATCATGGCATTTCGCTTGAGCTCACCAAATTCCTTGTCCAAGTCGACGTTGTTCCCATCAGCTCGGGGCGTCAGCCCCAGCGTTTGAGCCACTTCGAAATCGCCTGTCCCGTGGATTTCCCCCGAGCCGGCTTGGGCGAGCTCGAGAAATTGGTCGAAAACCGCCTCCCGGGTTTGAAAGCCGGGCGTGTTCACGTTGGCGATGTTCTGGCCAATCACGCCGTGACGAAACTGGGCAAATTCCAGCGCATTGCCCAACAGCGCGTATTGTGAGGGGATTCCAGTCATATCATCTGTATCGGCTGGGCAATTTATTCACTTAAGGGAGACTTTGACGCTAGCGGAAAGTTTTCGACCCTCCCCCCGAAAACCTTTCCTAATCCGATTCTCAACTCTTGAATATCACCACCCACAAGGACAAGATCGGAGTCTGAGGCTGGTCGCCCGAGAGACTCAAGCAGGCAGTTTACAAAAGGAACTGTTGAATGTTTTTGCCCCTTTATCCAGTTCCCGGAAGTTGCTCCCGACGATGAAATTACCCTGGTCATGGAAGTGGAGGGTTGGATCGATTGGGCCCTTTCCCACGGCGAAGGGGTGCACCCGGTCCAGTGGCTGACCTCCAATTTCATGCACGCCGATGTCGGCCATCTCCTCGGCAACATGCTGTTCCTTTACATCTTTGGGATGCTCGTCGAAGGTCGGGCAGGGTCCCTCACTTTCGCAGTGCTGTATGTACTGATGGGAATCGCCAAAGCGGCGCTGGAGCAACTCTTATGGCTGGGGAGCCCCGCGCCGCCCTCCCTGGGGGCCTCTTCAGCGATTTACTCGACCATCATGCTGGCGATGGTCTGGATGCCGAAAGATGAAATCAAATGCCTGCTGTTTTTCATGTTCCGGATTTTCCTGTTCGACCTCCCCGCGCTTTTGTTCGGACTGTTTTATGTCCTCTGGGACTTCGGAATGGCGCTGTTCACCAACTTCCAGCTGAGCACGCCGTTGCTGCATGTGGGCGGCGCGGCCGTCGGGCTGGTGGTGGCGATTGTCGGGCTCAAATGGAACTGGATTGATACCGAGAATGGCGATCTGTACTCGCTGTTTTTGGAGGCTCGCGGAAAGGAACTCGAAGCGAAACCCCGCAAGAGAAACGTCCTCGAGCAACAGGCCGACCGAGCCGAGAAAAAATCACTACAGGAAAAACTGGCTGCGATTCAGCGTTCCCTGGAAATGCATCTTCAGGCTGGAAATTACCAAGCCGCAATGGCTCAGTTTCGGGAGTGGCGCAAACGCGACAGCTCGGCCAGTTGGACGGAGCCCCAATTGCGGCAGTTGTTCACGCTCGCCTTTCGAGCCAAAGACTGGAACGCCGCCTTCGACTTTGGCCGGCTCTATCTTGAGAATTTTGACCAGCCGTTTGCCGACCAGATTCGGCTCGGACTCGGAAGGCATCTGGCGGTCGACCAGAAGTTCCCCCGCAAAGCGCTGAAACTGCTCAAGGAGATCGATCCCAGCAGACTTCCCAAGGCCCAGCAAGCGTTGCACGAGCAATTACTGGCGGTCTGTCAGCGAGATGCGGCGGCGGATGATTATGAGCTCGACTGAGGCAGGTAAGCTCCTGCTTGCCTGCACCCCGAACCCGGCGGGCTGCCTCCTGCCTGAGGACTCGGTGCTGAGTTCGGTTCGTGACGTTTGGGCAGCTTATTCCTCTCCGCTGTTCAAAGTTTGCTGCACTGTTGAGACTGCCAGCCGGCACGAGGCCCAAAAGCAGGCTAACTTACAGCGATCATTTCCGGCATCGCCCTCGCACCTCCTCGGCAGCATATGAACTTCGCAGCCTTGCAAGCCTCGAACAAATCTACTTTGTTCAGTTGGGTCAACTGGGAGCGAGTCTGCAACCTGTTGTTGGCCCTGATGTTTCTGCGGTTCGTGCTGGTCAATTTCCAGGACGTGTCAGCCTCGTTTCGCCTGAGCAGCTTGATGATGCTCACCAAGGTCACAGCGGACACATACTTCTACCTGACTCGCAAACCCGCCCAGGAAATTTCCACATCCCTGTATGACTGGTTCATTGGAATCGTCGGGGCCTGGATTAACTTCTTTTTCGTCAGCACCAGCGGAACGGATCACTGGTTGCCGACCGCCATTCAAGTCATCGGACTGGGGCTTCAGGTAGCGGGGATTCTTTCCCTCAACCGCAGTATCGGTTTCGTGCCAGCCAACCGAGGCATCCGGACGTCGGGAATGTACCGGGTCGTCCGCCATCCGCTGTACTTTGCCTATACAGTCAGTTTTCTGGGGTTCCTGCTCAATCATTTTTCCAGCCACAACATGGTCGTCTACGGAGTCATGATGGGGTTGTTCAGCCTGCGGATTCTGGCGGAAGAGCGACTGCTCAGCCGCTCCCCCGAATACCGGGAATACATGCAAAAGGTTCCCTATCGGCTCATTCCTGGCTTGGTCTAGAAGGTTGACCCGGGGCCGGTTTCATCCCCCGGTGCAGTCAAATCCCGTGCCTTTTCCCGTTTCGTGACGAACAAGGCGGAAAACCAATGGTCTTCCCCCGTGCCGGGAGACTTGCCCACCAGGGGACCGATCGACTAAACTTTTGCTCTTTCGAATCAGCCGCTGGCATTCGACCAGCATGGGCGGTGGCGGACTATCCGCCCACCAATTTGCAGTAGAGGAGTGGTCTCGCGTGGGTGTTAAGAAATCTGGCAAGGGTCGTCGCAAATTGGGTCGTAAGAAGCGCCGGAACCGCGCCCGCATTCGGCACCGCAAGAAGTAGTCGCCCTCGATGAAACCATCACACGCCTCCAGCGGCGTGATTTGGTGACGCGGTGTTATTTCGCGCCCACTGGCGTTGCTATTTTGCCCACTGGCGTTGCTATTTTGCCCACTGGCGGTGCCTATTTCTCGCCCACTGGCGGTGCCTATCTTTCAGTCGGGGGCCTGAGTTGCCGACCCTCGCCCCGCTTGTTCGACCGAGGCCTCGCGGTGATGTCGACCGAGGCCTCGCGGTGATGTCGACCGAGGCCTCGCGGTGATGTCGACCGAGGGCCTCGCGGTGATGTTAGGGGCCCGCTCACAGGATGGTCCGGTCCGCCTGCGACACGGACATTCCCAAGCCACCGGCAAGCCCAAGCCACCGGCAAGCCCAAGGCACCGGCAAGCCCAAGGCATCGGCAAGCCCAAGGCATCGGCAAACTGGTGGGGCTCAACCACATTGGTCGGGCTTTAAATTCCTTGGCAGCTCACGCCGGAACGCCTCCGACAGTTAAATGTCGAAGCGAATCCCCTGAGCCAGCGGCAACTCACTGGAATAATTGATCGTGTTGGTCGCTCGCCGCATGTAGGCCTTCCACGAATCGGAACCTGACTCGCGGCCGCCACCGGTTTCCTTTTCTCCTCCGAAGGCGCCGCCGATTTCAGCTCCGCTGGTGCCAATATTCACATTAGCAATGCCGCAGTCGGAACCTGCCGCCGAGCAGAACCATTCGGCCTCTCGAACGCTCCCGGTGAAGATGGCACTCGACAGTCCTTGCGGTACCGCATTCTGCCACGCGATGGCCGTCTCCAAATCTCGATAAGGGGCAACGTACAGAATCGGCGCGAACGTTTCGCGTTGCATCGGAGCGATCGGGGCCCGAGTCTGGACGATTGCCGGGCGCACGTAAACGCCGCTGCCCGATTCCGATGGCGTCAGTCGCTCGCCACCCCAGATATGAGCGCCGGCCGCGCGAGCCTCCGCCAACGCCTTGGACATCGCTTCTGCGGCCGATTCGTCGATTAACGGCCCGATCAACGTCTTTGGCTCGCGAGGATCGCCGATCGTCAATTGGCTCGCTGCTTGAGTCAGTCGTCCGATCAAGGATTCCAGCAGGGACTCATGCACGAACAACCTCCGCAGCGATGTGCAACGCTGGCCGCACGTTCCAAAGGCGGCAAAGAGACAGCCTCGCAACACCAGGTTGAGGTCCGCGGTCGGCGCGACAATCGCCGCGTTGTTTCCTCCCAGTTCCAGCAGGGAGCGTCCCAATCGCCGGGCGACCGATACCGCCACGCTGCGGCCCATCACCGTCGAGCCCGTGGCGGAAATCAGCGGCACACGCTCAGCCTGCGCCAGGGCCTCACCCACCTCCCGGCCACCTTGAACCAACTGCAGCAAGCCAGCGGGTGCTGCGGCAAATCCAGCTGCCACGTCGCTGGCAATCGCATGACAGGCCATCCCGCAGAGGGGCGTCTTTTCCGAAGGCTTCCAAATCACCGGGTCGCCGCAGACCAGCGCGATCATGGCGTTCCAACTCCAAACGGCTACCGGAAAATTGAAGGCGCTAATCACCCCGATCGGACCCAGCGGGTGCCACTGCTCCATCATGCGATGCCCCGGCCGTTCGCTGGCAATCGTCAAACCGTATAGTTGCCGACTCAGCCCCACGGCGAAATCGCAAATGTCGATCATCTCCTGCACTTCCCCCAAACCCTCCTGGAGGATCTTGCCGCTCTCGATCGTCACCAACCGGGCCAGAGGCTCCTTGAGCTGCCGCAATCGCTCGCCGATTCTCCGCACCAGTTCGCCCCGCTGTGGAGGAGGAACCATCCGCCACTTTTGGAAAGCGGCCTCCGCTGCCTCCACGGCGCTGTTTACGTCTCCCCGAGTGGATGCCGCAAACTCCCCCAACGCGGAACCATCAATCGGACTCCGCAGCCGCATGACGGGACCGGCTCCCGCCCGCCATGACACTCCGCTGGCGTTGGCTTGCCAAGGCGATGGTCCACCCAGCGCCGAAAGGATTCCCGGCAACTCAGCCCGCACCTCAGTTTTGGTCGATTCGGTCACGCTTGTTCTCCCCCGGGATTCCAATTCACTTGCGCTGCGAACAGGCCCTTTTTCCCGTGACGGGGTCCTGACGCGTACCCGGCTGTCCCCGGCACATTGCAATCGGTACAACATACGCCATCCGGCGATCGGCTTGAAGCTGCAGCAGCAATCGAACCCGGCTTCGCCTTCCGGTCATCGAACACAGAGCTCGGGCTTTTCGTTCGCTTTCCTCACGAGTCAGCTTTTTTCCAAGTGGTTCTGCATGCCTTATCTGCTCGGCATCGACGAGGCCGGTTACGCGCCCAACTTGGGGCCACTGGTGGTCGGGGCCAGCAGTTGGCGGACGCCAACCACGGATTGCGATCTCTATCAGCTGCTCGAATCGGCCCTGAGCGCCACCTCTGTCGAAGGCAAAATTGCCATCGCCGATTCCAAGGAACTTCACACCACCGACTCGCTGCTCCGCCTCGAGCAGAATCTTTGGGCGGTTTGCCCTCAATTTCAACAAGCCACTTCAGGAAGCTTGTCCGACCTGCTCCGCGCTTGCTCGCCTGACTTGCCGCTCCAAAAACTCGTGGCTCTGGAGTTCAGACGATCAACTACCCAGCCTGCATCAGCAGTTGGATCAAGTCGCGGAACTAGAACAGTGCGATTTGTCTCTGCCTCGCGCTGCGACACCGGGCTCAGTAGTCGAGCTGACTGCTGTTTTTCAGGCATCCTGTGCTGACCAGGGTGCTGAATTACTCGGCGTGCACTCCGCCCCGCTGTTCCCGGCGATCTTCAATGAACTGACAGAGCGGCTGGGAAACAAAAGCCATTTGCTGACCGGGATCAGCCTGCAATTAGCCCGGCACCTGCTTGACTCCTTGCCAGCCGACCGCGAGCCTGTCGTGATCTGCTGCGATAAGCACGGAGGCCGAAACCGCTACGCGAACGCCATTGCAAAGCAGTTCGCGGTCGGCTCGGTGCGACATGAATGCGAAACGGCCCATATCAGCCGTTACGGCTTCGCATACTCAGGCCGTGATGTGCGAATCCAGTTCGCGGCGGGGGGCGAGTCAGAGCTGGCAGTGGCCCTCGCTTCCATGTACGCCAAATACGTTCGCGAGCTCTGTATGGAGGCGTTTAACCGGTACTGGCAAGCGGAGATGCCCGACCTGGAACCGACGAAAGGCTATCCCGTCGATGCCCTGCGATTCCGGGCCGCGATCGAGCCGCTGATCGCCGCGCGGGGCTGGGAAGAACACACTTGGTGGAGAATGCGTTAAGCCAACTCGGCGATGGGCAACCCAGAATGGGCAATCCAGAATGGTCGCCCTTTTGAGAAATCTCCCTGAGCCACACGGCTGGTTCACAGCTCAGCCCTGATGCAAACGGAGTTCGGCGGAACCAAGTCGGGGCCGGACTTTTGCTCCGGCCCGGTCTTCAGCCACCCGGTCTTCAGCCACCCGGTCTTCAGCCACCAGGTCTTCAGCCACCAGGTCTTCAGCCACCAGGTCTTCAGC
>JAJTFE010000187.1 GCA_021298375.1 Blastopirellula sp. | reverse complement strand
TCAGCAACACGCCGTGCTTGAACTCGGCTGAAATACGCTCTCCATCAACCTCCGGCAGCTTGACCGAACGCTGGAAGTTACCCCAGCGCCGCTCGTTGCGATGAACTTGACGGCCCTCGACTTGTTCCGGCGCGGGACGCTGGCCGGAGACCGAGAGAACGCCATCGTTGAACTCGACCTGAACGTTTTCCGGTGCAACTCCGGGCAGGTCGATCATCAATTCATATCCGGTCGTCGTCTCGACAATATCCCAAGGCACACTCCAGCCACTCCGGCCGGAAAATCCTCGACCGGAAACGCCTTCCAGCACCGGTAGAAACTCGCTCACCAGTTGCTCAAACTCGCGGCCGAGCATTCCGCGTGAACCGCGGGCACCTTCGCGCGACCATTGTTTCGGACCACAGCAATTGGACCCGTTTCTCATTTCACTTCTCCCAAATCAAAAAGGTTGGTCCAGGCTTGTTCAGGGCCTGACAGACTTCCAACTGACATTCTGGCGGACTGCCATTTCGCATTGACTGAGAAGAATCGCAAGTGCCGTGCCAAATCTGAATATTCGGAATTGAAGGCTTGCAGCGGAGTTGCTGAACCTGGAAATCGCGGTCGCTTCAGGCCGTTGCCCTGCTGTTCACCAAGAGCCCCGCTGTCCAGCAGGGAAGGCGTCCAACCCGTCAGTTCCGCTGCCAGTTGCGAGTCAGCATCCGCCACTCGCAAAGCAGTTGGGGGCAAAGTGCACCGGCGCGTCCCGACCGGCAGACCGCCCCGCGGATGGCCACGATCTCGGGTTGCAGGTCGCGAAGTCGCGATTCATGTCGGCGTTGGACTGAGCCAGCCAGAGCGAACTCCAGCCGCCCCCGGGCCTGTTCCCTCAGGCGAGCGAGGCGATTGGCTGGCAAGAGTTCAAACAGGCTTCCCGCTCGTTTGTCGAACGTGTCGATCAGAAACACTTCGGCGCGGTTCGCCAGCGCCAGTTCCAGCACGTCCTCGGGTTCGGGGGACTGAGCGGCGGGGGCGTCGGCGTAGGCGGCGGCAACCATCGCAGTCGGATGCGGCAGACTCGCGGCGACCGCCTGCCAGCGTTCCCGCCAGGTCGCATTCCGCGCTGCACCAGCCAATCCAATCTTGGCGTAGCGGAAGCAGTCGCCCGGGCCAAAGGGCCGCGTCGGCCCGGACAGAGGCTCACCGTTTGCGAACTCTGGCAATTCGCCCAGCGCGGCGCTCAGCGGCGGAATCAGCTCGGTCGGCCCGAGTTGCCCCCAATGTTTCGCGATCCGGGAGCGTTCGCCGGGAGCGACCGGCCCCAGGGCTCCCGCGGCCGGCTCTTTCAGGTCAACGAGGTCGACCCCGGCGCGGCGAGCCATTTCGGCTTCTTCCAGATTGCGAACGCTGACGAGCAGGCGGAACATGAGCGAGGGAACAGCCGAGAAGTGCTTTTGGGGGGGAGCGGCGAGCCCGAAAACGGACTCCATCCAGACGATTTCGGGCGTCCGTCAGTTTATCAAGCGGAACTTCCTTTGCGCGTCCCCCCCGGCCCCTCCCCCTTGACCCTATCTCCCGGGTGCCCCGGAACGCAGCGGCCCGGCGGGCAACGGATGGCCCCTCCGAAGCGTTTGGCTAGACGACCGTTTTTCCCCGCCCTGCAAGTGACTGGTCAATGACTGGTCAATGACCCTCGGCGAGGCTAACCTTACTTGGATTCCAAGGTCCGTCTTGTCCTGTGCTTGAGGAGTGCGAGTTGCGGCTCGCGGCTGATTTGAACAAGCTTCCGGAATTCGAACACCTCACTTCCGCCGAGCAACTGGCGCGGTTTTGCAGTAGCCTGCGCGGGACGGACGTGCTCGCTTTCGATACGGAGTTTGTCTCGGAGAATCGGTACCGCCCGCAGCTCTGCCTGGTCCAGGTGGCTACGCGCGAACGGATGGCGCTGATTGATGCCATTGCGATCAAGGATCTGACGCCATTCTGGGAGCTGATCGTCAACGATGTCGGGGCAACCGTCGTGCATGCGGCGCGGGAGGAATTTCTGTTTTGCTTCCGGGCAACCGGTGCCCGTCCGCGCGAACTGTTTGACCTGCAACTGGTCGGCGGCTTTATCGGCATGGAATATCCTGCCGCCTACACGACCCTCGTCAATCAACTGACAGGCGTTTCACTCTCCAAGGGCGAGACGCGCACCGATTGGCGCAAGCGCCCGCTGACGCGCGAACAGATTCGCTACGCCCTGCAGGATGTGCAGTACCTGATTCAGATGTACGAACGGATGGGCGAGCGGCTCGACCGGCTCGGGCGAAGGGAGTGGTATCGGGAGGAAGTTGCCACCTGGCTGGGCGAACTTGAATTGAGTGAGACCACTTCGCAGTGGCAACGCCTGCCATCGCTCAGTCGGCTCAGTCGCCAGACGCTCGCGATCGTGCGGCAGCTGTATGATTGGCGGGAAAGCGAAGCCCGTCAGCAGGATCGCTCGCCCCGTCGAATTCTCCCGGATGACCTGCTGGTTGAAATTGCCAAGCGTGGAGAAGCCGACCTCGGCCGGGTCAAGGAAATCCGCGGACTGCAGCAGCGCGTCAGTGACCGTTACCTGCCGCTTGTCGCCCGTCAAGTCGGACTCGCTTTGGAACTTCCTGAAAAGCAGTGGCCTCCCAAGCCAGCGGCGCAACACTCCGTATCGCTAGGGCTGCTCGGGCAGTTTTTGACCACGAGCCTGAATCTGGTTTGTGTCGACCAGCAAATTGCCCCGGCGCTCGTCGCCTCGGCCAACGATGTGCGGAACATCGCCGCGCGAAAGCTCGGGTTGCTCCGCGGTGGTTCGGACGAGCCAACTCTGCAGGGCTGGAGGGAAGAAGTCGTCGGGCGGTTGATTGATGAAGTGATCAGCGGCAAAGTTGCCCTTCGCGTCGCAGACCCCCACTCAGACCAACCTCTGCGGTTGGAAAGCTGGCAGCACGAGCCGGAATCGCCCGGGGATTAAGTCCCTCCAGTGCCGCTCCGTTGGCTCCCGACCAGACCGCTCCGGTGCCCCGACCGCCCCGCTGCCCCCGGTTGGGGGAAAACGTGAGTAAGCTGAGCCGTGATGGGACTGCGCTCACTCCAGAAGGCTCTCGAGCAGCAGGCGGAGCTTGCGCATCTCTCCGTGATGGTCGACGTCAGGCTGGGGGGTTAGCTCGACGACCAGCGCGCGGTTGTAATTGATTTGGCTCAACTGGGTGACCAGTTTTCCAAAATCGATGATTCCCTGCCCGACGCGGACTTGGAGGTGTTCCTTGTTCGAATCCCGGAGGTAAACATTGTGCACGTAGGAGAGCAGTTTCTCGTAGTTTCCCGGACGGTCGGTTTTGTAGACGTATTGGCTCGGGTCCAGTCTCAGGGCGAGAACTTTGACATGGCCGCAGATAACCGAGACGGTGTCGACGTCGCCGGAGAGATGTCCGTACTGGCTGCGCATGCCGACCCGGATGCCATGTCGGTCAGCGATCTGGGCCAGCCGCTTGAACTTTTCGACTTCCTCGTTGAAAGGTGTTCCATGTTCACCGCTGGGGACGGTCAGGGTCACCACTTTGACCGCTTTGGCGAGCGCACAGCAGCGGGAAAACTGGTCGAAGTATTCCTCGCCCTCGGCGTTGAATTGGAGGCTCAGCCCCGTCAGGTTGAGACGGCGGATCGAATTGCAGCGGAGCACAGCCTGTTCAAAATTGGAGACCACCTCGCTGGGGCGGAAGTGGGGCCCGTTTTCGTGAATCGCCAGCTCGACGCTGGAGTATTCCAGATCGGCGATCTTTTCAATCGCGTCGTCGAAGGGCAGGTCGGGAAAGCAATTGGTCGATGCGGCAACAATCACGCTTGAACTCCTGGGCGCGGGGGAGACGGTCGCGCAGTTTGGGGGTCAAGCCAACCGGCGATTGTCAGAATTCCTGGGTCAGAACTCCTCGAGTTGCAGGCGCGAGTCGTCTCTCTCCTGAATCGAATCAGCAAAAGCGCGACCACAGACGGCACTCGGTCCACCGCAACAAACAGCGGAAAATCGAAACCGGAAGCTTAAATTCAGCCGCTTTTTTTGACAATCCCAAACGCTAAGGCTGGACCGAGCGAAAATGGGTCACTCCCACCCCTGCTTGGCGGCGGATGATTTGCCTGCCGCAAAAGGGCCGAAAGCGATACAATTCAGGGATTCGATGAGAGCACAAGGCGCAGGCATGGACTTCGAAGAACAACTAAAACAGGCGATTTCCCGCGGCAAAGAGCGGGCTGAGACCGAGCGCGCAGCTGGCCAGAACCGCAAGCTGAGCGAAGAGGAGCTTCGCCGCCACCATACCGATTATCGGCTCGCGCTGAGCGAGCATATCGAGGACGGTTTGCGGAAGTTGACCAATCACTTTCCCGGTTTTGATTACGAAACCGTGTATGGAGAGCGCGGCTGGGGCGGAGCCATCAAGCGCGATGATTTAATGAAGGGCGGCAGTTTTTACAGTCGACTCGAGCTGGTCGTGCGCCCGCTCAATCAGTTTCAGGTGGTCAATATTTCGGGCAAAGGCACGATCAAGAATCGGGAAGTTGCCAGCTGGAACCACTTTCAGGAAATCGAACAAGTCGACCTCGCGGAGTTTAAAACGCGGATTGACAACTGGATTCTGAATTACGCCGAACTGTTTGCGGCCTGTTGATGGGGAGGCGCAAGACGGTCACCGGCGGCAATGCCCCGTTGGTCTAAAAACGAATGAGCAACCACGAAGCATCAGGACAACGCGATTCACAGCGGAGCAGTCCGCTTGAGGAACAATCGTCCCCCTCGACTTCCTCCACCCAACCGGGCCGTCGGGGGCTGCGGATCTGGGTTTTGGGGACGCTCGCCCTCCTGCTCCTGCTGCCCGGACTTTTTCTCGGGGCCAACTACATCTGGCAGAACTGGCTGGTCGCCACCGCTGATCCGGCCTTGGCTCATGAGTTGACCATCTCCCGGGGTGGAGACGGAAACGAGGCTTCCGGTAAGGGGAGTGAGCCGGTTCCCGGCGAACCGCTGCCGGGGGTGCTGGGCGGACTCTCCAAGGAAGCACTGGCCGCGGCCGAGAATCCGCTCGATGTCGTCCTCGACGTCGCCCGGCGGGCGCTGGAGCACCTGCAGCAAAATGTTCAAGACTATCAATGTCGCATGGTGAGCGAGGTTCGCTTGAACGGCAAAGTTCGCGAAGCCCAGCACATGCTCTGCAAGATTCGGGAAAAGCGGGGAGAAGTCTCCTTCGCTGTCTATGGGAAATTCCTCAAACCCCAAAGCATGAATGGGCAGGAAGTGATCTGGGTCGAGGGGGAGAATGACGGCAACCTCATTGCCCATCAAGCCGGGCTGCTCAATCTGGCCCGCTGGAATCTCCCACCCGACGGCCCAGTCGCAATGAATGGCAACAAGTACCCAATCACCAACATCGGGATCGAGAACCTGCTTAAGCTGATGATTGAGCGCGGCCAGCGCGATCGGGATTTTGGTTCCTGCGAGATCGAATTCGATCCGGACTGTCAGGTGGATGGTCGTCGCTGTGTCCTGTTGGAGATCCGCCATCCGCGCAGGGAGGGGCCCTACGACTTTCACCTGGCCCGAATCTACTTCGACATCGAATGGCAACTGCTGTTTGGCTACGAAGGCTTCGATTGGCCTGAATCTCCCGAGCAAGAACCCCCATTGCTGGAGCGTTTCTTTTATTCGGACCTTGAGCTCAATCCGGGACTGACCGCTGCCGATTTCGACCCTGATAACCCGGCCTACAACTATCCGGGCAAGAAACGGAAGTGAACGTTTTGGGTTATCCCGGTTTCCATCGCTGCGGTCCAACGAACTGGTGTCATCTCGAAACTTCCGGGCCCGCAGCCGGGAAATCGTCTATTGAAAGGGAAAATTCATGGCCAAGTGGGCAATCGGATTTGGTTTGTTGTTGA
>JAJTFE010000186.1 GCA_021298375.1 Blastopirellula sp. | reverse complement strand
TTTTCTTGGATGATGCCGCGAACATTCGGCAGGCGGATTTTGTGAGATCGACCAGTTCCTCCGTTTGGTCAGCCAAAAAACCATTAATTCGCAGTGAGGCGATGCCATGGACCATCGCCCAGACGAGTCGAGTCCGGACATTGTTTGCTTCTGTCAGTGGTTCCCCTGTCGGCTGAAAAATTGCCGCGAGTGCCGCAAAGGCCTCTCTGGCGTCTGCCTGGTCCTCGTCCGCCACTTGGTCGGGGCGGATCTGTCCTCCAAACATCAACTGGTAAACGGCTGGAGATTCGAGCGCCAGCCGCACGTAGGAAACTGCGGCCTCTTCCAGTTGCAACCGGGGCGACCGAGGGTGCTTGGCTGTTGCTCGGCGAGTTTCTTCGGCCAGTTTGGCAAATCCGGCATTGCGAATTGCCAGCAAGACATCCGCCTTGGAGGCAAAATGCTGGTACGGGGCCTGGTGGCTGACGCCAATCTGTTTGGCGATCCCCCTCAAGCTTACTTCGGCAACGCCCGATCGCTCGAGCATCCGCCGGCCTGTTTCGATGATGGCCTGCTCCAGGTCGCCGTGATGGTATTTCGCCTCAGCCATGTTCGCTCTGCACGGGCGGTAGAAATGAAACTTCAAGAAAAATTCTAGCCTGCAATGTTGACAGTGGCAACATCGTCCGATAAGCTTCTATGTAGACAGTGTCTACATCGAGGGGTTCGCTGTTTCCTTGCCCCTCGTTACGCCTTTTGAGCTGTCCCCTGTCGCGAACAATAGTGGTATCCGGCAGTTGGCGCTGCCTGTTGGCCAAGCGGTACTTGGAGCAGCAGAATTTTTAGATCTCTGCAACTCGTCGCATCAAGAAGGTAAGCCTCGCAGGGAGAGATTGCATGCGCGAAATTCATTTTTGCATGGACTGGCGAGAGGCGGTTTGCTTAGTCATTCAGGTTGAACTTCATCGTCAATAAGGCCACCAGGAAAATCGGTAACAACATGAGCTCGACGACTACCCGCTCGCCAGCCGCTCCGCTTTCGCATTGGATTTCCGCCTTTTCGGGAAAGCTCCACGTGGTGGAAGTTGGAGCGGGAGTCGAAACCTGGGCCGAAACCATAGTGCTATGGCCTTCGATCTTCACCGACCATCACATTTACGATCCGTTGGTGCAAAAGCTCTCGGGGCGATTTCGTTTTTTGTTGATTGACGGTTTTGGGCATGGACAGAGCGACGGGCCAAGTCATGAATTTACAATCGCACAGTGCGCAATGGCGATGAGAACGGTGCTGGATTGTTTCGGACTGCAGCGGGCGATCGTTGGAGGAACATCTTGGGGAGGTTTAGTCGCCGCGCACCTCGCTCTCGCATTCCCTGAGCGTGCTCGGGCTGTGCTTTTGCTGAATACCCCGTTTGAGCTTGGCCGGGGTCGGCCTCAAGTCTCAACGCGATTGGTCGCCTGGGGATCCCGCTGGCTGTTGCGCAGTGCGATTTACCGCAAGGGAGTGGCGGCGAGCTTTTTCTCGAAGGAGGCTCTGGCCCGCAACCGCTCTTATGTGGAGCAATTCCATGAAATGCTCAGTGCTGCCCAGCCTCGTGCGCTGGCTGCCGCCGTCCGCTCGGTGCTGTTGCGGAGCCAGCCGCTTAAGGATCGACTTGCTGACTTGAAGGCTCCGACATTGGTTGTTGCGGGACAGGACGACGATCTGTATCCGGTTGCAGGCCAGGCTGCTGCCGCCGCTTTGCTACCTCGGGGGCGGTTCGCTCCTGTAGCTGGCAAGCATGTTTCGGTCTTGGAGCGGCCCGTCGAGGTAGCCCAACAGATCGAGCAGTTCCTTGAATTTGAGGTTAAGCCTGAGTGCTCGTAAATCAGTTTTAACTGCGGCACGCAGGCGACCCAGGCAAGCCTTGAGAATCAATTCAAGCTCCGTTGGTTGCAGTAATGAGAGCTGGTGAAGCTTGAGCTCGCCGGGATGACCGCCACAAATCGTTTTTGATAAGATTAGCCCAAATCCAAACGATCCTTTTCCTACCTCAGAGAAATTGATGATCACCAAGCGCAAGACAGCCCTCATTACCGGTGCTTCCTCAGGAATTGGAAAGGAGTTGGCCGCGAATTTCGCTCGAGATGGCCATGATGTGATTTTGGTTGCCCGAAGTGAAGAAAAATTGCGGCTTTTGGCTGATGAATTGCAGGCACAGTATGGAGTCATGGCAACTCCGATCGTTGCGGACCTCGAGTCTGATGATGGCGCAGCGGAGCTGTTTAAGGAAGTGAAAACGCGCGGGCTGTCCATCAACACTTTGGCCAACAATGCTGGCTATGGCAGTTTTGGCGAGTTCAGGGAATCCGATCTCCAGCGCGAACTGGCCATGATGCGGTTGAACATGAACACGGTCGTCATTCTGACCAAGCTGTTCTTGCCTGAGATCATTGCCGCTCGTGGGAAAATCATGAAGAAGGCATTCGTGTTAAGCTTTTCCGAGGCGCTTGCTTCTGAGCTGGAAGGGGCAGGCGTGACCGTGACAGCGTTTTGCCCTGGTCCGACGGCTTCTGGTTTTCAGGATAAAGCGAGTATGCACGACTCGGCC
The DNA here is from genome assembly GCA_021298375.1 of Blastopirellula sp. GTDB lineage: Bacteria > Planctomycetota > Planctomycetia > Pirellulales > Pirellulaceae > BJ22. The sequence goes on along the minus strand of JAJTFE010000186.1, from coordinate 12,522 downwards.
CTGGTCAAGAACAAGAAACTGCCGACGGCCGAAGATGTTGCAGCTGGTGGGTATCGGGCGATGCAACGGGGACAACGAGTTTACATTCCCGGAATCATCAATTGGCTGATGGCGCAAAGTGTCCGCTTTACGCCGCGCAACTTGGTGACCAGGATTTCCAAGTCTTTCTCCAAGCCAGTTTGACTAAGGGCCGGACTCGGGGGTTTGGTTCGCGAATCAGCGAACTTTGCGGTAATTCAGCAAGGCCAGCGATGGATTCAATACGTTACGCCAATTGCTGGGAGGATGCCGAGATCCTCTGTTTGGCTTTAGATCCGCGGCCAGGCATGCGAATCCTGTCTGTAGGCTCGGCTGGCGACAATTCGCTTGCCTTGCTGGCGGAGGGAGCCGAGGTTGTCGTCGGCGACCTGAGTCCGGCACAGTTGGCCGCGATTGAGATCCGCAAAGTTGCTTTTGCGCGGCTGGAATACGAGGAGTTGCTTCCGTTTTTGGGAGGCTCTTCGGCCAGTGACCGGTTGAGGACTTATGCCGGCCTGAGGAGGGAGCTCTCCGAGTGTTCGAGAGGCCATTGGGACGCCAATCCAGCCTTGGTCTCCGCAGGCGTGATTCACGCCGGGAAATTGGAGCGTTATTTTCGGCTATTCCGCCGCAGGATCCTGCCTTGGATTCATTCAGCTCGGCAGTCAGAGGTCTTGCTGCGGGAAAAGGACGCGGAGCAGCGGCGGGACTATTACGATCGCACCTGGAATACTTGGCGTTGGCGGACCCTGTTCCGCCTGTTCTTCAGCCGCTACGTAATGGCTCGGCTCGGTCGCGAAAAGGAGTTTTTTCGATATGCCGAAGGCACTGTCGCCGAGCGGGTTTTCCAGCGTACGGAGTATGCCTTGCGGGAATTGCCGACACACGACAATCCCTATCTGGAATACATATTGCGAGGGACATTTCAGTCAGCACTGCCGCGTTATCTGCAACCAAGCCGCTTCGCAGCGATTCGATCCGGCTTGGGACGGTTGACGCTGATGCCGGGGCCGATTGAGGCCGTCGGGCAGGCATATCGCGGCGCGGGGTTTGACGGTTTCAACCTCTCCAATATCTTTGAGTACCTTGCGGCGAATGATGCCGCCGCGGTCTACTGCAGACTCTTCGAGTTGGCCAAGCCGGGAGCGCGTTTGGCTTACTGGAACACCTTCGTTCCCCGTTCGGCACCGGAGCGACTGGGGACGCGAGTCCAGCATCTGGCGGAATTTTCGGAACAGCTATTTCGTCGGGACCGGGCTTTTTTCTACCAGCGGTTTCTCGTCGATCAGGTCGAAAGCACTTCGACCGTGCCTGCTTGACCATCCATCCGCACGGTCATTCCGTTTTCCAGTCGGCTCATCAAGCCCGGAATCGAGACGATCGTCGGCAGTCCCATTTCCCGCGCGACCACGGCGGCGTGGGAAAGGAGATTCCCGTGCTCAACCAGGACGCCTTGCACGAGCGGGAAGAGCGTGACCCAGCCGGCGTCCATTCGCCGGCCGGCGAGGATTGCACCACGAACTTCCTTGTAGTCGCGAGGGTTTTCCAGGCAAACGACTTTCCCGGTGACGATGCCGGCGCAAGAGCCAAGTCCGGCAAGGAGTCGCGTGTGATTGGCGTCTCCTGCGGGCTTGGCGACCGAGCGAAATGAATTCCGATCGTAAACGACCCCGAACGTTTCAAAGCGATTGTCCGGTGGAATTGGCTGTGAGCGATAGCCTGCGTATTCCCTGTGGCGAATGTTGACGATTCCGCGGAGGTCCGTGGTTACGGCGGTACCTTTGACATAGTCCCACACTTCCTCAGCGGTGAGGTAGAAAATGTCATCCGCCGAATTGAGGTGTCCGGATTTGGCGAAAGAGTTCCCGACCGAACGAAACATCTTCCGAATCAAGCCGAAGATTCTGGTTCGCGAGAATCGCATGTTTTCCCGATTCCGGACCCCACTCCTGGCCTGGTTCAGGACCCAGCGAAAAATCGTCTTGCGCGGAAACCAACGAGGTAGTTGCGAGAGTGCCCGCTCAGCGCGAAGCTCTGCGGCGGCGCGGGCTGCGAGGTCTCGTTGCCTGATGGCCGAACTGTCGTACAAGTCGGGCTTCTCCAGTTTCAGATAGTTCCTCAGAATTGCGAAGAGTCGTTCCGGCTCGTCGCGCAGCGAGGGGCTTTCCAGTTTGAGTTCCTCCGGACAGCGGAATCCGTATCGTTCAACGTACGTCCGAAAGTTGCGTTGAAACTCACTGAAGACGGGTTCCGCCGCTACCGATTCCAATAAATCCTGGTCCCGCCCCCGCAGAATCAACTCTTTTAGGCGAGGTGTGGATGCCGCCTGGCGGGCCAGTTCCAGCAGTTGGTGCGCAGGGGCCGCGCTTTCGAGGTCGCCCATTCCTCGGAGCAATTCCGTCTGCAGTCCGGGGACACCGCACCATTTGTCGCAGAATTGTTTTAGTAATCCATAGAAGATCATCAGGTGGAAGTCGCCGATAATCGGAGCTTTCCAGTTCCAGAGGAGGGCGTCTTCGAGTCGCTCATACTGAGCGTGCAACTGGCTGGGAGACATTGCGGCAAAGTCCAACTGGTCCCAGGCAGCGTAGTGCTTCTGAAAATTGTCTTGAAACTGGGCCGTGTAGCGATTGACCTGGGAGAGAGTCCAAAGGGATCGAGTCAGGGTCCGCAGAAGTGCGGGGAATTCGAAAAACCAGCGACCGAACCAGCCTGTTTGGCGAGGCCGCTCGTCCAATGCCAGCGACTGGCTGACCCCCATCATCGTTTCGAGGAATCGACGGTTGTAGCCGAATCCCGGCAGCAGGCTGAGCGCGCGGTACCAGCTTTTCAGGTTGTAGTAGACTCGACCTTCAATCGAGCCAAGCAGGTTCTCGTAAACTCGGCGATTGGTCTGAATCACTTGGGGAGAGACTCCCATCACCTCGGCAAAACAGTGGTAAACGATGGCGTAGACTCGTCGAATTAAACTGAAGGTCAGCGGCAGCGTGATACCTGAGTAACTTTCAGCGATGTTTGAATTGTCCCAGACCAGATGATTCTCGCGCACGGCTTCCGGAGCGGAACTTGCTGTGAGATCGCGGGCTTGGAGCAGCCAAGTGTTTCCAGCTTGATCGCAACAGAACTCAAGGTCTTGGGCACGGCCGAATCGCTGTTCGAGCCGAATCGCCAATTCAGCCAAGTCGACAATTTGTTCATCGGTCAAGCTGCTTTGATTGCGGCGTTCTCGTGGAGTTTCGCGGGACTCCAGATTCCCGAGGGACATGTCGTAAATGAGTTCCCGATCCTTGGCGGTCAGTTCCGGTGTGATTTGCAGCGTTTGGCGATCGACGAGAAAAGTATCGCCAGTGACACTTCCGCCGACGATGTCGGTGCCGAGTCCCCAAGTCGACTGGATCAGGACTTGTTCCCGCTGCGCAGCGAGCGGATGACGGGAGAAGGCCACTCCCGACGAGACTGCGGGGACCAGTTCCTGCACGATGACGGCCGGGCGGATGGCGGCCTCGGCCAGTCCGCGATGGCGGCGATAAAGCAGGGCCCGCGAGGAGAAAGCCGACGCCCAGACGCTGCGCAAGGCTTGCCAAAGTTCAGCAGACGTCCGTACCCCGAGGATCGAGTCGTGAATCCCCGCGAAGGAATGCTCCGTCGAGTCCTCGCCAACAATCGACGAGCGGACGGCGAGCGGCGTCCCCGGGCTGAAGAATTCCCGCTGGGCTTGCTCGAGACTTTGGCACATCGCGACCGGCAATTCGGTTTGTAGCAAGCGGGCCTGGACCCTGGCTGCGATCGCCTCGACTCGATCGTGCGGGGTCGTTGGGAGCGTTGCCAAGGACTCGGCAAGCCAATCTCCCAGCCCGGCGTCCGCAAGAAATTCCTCGAACCAATCCGATCGAATTACCATGAAACGCGGGATTGCCGCATCGTCGCGCGCGAGTTCCCATAGACGGGCTGCTTTGCCGCCAACGGTCTGCGGGTCGGCAATCGGAGGGGAATTCGAAGTGGAGAAAAGTAGGGGCTCTCGCATCCTCCCATTCTATTGCCCGTTAATCCCCAACTGCAGTCCCAAGGCAACCAACCAGTTCAAATCGAATCCGAGTAAAAAGACCGCCGAGCAGGTTTGGACTCCTCGGGCAGCCCCCCGGTTCTGCCGGATCCGGAAGACCAAGACCGCTGTGAGAAACAGAGTTACCAGCTGTCCGAGGACGAGGAAGAAGCTGGAACTTAAACCGAGCACGAGGCCGAGCGAACCAGCGAGCAGGGCCTCGATCAGGGTCAGTCCTCCAAGCAGGAACACGGTTCGCGAGATCCCGAGCACGCGCGTATAGGTGTTTACGCCGAAGCGTTCGTCCTCTGGAGCCCGGACCTTGCGTGCAATTTCAGCGGTGAAAGCGAGCAGGTATCCGAGGACCGAGAAAGCGAGGAAGCCGAGGGGGGCCTCCCAAGGGTACTGGTCAGTAGAGAAACTAAAAACGGCGAGAGCCAGCAGGGGCATGACCAGCAGGTGCAACAGAGCCGAAACCAGAAAGTGCCGTCGAAGCCAATCGCGGGCAAAAAATTCCCGCCACATCAGGAGTGTCCATCCTGAGGCGATTGCCGCAGCGGTCAAGGCAGGAAGGCCGACAATTGCCGAGAAGATGATTTCGACGAGGAAAGCCACGCCAGCCAAGCCAAACAGTTGCCGCCTCGTCACGATTCCGCGCTGCAATACGCGTTCAGGAAAGTGTTGGCAGTCATCAAGGTAATCCTTGTCATCGTCAAAGACCCGGAGTTGGAAAAACAGGCAGAGCATGACCAGCCAACCGGCGAAGACTCGCGGATCCAGATGAATCGACCGATTCGGATGCGCAAAGGCTTGAGCAACCGCATGGTTGACGAGGTAGAAACTGGCGATCAAGACTGCGTAGAGGGAAAGCGGAAAGCGATCCCGAAAGTAATCCCGCCAGTGAGTCCAGCCGGATTCGAGCGAGCGGGATTTTTCCGGAACAACGGTTGTCTGCAGTTGGCTCAACGCTGACCCTCCAGTAGCGAGCGAAGGGCGATGTAGTCGATCTTGGCGTTGTGCCGTCGATCGACTGGGATCTTGCGAACGACCCGAATCTGCTGGACTCCGGCCAGCGGTAATCGGTCGACCAGGCCTGCGAATTGAGCGGGATCAACTCGGCGATGATGGGGCTCCACGGCAAGGGTTCGCTGCCCATGAACTACGACGAGTGCCGCATTGCGGACTTGCGGATGTTGTCTCGCAACTTGTTCGATGGCAAAAGGGTAAATGGTCTGTCCATCAAACGGAACGGCACCAGAGCATCGCCCAAGGAGCCACAAACGACCTCGATGGTCCAGGTAACCGGCATCTCCAGTTCGGTGCCAGCGCCTCGAATCGACTTCGAACTTGGTTTCCTTGTCGTCGGCGGGGTCAAGATATCCGGAAAGAACGTGGTTCCCGCTGACCACGATTTCTCCGGACACGCCCGGAGGGTGGCAGTCCGCTGCGAAGTCTGCTGCGGTGAATGGCCCAATCGGCTTGCCCCAGCGGTCGGAGAGAATCCTGAGCTGGAGTGAGTCGACCGGTGTGCCGACAAGCAAGCCGAGTCCCGAAAGGGTCGCTTGCCGGTCGGCTGGATCGATGTCACCGAGACCCAGACAGGCGATTGGTTCGGCTTCCGTCGATCCGTAAACTGCCGAGATCTCGGCATTCGGTGCGCAGCCACCTGCATGGACCTGCTTGAGACCTGGAAGTGAACGATTTTGATCGAGGCAATGATCTGCGAGGTTACCCAGCAGCGTTGGCGAGCCGCCAATTTGGGTTGCGTTATGGAACGCAATCAGCTCACACAGGCGGCGCGGGTTCGCGCGTTCAGGGCGACGCAGGTTGACATCGGGGATCAGGCTGGTCAGGCCACTCGCCAGATTAGCGAGCACGAAGATCGGGAGCGTGGCGAGGTCGGTCTCTCCCGGGGTATACCGGATACAGGCGTTCAGAGCCTCGAGTTGAGCGCGAAGAAAGCCATGGGTGCGGAGAGCTGCTTTAGGCTGGCTGCCGGTACCGCTGGTAAAGGTAATCAACGCGGGGGTTTCATTGGAGCAAGCGGCGATTTCACTCAGCGGTTCCAATCGTGCAGCGGAACGGATAGGTATCGTTCCGGGAATTCCCGCAGCAGTGCAGAAGCTGAAAGGAATCCGGCGGAGCATGGGGTTGAACCAGCGCCATGCCTGAACGGCCCGTCCGCCAAACAACGCACGGGGCAGTCTCCCTTTGAGGCTGCTCTCCAGTTGTTCACGGGGAGTGCTCGGATCGAGAAAGAGGGCGACCAAGCCAAGGCGGAAAATCGCCGCCAGCATGAGGTAAAGCTCCGCGGACATTGGGCAGAGAATCAGAACGGTCTCTCCGGTTTGCAAACCGGTCTGCCGCAGCAGGGCGGCGAGTTGCCCGGCCGACCGATCCAGTTCCTCGAAGCTGAGCGTGCGCGGCTTACCGCCGCGGTAGTCGATGATTGCGGTGGCGTCCGGCATGCCTTGGACCCGATCCATGAGGAGGTTTACCACGTTCATGGTGACAGTTTCCGGGCAAACAGGCCGTAGCGACGAAAGGGAGTGCCGAGTTGGAACTGGCGTCGGGAGAAGTAGAGCGTGTCGCGCATCAGCGCGAGGATCATTCTTTGAAAGCCGATAGCGGAGGCTTGCCGCCGCATCTCGCTCAACAGATGGTATCCCAAGCCTGCAGTGGCTCGGTCGGGAAGCACGCCGAGAGTCTTGAGAATCACGGTCCTGGCAGCACCTGTGCGTTGGCGCTCGAATAAATCCGGGACAGCGAAGGCAAAGCCAAGGGGAACCGCATCGCGCTCGGCAATCAGAATCAATTCAGGGCAGATTGCTGGCCGAAGTGGTTGATACAAACGGAGGAAATCCTGCGCATGGAGCTCCGAGAACAAATCATGGCTGCGAAAACAGTCGGTAGCGAGTGCATGTAAACGAAGGAGTTCCCCTGAAAAATCATCGAGACGGAATGGCCGCAGGGTGATTCCGAGCGAATTCATTTCGGCAGCAACTCGCTGAGCGAGCGGGTCCATGCCTGCCAGTTGTTGATCAAGGGCGGAAAAATAGTTCAGTTCAGACGAAAAGCCATTCTCCAAAAAGTACTCGGTTAGAGAGGCTGGATGCTGAGGCTCAAGGAAAAAGGGAGGGGCGTCGCTCGACTCGGTTACCGCGCGATAGTTATTCCACGTGCTACCGTCGATGGGACCGAGGGCAAGGGAGCAGCCGGCGCGGGCCAGATCGCGGCAGGCTTGTAACCAACGGATTGGTCGCGATAGGCTGGGGTATGCCGCCACCAGATGGAGCAGGCTCCGATCGCTTGCCCATCCGAATTCAAGAGTACCCGATGCATGTCGGGCGGGTGACCGATTGTGGGTGGCGGAGAGGCCTCGACCAGAGTCGAGCCGGTGAATTGCGACAGTTGATTGCATTCCCGCAGTTTTGAATTCATGAGATGTCAATCATTGGACAAAAAGAGTCGGTGCTACTGCAGGAAAGAGGATGCTGCTCCAGGTTGAAAGAGCACTGTCTGAGGGAGCCGCCTCAATTCAAAACCGAAATTGTCCGGAATGTTATCGGAAGCTCCCTCGTTTTTCGAACTATACCATGATCATTTTTCACCCGCGGGAATTTTGGGGAATCCCCACGTGCTCATGGTTCCCTGTGAATCGCTCGGGAGATTAACCAGATCAAGAGCAAAGGAATGTAGTAAATCACCATGCCGATGAAGATCCAGAACGGAATCCACAGGGCCAGCGACAAAAAGGCAGTGCAGATGATTGAAGCAAAAATGAACAGGCCAATCGAAGGCTCGGAAATGCCAACGAGGATGGTGAGCAGAAGCCCAATAACCAACCAGATTAAACACTTGGCCGTATTGAAAAAAGGCGTTTCCGTCATTGGGTTGGTGAACTTCCGCGTTGAGACTTTCGTAGCAGGGGAGAGCGTCCATTGGGGTGGAAGCTGGCGGTCAACTCTTCTCAGCCGTCATTCGTTTGAAGAGGAAGTACATACCATCGATAAATAACCCCATCGTCGCCCAGATCGGTATCCAAACCACGAGCCCCAGGCCTGCGGTGCAGATAATGGTGCCAGCGACGAAAAGACCCAAGGGAAAATAAAGGATGGAGAGAAACGCCGTCGCAATCATTCCTGATTTGGTTCGGGCAAAAAACTTGCTCTTTTTGAAACTTTCCCATGTTCCCATCTTCAGTTCCTCCGCCCCCACACGATTTCCCAGAATCGAATGAAGGCAATGATCAGGGAGAGGTAGCAGGGAATCGCGAAGGCAATCTCCGAAGGAAGGCCGGTGATTGGAGTGCGAAATCCGGTGAAGCAGGCCACCATGCTTGGCCCATAAACACGGAAGCCATTCAGGGTCATCCACGACTCAACCACCAGGGCGACAAAACCGACCAGCAGAACCGCAGCTATAAACCGGAGGGGCGCGGGGAACCCCGCGAAAACCCGCTCGACGACCACCGCCCCGAAAGCGAGCAGAAGCACCCAGGAACCGGTCAGCAGAATGCTGATGTCGTTAAACACATAGGACCAGCTGGGTAAGTTCCGATTTTCAATCATCGGCTCAATCATGAGTTCAAACAGAAACACGCCAACCAGCGCAATGGCAACGGAACGCAACCAATTCCTTGGTCCGGTCGATTGGTCGACCGTACCGTCGAGCACGAAACTCCAATACTTGTAAAAAGTGATGATTAGCGAGATGAACACCGGGACATAAAACAGGATCTCGATCGGTGCGCCGATCAGGATAACGCCACAGGTTGAGTTGAGGACCTCCGGTGAGTAGCTGCGAAGCCCTAAGTTGACCACGGTGATTTCGAGGACCACGATCACAGGCAAGAGGATTGCCAAATAGGTGAAAAACCTTTGGGTTTGGCTCCGGCGGGGCAGGAAGGTGTCAACCAGCGTGACGACGCCGAGGATCAGCACGCTCCACCCAAGCGTCAGGATCCAACTGAGGTCGAGATAGAGGTAAGCCCACGGGCCCATTCGCTCATTGACCCACATTGGGCCGGTAAAGAGTTCGAAGATGAAAACTGCCGCACCGGTGATCAAAAGCCGCAGCCAGAGCTTGTCGACCAGTTTGCTCAGGATCCAGCAGCCGAACGCGGCGCCGACCAGGACAAAAATCTCGAATAACACGATCGGCAAGGTGGCTTGCCTCTCGAAGACAAATTCGGCAAGTGGGAGAAATTGAAGGGGCGAAATCATGGTTTGGACACCTCAAGCGGCGTGGGTGTTGATTCAGTTCGTCCAGTGCAAATGGAGGAAGAACTGCGGGATTCGCCGTCCTTTACTTTGCAACCGCCCCATTTGGCGGAACAGAATTCAGGGTCGGTGCTCAGTCGTTCCCAGATTTTCCAAAGCGGCTCTTCCAAGGCATTGCCGAATTTGGCATGGTTGAAGTCGCAGGACATCACGTCCCCGTAGGGGGAGAGATAGAAATAGCTGGTCCCGCAGGAGCAGCCGACGCTGCAGTGGCTGCTCATGTGAGCCATGAACGTGATTCCCGGGTAGCGACTGTCGCGATTCAATGGTCCGGACCACTGGATCATCTCGTCGATCCACTGCCGATTGTCAACCAAGTCGAGTCGGTCCTGATAACGGCCTGAGGGCATGGCATCAAAGACATAGACTTCGTGGACACCGGTTTGGCGGGCCAATTCGACGATTCGCTGAAGCTCGCCCGCTTGCCACGACTCGGGAGTCATAGTCGTGGAGAAACCGACAGAAAAGCCGAGTTTCAGGGCCTGTTTGGCACCGCGAATGGCTCGGTCAAACAGCCCGTGAGTGCGCCGAAATTCGTCATGTTTGCCGGCGTCTGCAGCATCAATGCTGACAAAAATGCTGTCGAGCCCCGCTTGTCGCAGCTCCTTGGCCCGAGCCTCGAGGAACCAGCCATTGGTAAACAGGATTGTCGTGGCCCGATCCTGATCCACCGCTTCGACAATCTTATGGAAATCGCGCCGCATCAGTGGCTCGCCGCCAACAAAATTGATGACCGAGACTCCGAGGTCCTGCGAATCGGCCAGAAGCTTTCGGATCTGTTCCAGAGTCAGGTTCTTCCGTCCCTTCTCCTCGACCGCGGAGAAAAAGCTGCAATGCTCGCATGCGGCATTGCAAACATCGTTAACCGCCAGGCTGAGCAGGTTGGGCATGTTCTTGTTTTGAATGCTGCGGAACAGGGCCCGAGCGACAAAATTCGCCGAGGGCTTGCTGAAAATGGCCGGGGTCATCAGCGAATAAACCGGGTGCCCATCCCGGTAGTGGATGATCTTATTGTGATGCAAATAGGTTTTGTACAGCAGATTGGTAAAGTCATAGCTGTAGTCCAGTGATTTCCTGGCGAGGAACCACTTGAGTCGCAGTCTGGAAAGAAAATCCCGAAACACTGGCAACACCTCAATCAGGACAGGAGGGGGACGAAACTTGATTAGTCTGAATAGACGCGGAACGCTCTGAAATCTTGCCGGATAGCTTTTCGACGATACCACGATCACCTTGGACCTGGAGGTAGTCGCCGGTTTGTATATCTCGGGTCGCTCCTGCAACTCCCAGGACCGCCGGGATTCCGTATTCCCGTGCGATTACCGCCGCGTGGGAGAGCACTCCCCCGCTTTCGGCAACGACGGCCACGACGTGATCGAGAACCGGAACCCAGCTCGGTTCGATAAATCGACAAACGAGGATCGATCCGGGCTCAATTGGAAATGCCTCTCGCAGCGAGTTAACGACGTGCGCCCGGCCGGTGATCGTACCGGGGCTGACTCCGAGGCCCGCCATTCTGTGGGAGGGTGTTGGCGACCGGTTGAAATTTGGGTCTGAGGATGCGGAGCGGATTTCCGGCGGCGCAGGGCAGTGACGAAAGGCCAGGAAGGCGTCGCGATTGGTTTCGAGGTTGCTTTGATCGTTCTGGAGGATGTCCTTGTAGGTCAATTGGAAAATGTCCTCGCCCAGTCCTCGCTCGGCAGCGAGTTGCAACACGACGCGGCGAATCCAGTAGTAGGCGCGATTCGATAGATCGCGCAGCTCTTCCCGAAGCCAAACCAGTTGCCGGAGGCGTGCCAGTTTGGCGGAAAACATCCGTCTGTTCCAAGGTCGGAGCCGCGCCAATGCCTCGGCGTTCGAATGCTCAAATTCGACAGATTGTTTCGTTCCTGAGACGCGAGTCGCCTGGTGCCGCGAGAGTTCTCGCAGTAAATCCGGTTGTTCATCCAGTCGGGGAAATCGAACGTCAAGTCCCAGAGGGCAGTGATGTGCGATGTTTTGCAGCGAGCATTCCCAGTCCGCGGCTGACGACTTGTCGGCCCGCTGGAATTCGCGAAGCTGAGCAACGTATTTTGGTTCGGGTAGTCCAGTCAGGAGACGCGGATAGTCGGCTTGTGGGAACCGGAGCAGAAACTCCATCTTTGCCAGGACAGCGGAAAAAATGGTGCGGAAATAGGTGGATTCGATCTTCCGATACTCCACTTCGACTAAGCGGCGGAGGGTTTGCAGAGCATCGCTCGTGGAGCACTCGGCGAGGGCTTGCAGACTAAATTCGCCTGCTCGCAAGGTCTCCTCGGCTTCCTGCGGCTGGAGGTTGAGTCGGCGGTTGATGGCGACCAGCGAAGGCGCGGCGCGGAGGATATTCCAGAACGATTTTGAAGTTTGCCGCGGCGACCGCGTTGAAGGCGAGGCAATGTTCAAATCAGTTTCAAACGAGTCTTCGTTGAAACCAGGCAGGCCCGACAGGCATTCTTTCACCGCGCCCAGATTCCAGTAGGGCCTCCCAAAAAAAAGGCGAGCTGCAGGAAAATCAAATTTCAGCAGACGAATCTCCCGAAGCATTCCTTTGAGCGTGTCTTCCCAGACCGGTTGGTAAAGCGACCACATGAAGGGAGAGCAGACACCCTCTGCAACACCCCCATCGCGGAACATCGCGGTGGTCCATTCACCAACCTGGGGCTCGAAATGAAGACGCGTGATCGGACGCGCCTGAAGCAGGTAAATTGCTCCATCCTGAATTGCAAATTCAATATCCTGTGGCTCGCCAAAATGCCGCTGCACCCGCCGGGCGAGTTGCTCGATTTTTGGACGGTGTCGCTGAAGGAGCGAATGGTCCGCCGGGAGGGGGGCGAGTTGACCGGAGAGCAACTTGTCCCCCGTTCCGACACAGGCTTCGATTCGGACTTGATTACCGCCTGTCACCGGGTCGACCGAAAAGGCAACGCCCGCCAATTCGGGCTGGATCATTTTTTGCACGATGACATCGAGGTTGATCTCTTCAGCCGATAGTGCGTGTCGGCGGCAGTAGCTTTTGACTGCATCGGAGTCGCGAGACAACCGACAGGCGGCGACTGCCTGTGAAACCTCTTCCAGGGATTTCAGGTTCAAAACGCTCTTGAACAGGCCGGCATAGGAGAACTCCGCTCCGTCTTCTCCCTCTGCCGAGGCCCGCACTGCGAC
>JAJTFE010000185.1 GCA_021298375.1 Blastopirellula sp. | reverse complement strand
ATCGCGATCGGGCGCGATCGCATCGCCGGGCTGCTCAACCGGCTCCGCGATCACTTCGCCGACGCCACCCCCAGCAATCTGGACGGATTGCGGCTCGATTGGCCCGATAGCTGGTTGCTGGTTCGCGCGAGCAACACCGAGCCGATCGTTCGGGCTGTCGCCGAAGCCAAATCCGCCGATCGCGCTCGCGAACTCTGCGCGGCAACCGCCAGACTTGCCGCCGAGTAGCGAGCAAGCCGGCGCCCCGCCGTCGTCACTTCCGCAACTGCGGCAAATCGAACGTTCCATGACCGGCGACAGAGCCGTTCCGCGTGCAGTCGCTCGCGGGGATTGGCTGCGGCTTTCCCGCTGGCTGGCTCTTGGGCACGTCTTTCCCCCAGCCCCCGCTGGTGGCAGGCTCGCCCTACTTCCGCTGGGAAAACTCGTCGTACCATTGGCGTCGCGCCTCATCCGACGCCTCCCCGGCATGAACCAGCAAACGGTACACCAGCCGCAATGACTGGCCAGGCAGCAACTTGAACTCGCCACTCCCGGCGGGCTCTCCCAAAAAGTCATGCAGTCCAAAGGGATTCGCCGCGACTAATCCATAATCCCTCGCATGCCAAGTCGTCGGATGTCGCAAGTTCGAGGGATGGTCCATCAGCATCATCCCGACCGCAACCCCATCGACTGGACCAGAGTAGTGAACCCAGCGAGCCCGCTTGCCCCAAATGGACTTATCCGCGTCGCCCTCGCTGTTGACCGCGCGGCCAAACACTTCCGCGACGTTGTCTTTGGGATTCGGCGTCAACTGCAAATCAGGATGCGTGCGGACTGCGAATGTTCCCTCTTTGGTATCGCCGAAGACCAGCGGCTGGTTACCCGCCTTGACCGTCAGGTCCCAGTCCAGCCAGCGCGCCCGCTCATCAAATCCGAATCGCAAGACGCTTCGATCGGTCGCCAGTTCCTCACCCGCGTTCGACCAACGCGTCTCGAGCACACACTCGGAGCGCCCCTCGTCAATCGCCACCCCAACGACTTCAATGCTTGCCTTGTCGAACCAGAAGTCGGCTCCGTTTACACTGCCATGCGCGAACCAAACGGATTTGTGATGCGGATGATCGTGGGGCTCGCCGGGTCGCTCCTCCATTGGCCAACTGCGAGTCATCGGCACTTGCTGGGGTGCGTACAGCGGGTAGAGAATCGGCTTGGTGAAACCGGCCGTATGCACGGTGGTGAAGGGGCGGTCTGCCATTTGCACTTCGACCCGCTCTCCCACCCGATGAAACGTCACCTGCTGGGCAGACAACTCCGGGCAGGCTAGTGCCCCCGCCAACAAAGCAGTCAAGACAAACCCCTGCCATTTCATCTGACAATCTCCAGCCACTTTGAAAACGAACCGTTCCCCCATCAGTCTAAGCAATTTACAGACCGGGCAAAATTCAGCCCCGGCCGCCAGTCATCAGTCCATTCCGCAGTCCATTCCGCAGCTCATCTCCGCTGAGCCTCGGATCCCAGCCGCTCGCCTGCGACTTTGCGGACTAGGCAATTCGAATGCCCCCATCGCTGGCAACATTCCAGCTGGAATGCAAGCTTGTCTGAGAAACTTTGCGTGTCGTACGAATCATCGCGCCCATTTGAAAAACAAATTTCCGAATCGCGATTTTCAACTCAAGATTTTCTCTGTTCGAAATTCCTCTGCTCGATAGACTGCCCGCATGTGAGCCCCGGTGCGAGGAAGCAGAACTCCGGAATCAGGAAGCTTGGCCACTTGTTTTGTCCGGCCGCAGGTCTCAGCGGCCTCCACTGCCCCCTCAGCCAATCGACGCCTGACCATGAGCACGCTGACCGACCTCGACCTGATTCTGCAAAACGCCCGCTTGCGAGATGAACTCGAACCTTACTGGGACGATTCCGTCGTCGCTGTCGACCTCGAAGGGATGCCAACCGACCTCGAGAACCGTTACCTCAGCTCACTTCTGGCTTGGGAGCGAGCGCCTGTCCTGCCGATTGCCGAATGGTTCAATCCGCCTTTGGAGCTTCCTCCCCCGGAGCAAATGGGCGAAGAGGAACTGCGGATTCGACTGACCTACGCGATTCGGCGACTCTACGAACAAAACGTACTGCTCGAATACACCGGTCACCTGTCTGATCGGCAGCTCTATTGCCTCATCCTCCGCGATATTTTGCCCGCCCAGGAAAAGCGGCTCAAGCTGCCCGACGCCGGGATCCACTGGCAATGCTACGACCCAATCGCGGACGAGGAGACTTGGCTCCGGTTTTACGCCACTCAAGGCGAGCGCGAGGAGTGGGCCGACGAAACGGGACTCAAGCTGCCGCCGCGCGAGCGACTCCCTTTTCCGCGTGAAATGCCGCAAGACCGGGCTTAAGTCTCAGCCCACGACGCCGTCCCGCCCAGCCAACTGCCCGCGAGGCCGCTTTCCCGCCCAGCCAACTGTTGTCAGGCTCGGCTGGTGACATGACTTCCTTCCACCCACAACTCCCTTCATCCCCGAGTCGGCAGATGTTTCTTCCCAAACTGCGGAATCTGAGGGCACTTGTCTTCCAGCACTTGCTTGCCAGCGAGCATCGGCTCGACTCTGAACCAGCGAGTGCTGTTTCACTCGCCAATCGAACCGGTCCGCTCCACTCGGCCAAGCGATTCGACAGCCACGCTACAAACCAGACCAATGCTGGCCAGCCCACTGCGGGCCAGACCACTGCGGGCCACCTGACGGCGCCCCGGCCCAGCGAACGATTCAAGGTAGACCCGGTTGCCCAAGCCTTGGCCGAACTGGCGGCCGACTGGAGCTCGCCCAAACTCGCACTCCGGGCTGAAACGCAACTTGCCGCTGCTGACCGCCGCAACGGCCGGCTCTTGTAGTCGCCGCGAATCAAGCCTGCATCCAAGTTCCGCCGCTCTCCGGCTCAGTCCGCGCCGTGCATCATCTTCTTCAGCGGGAAGCTCAACAGAAACAGCACCAGACCGGCAACGCCTGAGAGCAGCACGAAAATCCAAAAGAACTCGTAGAGGTCATTCACCGGATTGCCAAAAAAGACCGGCAACTCGGCGGGAATCTTGTTCGCCTTGAGCAACTCCAGTTGTTCCGGAGTTGCAGTGACCGTCTTCTCCAGGATCCCCCGATAGGTGTCATTGTTGATTCCCGCCTTGAGCGCGTTGGCGTATTCCTCGCCGCTTGGTGGATAGAGAGACGAGAGCTGTCCGGCCGCCTTGTTCGCAACCGCATTCGCCAAAAACCAGACGCCGAACAGGAGCGATACCAATCGCATCGGAGCCAGCTTGGAAACGAGCGACAAGCCAATCGGCGACAGGCACAACTCGCCCACCGTGTGAATGACATACAGCCCGATCAGCAGCCACATCGAGGTCTTGTCAGCCAAGCCCACACCCTTGACTCCCATCGCGATCACGACATAGCCCAGAGCGAGGATCAAAAGCCCCAGAGCTTGCTTGACCAGGGAATTTGGTTCGGCGTTGAACTTCTGCAACCACAACCAGAAGGCCGCGATCACCGGCGCCAACAGCACGACGGACACGGCATTCACCGACTGGAAATAAGAAGCCGGAATTTCACCAATCTTCAAACCGGACTCCGTCCCCGACACCAATTGATAATTCGCGTATCCGAGGTAGCCCAACGCTCCCAGAATCACCACATACAAAAAGCTCGAAAGCCCATCGATCCCTTTGAAGTTATGGAACACCGTCCGACCGGCCCAGAGCAGCATCGCCCCCAGCGCCAATGACCCGGCATGGATCGCCCAGTTCGGAATCTCCCAGTTGAGATTGCGGTTGGTCTGCTCCTTGGCAAAAAACGTCAGCGACGCTCCCGCCTGCTCAAACGCCGCCCAAAAGAAGATCACGAAAAACGCCGCCACGTAAATCACAATGATTCGGTCCCGCTCAATCCGCGAGAGGCTGCTGTCGAGAATGATCAACGCCGGCATCACGATGCAAGCCGAGTAGATCAAAGCTCCAATCCAGTCAAAGCCCAAACCAAGCTTGAAACCGAGCGCTACCAAGACAAATCCGACCAGCCCGGCGATCCGCTGACCGGCACTGAACCCGGCCGTTTGAGCTCCGGTTTCTCCCACCGCCTTGTTCGGCCGGTCGCCAATCGGCTTACCTTCCGGCGTCACCACGTACTTATCCTTGTCCAGGGCGAACAGGATCGTCCCAATCACCATTCCGATGCAGGCCGCCAAAAAACCCCAGCGGAAAAACTGCGGCAGGGGAGTTCCGTCGGCCGCATACCGCTCGCCAAAAAACCCGCACACCAGCGGCGCGATAAATGCGCCGAGGTTGATACCCATGTAGAAGATCGTAAACGCGGCGTCTTTTCGCTTGTCACCCGCGGAATACAATTGCCCCACCATCGAGGAAATGTTGGGCTTGAAGAATCCGTTGCCGAAAATCAACCCGATCAACCCGCACCACATCAGGACCGTGGCCAAGCCTTGGGTTTGGTACATCGAAGCACTGAGGAAGAGCAGGAACTGGCCGATGGCCATCATCACGCCACCCCAGATGATTGATTTGCGGTTCCCCCAGTAGCGGTCGGCAACGTAGCCACCCAGCAGCGGCGTCAGGTAGACCAAGCCCGTGTACGAACCATAAATCTGCGACGCCTGCTCTTTGTTGATCAGCAACGCCACCGTCATGTAGAGCGTAAAGATCGCCCGCATTCCGTAATAGCTGAACCGCTCCCACATTTCGGTGAAGAACAGCAAAGCCAACCCGCGCGGATGGCCGAAAATTTCCTGTTTGGGCGTCGCCATCGAGTACCTTCCGAGTAAGAACCCCAGTGATTATCAACCCACCAACCCAACCTCAGCCACGGCACCCATCAGCGCGGCAAATCCACTCGCAACCCGCAACTCGCAACTCGCAACTCGGCCCCGCCTATCTCAAGACCGCTTCTTCAGCGGCACGAACTCGCGCAGCGTCGGTCCGGTATAAACCTGCCGCGGGCGACAAATCTTCTTCCCGGGCGAAGCGTGCATTTCTTTCCAGTGAGCGATCCAGCCCGGCAACCGCCCCATCGCGAACAGCACCGTGAACATCTGCATCGGAATCCCCAACGCCCGATAGATCACTCCCGAGTAAAAGTCCACATTCGGGTAGAGTTTCCGCTGCACAAAGTACTCGTCGTTCAGCGCCACCGACTCCAGTTCCTGGGCGATCTTGAACAGCGGGTCATCCACTTTCAGCTTGGCCAGCAAGCGATCGCACGCTGCCTTGATGATCGTCGCTCGCGGGTCGAAGTTCTTGTAGACCCGGTGCCCAAAGCCCATCAAGCGGAAGTTATTGTCTTTGTCCTTGGCCATCTTGACGTACTTGGCTACGTCGCCGTTGTCTTCGCGGATTCGCTCCAGCATCGCCACGCAGGCTTCGTTCGCACCGCCGTGCAGCGGTCCCCAGAGGGCGCAAATCCCCGCCGCAATCGAGGCAAACAAATTGGCGTTGGAACTTCCCACCATCCGGACCGTCGACGTGCTGCAGTTCTGTTCGTGGTCGGCATGCACAATCAGCAGCAGGTTCAAGGCCTGCACAAAATCGGGGTCAATGCGATACTCCTCACACGGCACCGCATGCATCATCTTGAGGAAATTCTCGCAGTAGCTGAGGTTGTTGTCCGGATAGATAAACGGCTGGCCGATCGACTTCTTGTGGCTGAACGCAGCAATCGTCGGCAACTTCGCCAGCAGTCGGTAGATCGAAATCTCAACCTGCTTGGGATCGTTCGGGTCCAGCGAATCCTGATAGAACGTGCTCATCGCACTGACCACACTCGACAGGCTGGCCATCGGATGGGCATCGCGCGGAAAGCCGTTGTAGAACAGCCGCATGTCTTCATGCAGCATCGTGTGGCGGCGGATCGAATCGCGGAAATTGGCGAACTCCTCTTCCGTCGGCAGCTCGCCGTAAATCAGCAAAAAGCAAATCTCGAGAAAGTCGCAATTCCGTGCGAGGTCTTCAATCGAGTAACCCCGATAGCGCAAAATGCCGCGCTCGCCGTCAAGGAAGCAGATCGAGCTGGTCGTCGCCCCCGTGTTGACGTACCCTTCGTCGAGCGTAATCAAACCGGTCTGTGCCCGCAGGGCCGCAATGTCGATTGCTTTTTCCTGCTCTGAGCCCTCGACGACCTTCAATGCCAGTTCTTTCCCCTCAAAGGCCAGGGTAGCCACGTCGGTTGACGTTTTCGCAACTTCAGACATCGCCTTGCTTCTTCCGTATTCCGGGCGTTAAAGACTCAGGACCCGGCTGGAGCGCTCCGCCCGGGCCAACGCGTTCAAACCGGCCACGCAGCTCCGGCAGAGCCGCATCGGCAAGCCCCTAATCTAACGGCTGGCACAGCACCTGAAAAGTCACGGAACTAGCCCCTCCTCAGAAGTAAAACAGGGCAAGAGAAGCAGCCCGGGCAGTTTCACGCTTTGGGATTTCACCGCTCGTCACGCCGAGAGCTTGAGGTTGAATCGGTGGATCGAGCCCAGCTCGGGCCCAGGCCTCCGCTGACCATTCAATCATCTCCGCAAGCCCAGTCAAACCAACCAGTCCCTGCGCGAGGCGAATTCCCAGTTTTTTGTGCAGCCCTTCTTCTGTTCGCTCAGACAGGCAAGTCGCTCAGACAGTCAAACTGCCCGACTCCGCCAGACAATCGCAAGTTCCCGCAACCCGCTGCAACGGGTGGCTCTGGTGCTGATAATTCAACCAATTCTGAATGATGAACGCGCACAACTCGGCTTTGGAATGAACCTCGAGCTTGTCGTAAATCCGATTCAGCTGTGTCCGCACGGTGTTAACGCTCCGAAAAAGCCGGGCAGCGATTTCTTCCAGGTCGTGCACGCCCCGGCCAATCCATGCGACGATTTCGTATTCAGCCGGCGTCAGGCTCAACATCCCCGATCCCCAAGCGGCTTTTGCGCTTTTCCTCCCAGCCAGCACCGACTCAAAGGCGGACACATTGCCATCTTGTTCCTCGCCCTCCGGTCCCAGCGACAGCCCGCTCAATTCACTGCTGCAGATCACAATCAGGTCGACCCCAACGCGAGGGCTACCGAGGCGAACCCTGTCTCCTTTGACCAACGTGGTTTCGCCTTGCGCGGTCAGCGGATTGGCATTCAGAAAAACCGCTCCACCCCCGGAGACTCCAATCGCCCCACGCCTTCGGCACCCGAACCGATTCGTGTCGCCGAGTCTTTTTTCAACTCCAGCGTCCAGGGCGGGGCATCGCCCTCGCCCAGTTGCACTAACAAAAGCCTGCATTGGCCATTCACAATCGACACGTGGAACACTCCAACAGAAACTTCGACATGATTTCGATACGACCGCGAGCGAATCCAAACCGAGCCGGCAGGTAACCCCAGGGGAACCAACCACGGTCGGACCTCCCGGATAAATACCGGTCGCGAACCTGGCGGACTCCGAGCCTCAACGGGCCCCCCCGACGGTTGAAACCCTCGGGGCGGGGCT
>JAJTFE010000184.1 GCA_021298375.1 Blastopirellula sp. | reverse complement strand
CAATTGCCGCCCGATTGCTTTCGTAAATTCCGCGTTGGTCACGCATCCCGGCGCGACTGCATTCACGGGCCCAGCCACTGCTTGATTTTCCAGTGCCCAGAGAATCAGCCCGACGATATCTTGCTCGTGTATCCAGGGAAACCACTGTCGACCGGATCCAAGACGTCCGCCCAGCCCCCAGCGAAACAGTGGCAGCATTTGCGCGAGCGCGCCTCCGTCGCGGCCGAGCACGATTCCGATTCGCAGCAGCACCACCCGCACGCCCTCGGCCACCAGCGGAGCAGTCGCTGCTTCCCAGTCCACCGCAAGTTGGGCCAGAAAGCCCTGCCCTGGACCTGCAGTCTCGGATAACTTTTCGTCTCCACGTTCTCCGTAATACCCGACCGCTGAAGCCGAAACGAAAACCTTCGGCCATGCTCCGCTCTTTCGCAAGCCCGCGATCAATTGCCTGGTTCCATCGATGCGGCTCGACCGCAGACGTTGCTTGAATGCGTCGTTCCAGCGCTGCCCGGCCACCGACTCGCCCATCAGATTCACAATCGCTGTCGGTTGGACTCCGGCAGGCAATTCCAGCGGACGGCTCTGGTCGGGCCAACCGACCAGTTGGGCGCCCGTTGGCAGTTTCGATTGCCGGGCCCGCTGCAAATCGCGAGTGACGACGTAGGCCGAACCCAATCGCTCCACCAGTTGCCGCCCAATAAAGCCGGTCCCCCCGGTAATCAAAACGTCCATTCACCGATCCTCCTGCTGCGGCAGTTACTACTTCTCATGCTCCCCTTCGCTTCGAGAGCCTCCACTCTTCTCTTCTGCTCTTGCTCCCCCTTGCCCCCACCGGGGGAGAAGGGGTTGGGGGAGGAGGGGGCTGTGGCTCATTCCCGCTCACCCCTCAAAACAGCAACATTCCCGCTACACCCTTCAACACAACTCAGCCGCGTGCCTCAAAACTTCAACCCCAAATCCCCGACCCCACCCAGAAAATCCCGGCCACCAGCTCTTGCTCCCCCCTGTTTGAATTGCCCTTTCCGCCCAACTATCATAGCGAATTGGGGATGGGGAGTGCCGACCGGTGCCAGCGTGTGCTGCTGCGCGGGTCGGCGGATGTGGACCGGCGGTACACGTTTGGCTCAAAGGCGCGCGGCTGATTAAGCGCGGCTAAACATGAGCTGGGCCTCCGCGCTCTGACCCGCGTCCCGATCGCTTCTGGCTTGTTGGGCCTGTGTTGACAGACCCAACCTCGTTGCTGCCTCTCTTTAATTTCACGTTCTTCATCATTGTTTTCAGGATTGGACAAGTCATGAAGTCAAGACTCGTTGCTTCTCTGCTGTGCCTGACCCTGCTTGGGGTCTTCAGCGCGGCAGTTTCTGCTCAGGGACTGCCCCAGGAGTGGGCTAATCAGGTCCCTTGGCGTTCCATCGGCCCGGCCAACATGAGCGGTCGGATCACTGCGCTGGCGGTCTACGAAAAAGACCCGAGCATGTGGTGGGCAGCCTCCGCTTCGGGCGGATTGCTCAAAACGGTCAACAATGGGTCCGACTTCGAACACCAATTCGACAAACAGTCCACGGTTTCGATCGGCGATGTGGCGGTCGCGCAAACCGACCCGAATATCGTCTGGGTTGGGACCGGTGAGGCCAATCCACGAAATAGCGTGTCGTGGGGCGATGGCGTCTACAAGTCGATCGATGGTGGCAAAACTTGGACCAACATGGGGCTGAATAAGACCTTCCAGATCGGTCGAGTCGCCATTCACCCGGAGAATCCGGACATCGTTTACGTCGGGGCCCTCGGGCGGCTGTGGGGTCCCAACGAAGACCGCGGACTCTTCAAGACCACCGATGGCGGCAAGAATTGGGAAAAAATTCTGTATGTCGACGACGTGACCGGGGTCATCGATGTGGAACTGAACCCCAAGAATCCAGACGAACTGCTGGTCGCGACTTACGAGCGGGCGCGCGACTTGTTCGACGGCAACGACCCGATCAAAAAATACGGAGCCGGCTCGGGGATTTATCACTCCGCGGACGGAGGCAAAACCTTTGAAAAGATCTCAGCCGGTTTGCCAACCTGCAAGCTGGGCCGAATTGGCCTCGACTTTTATCGCAAGGACCCGACATTCGTCTACGCGATTATTGAAACTGAAAAGATCGCCAAAGAGCCCGAAACGGCCGCCGAGGCGGGATTGCGATCAGAAAATGCGGACGCCGGAGCGAGGCTCTCTGACGTCACCAAGGATGGGGCTGCGGAAAAAGCCGGCCTCAAGGCTGGGGATATCGTGCTCGAGTTCGCCGGCAAGCCGGTGCTCAACAGCCAGCAATTGACGGCAGCCATTCGCCGCCAGAAGGCCGACGACAAGGTCAAGGTGAAGGTCGCCCGTGGCGAGGAACTGGTCGAGGTCGAACTGACGCTGGCCAAGAAGCAACCGGGCCGCGGTCAAAGCCCCTTCAACGGAACCCTTGGCGGACAGGCTGAGAACGTTCAGGATCAGCAGGGCGAAAACGGCCAGGAATATGGCGGCGTCTATCTGTCGAAAGATGGCGGCAAGTCATGGGAGCGCATCAACTCGCTCAATCCCCGGCCGATGTACTACAGCCAAGTCCGCGTCGACCCATCGGACAAGGAATTGGTTTACGTTCTGGGAACCTCCCTCTACAAATCAAAAGACGGCGGTAAGACCTTTACTGCCGACGGCGTGACCGACGGCATTCACGTCGATCACCACGCCATGTGGATCGACCCGCGCGATGGTCGCCACATGATTCTCGGCAATGATGGTGGCGTCTACGTCACCTGGGACCGGATGCTCAACTGGGAACATCACAACAAGTTCGCGATCGGCCAGTTTTATCACGTCGGCATTGATAACACCCGCGATTACCGCGTCTACGGTGGTTTGCAGGACAACGGCAGCTGGGGAGCCCCCCACCGTTCCGGGAAAGATTCGGGCACGGTCAACACCGATTGGTTCCGCGTCGGTGGTGGCGACGGCTTTGTGACCTTGGTTGACCCGAACGATCCGGATCAGATTTACTTCGAAAGCCAAAATGGTGGCAACGGCCGGATCAATCTGCGGACCGGCGAACGGGGCTTCATTCGCCCCCGTCCTCCCCGCGGCGTGACTTACCGGTTCGATTGGAAGACTCCCTTCATCCTCTCGCCACACAACTCGAAAATCTTCTACTCGGCTGGCAACTATGTCTTCCGGTCGCTGAAGAAAGGCGACGACATCAAGGCTATCTCGCCGGAAATCACGAACTCATCCAGCGGAGCCGGCAGCGCGATCTCCGAGTCGCCGCTGCAGGAAGGTTTGATTTACGTCGGCACCAATGACGGCGCAGTCTGGGTGACCAAAGACGGCGGTCAGAAGTGGGAACCGATTTACTTCCAGAAACTGGACTTGGGAGTGACCTCGATCACTACCCAGGCCGAAGATGAGAGCGGCGCCCGCCCCGGTGGTGGTGGCGGCGGCGGTCGAGGCGGACGCGGTGCCGAAGGCGGCGAGCAAGCAGCCGGGGGCGGTGAACAACCCGCCGGTGGCGAGCCCGCAGCGCCGGCTGCTCAGAGTGGTGAACAGGCGGGCGGCGACCGTCCGGCCGGTGGACGCCCAGGGGGCGGACGCGGTCAAGGCGGCGGACGTCCCGGCGGCGGGCCTCCCGGCGGCGATCAACCGCAACCGGAACTCCCAGAGCTGAAGAAAGTCAACGATGCAGACCCAATCACTGGAATCTGGACGGCGACTCCGAGCAGCGCGGAAGCTCCCCGCGGCTTTGGCGAATTTGCTTTCTACCTCCAATTGAAGGAAGACGGCAGCCTGACTGGCGTGACCGAATCTCGCGGTCGACGCCAGGAAATTCAAGGCGGCAAGTTCAACGCTGAGACGGGCGAATTCTCCTGGGAGACCCAGTCCCCGCGCGGAACGTCGAAATTCACCGGCAAGCTTGTCGCCGGTGCCCTGCAAGGAACTCTGGAAGCTGGCGGCGGCCGGTTCACAATCGAGTTCAAGGGTGTCCGCAAGGACCCGAACGGAGGCGGATTGTTCTCAATCGCCCCGGCACCTCTCAGCCTG
This sequence comes from Blastopirellula sp., assembly GCA_021298375.1. Taxonomy (GTDB): domain Bacteria; phylum Planctomycetota; class Planctomycetia; order Pirellulales; family Pirellulaceae; genus BJ22. The sequence continues at coordinate 1,907 of JAJTFE010000184.1, read as the reverse complement.
CTGGATGACGGCATTTCGGGAATCTGGAAAGCCGCATCCGAAAACGAAAACCTGCCCAACGGCAAGTTGGAGTTTGAAATCGAGTTGAGTGTCAATGACAAAAATGAAGTCAGCGGCAAGATCACCTCGGTCATGGGCGAGCTGAATATCGTCGAGGGGAAGTACACTCCTGACTCGAAGAAGCTGATGTTTATCGGCGAAAGCGACGACATCAACGTCGAGTTCAACGCGACCGTCGACGGCAAAAAATTGAGTGGAGAAATGGCTCCGTCCGGAATGGGCGACATCCGCCTCCCCTTCACGGCCGAATGGTCGGGTAAGAGCGAATCGGCTGAGGCAGCTCCGGCCGCCGAGGGCAAGAAAGAAGAAATGCCCAAGCAAGAGGAGGCCAAGCCCGCCGAGCCCAAACAGGAAGAAGCCAAGCCCGAGCCTGCAAAGCCGGAAGCTGCCAAGCCCGAGGCTCAAAAGCCGGAGGCTGAGAAGCCCGCCGCCGAGCAGGCTGCTCCGGAAGCGAAACAGGAAGAAGCCAAGCCCGCGGCTGAGAAGCCCGCGGAAGCTGCTCCAGCCAAGGTCGACGCCGTGTCGGGGACTTGGAAAGGCAACATGATCTCCGACCAGATGCCTCGGGGTATGGGCGAATTCACGATGGAACTCAAGCTGGCGGACCAAAACCAGGTCACTGGCACGATGAGCAACCAGCGGGGTGATAATGAGATCTCCGAGGGTAAGTACGACCCCGAGAAGAAAACGGTCGATTTGACTGTCGAGTCGGGCCGCTTCTCGATGAGCTTCAAGGGCAAACTGGAAGGCGAAAAGCTGACCGGTGACGTCGATATGGGCGGCGGTCAATTCCAGCTCGGTTTCGAAGCCGAACGGACCGCCAAGCCGAGTGCCGCAGGGGCAGCCGCGGGGCAAGCTCCCGGCGCGGCCGCCGCAGCAGCCGACGCAGCGAGTGGCAAACTGGAAACGCTCGTGCCCGGCCCGCGCTGGGTATCGGCTTTGGAAGCCAGCCGCTTTAAGCCCGGCCGCGTGTATCTGGCTCTCGATGGCCACCGCAGCAACGATGACGAGCCCTACGCGTTCGTCAGCGAAGACTTCGGCGCGACTTGGAAGTCGATTCGCGGCAATTTGCCAAGTGCCGCCGGGTCAACTCGGGTGGTTCGCGAGGACATCAAGAACGAGAACGTGCTTTACCTCGGCTGCGAATTCGGCGCCTGGGTCTCGGTCGACCGCGGCGAGCACTGGACCAAGTTCGGCGGCTTGCCAACAGTGGCGGTGCACGACTTCGCCCAGCACCCGACTTCCGGCGAGATTGTCGCTGGCACGCACGGTCGATCGCTCTGGATCGGCGATGTTTCGGCCTTGCGCCAAGTCTCGAAGGAGAAGATGGCAGCTAAGGCCAAGCTCTATGCACCGCAGGAGGTCATTCGCTGGCAAGCAGAGGCCCCGGCGGGTGACACTGGGCCGAGCCGATTTGTGGGCCAGAATCCAGGCGGTAATGCTCGCATTGCCTACTCTCTGGGAAACAATGCCCAGAATCTGGAGCTGACCATCTCGGACGCGCTGGGGAACGTCATTCGTCGATTCGACGATGCCAAGACGGAAAAAGGCATGCACGTGATTGAATGGGATTTCCGGCCGACTCCGCGGCCGCAAGCCGGGGCCGGACAACGCGGTGGCCGCGGTGGCTTTGGTGGCGGCGGCGGTGGCGGCGGTGGTGGACCGGGCGGGCGCGGCGGCTTTGGCGCTCGGGCTGGCTTGGGCACCTACCTGGTGACGCTGCGTGTCGACGGCGAAGTCGAGTCGGCCTTGCTGAAGGTCTCGGGCGACCCTGATCTGCCTGAAGATGCCGTCCCTCAAGCTTGGGAGGAGACATACGAAGAGTTCTTCCAACAGGCTGAAACGGA
>JAJTFE010000183.1 GCA_021298375.1 Blastopirellula sp. | reverse complement strand
AAATGAAGCTGCGGAACGTCGAAGGCACCGGGCTCTGCGGGTGCGGACCTTCCCACGAGATGCGATGCTAATTGACAATTCGCGGCGAGTCATCCGGTTGGACTTCCTGCCTCGGCGGGCGTTTCATGGCGGGCCCGGCGGAATGAATCGCGCTGGCCAGAAAGCAGGAAGAGGCCGAGCGATTCAAGAATCCGCTGGCAGCAGGATTATCGCCCGCCCAAAAAAGGCAGGAGCGCAAGGCGAACGAACTCAAGGACCATGAAGCTTCATCCCCCGTGACTCCGGGTCTCGTTGAGAGACCTTGCTTCCGATCCGAACGCAACCACTGGCCTGCCGCCCCCCAATTCAGGCAACAGGAAGGAGGCAACAGGAAGCAGCGCGGAGTGGAGTCCTGAGCGGCCGCACGCGAGGCCTGCCGAGCCGGAAAGTGAAGCTCAGCCACCAATGCGATCGCGGCCGAGATAAGACCGCAGTGCCGCGGGGACCGTGACGCTGCCATCGGCGTTTTGATGGTTCTCCAGAACCGCGATCAACCCGCGTGAGAGGGCGATGGCGGTGCCGTTGAGGGTGTGCACAAAGTGCGTCCCTTTTTCCCCGGATTTCTTGTAGCGAATATTCAGCCGCCGAGCTTGATAATCCGTGCAGTTGCTCGTGCTGGTAACCTCGCCCCATTCCCCCGCCTCACCGCGACCGGGCATCCAGGCCTCGAGGTCCCACTTGCGGTAGGCGGGGCCGCCGAGATCGCCCGTGGCTGTATCGACGACGCGATAGGGAACTTCCAACGCATCGAACAGGTCGCATTCAATTTGCCGCAGCTCATCATGCAGGGCATCGCTCTGTTCCGGCGTGGTGAAGGCGAACATCTCCACCTTGGTGAATTGATGGACGCGGTAAAGTCCGCGAGAAGCCCGCCCCGCGGCGCCCGCTTCGGTGCGATAGCAGTGGCTGATTCCACACAATCGCAGTGGCAATTGGGATTCGTCGAGAATCTGGCCACTATAAAGTCCGCCGAGAGTAATCTCCGCGGTGCCGATGAGCGAGAGCGAAGTCCCGTCGATGCTGTAAACCTGAGTTTCAGGTCCGCGCGGCATGAAACCAATCCCGAGCAGAATTGAATCTTGAGCCAGATCGGGGGTAATGGTCGGGTGATATCCGCGGCGAAACAGTTCGTTGACCGCAAACTGCTGGAGGGCCAAATCCAGCAGTACCAGTTCTCCTTTGAGGAAGTAAAAGCCGGCGCCAGTCGTTCGGGCTCCACCCTCGAAGTCGATCCAGCCCCACTTCTCCCCCAACTGGAGATGATCGAGCGGTTTGAAAGCAAACTGGCGGGGCGGATGCTGGCCGCGTCCAACTTCGAGATTGGAGTGGTCATCTCCGCCAATTGGCGCTGCGGTATGGGCCATGTTCGGCAGCTGCATCTGGATGGCCACTGCCCGCTGCTCCAGCTCATCGTGGGCCGCCTGGGCGTTCTGCTTTTCTTCACGGAGCCGGCGACCTTCCTCCTTCAGCGCCTCGCGCTCCGCAGCATCCTTGGCCTTGCCAATCTTTGGACTGATCTCGTTTGCTGACCGATTGAGCTGCTCAAGCAATTGCAATTGGGCACGCCGCTGCGATTCGATCTCAACCAGTTGGTCCAGTTCGGCCAGGAGCTGGCCCGGAAGTCCGCGGTTTTGACAATTGGCTTTGACGGCGGTCAGGTTATCGAGAATGAATTTGCGGTCGAGCATGATTGGCTTTAGAGATTGGGTAGAGTGACGATGCGGCTGGCTGCTTTTGGGTCGACGTTCAAATCGTGGAAGTCCGAAGTTGGCCCAGCTCATCCCACAGCGAGGCGCTGGAGGCGATCCCCCGATGAAAGTCGGCAAGCAGGAACTTTTCGTTGGGGCTGTGCGGATTATCATCATCCTGCCCCCAACCTAACAGGAGGGTGCCGATGCCCAGCTTTTGGGCGAACGTATTGACTACCGGAATGGAACCGCCGGAGCGAATGAAGACCGGCGACCGCCCGAAGCCACGGGCGATCGCCTTGCCAGCAGCCGCCATGTAGGGACTGTCCAGAGGGACGATCGACCCGGGCGCACTGTGCATGTCAACCAGTTCCAGTTCGATTCCCGGCGGGCAAATTTCTCTCAGCCAAGCCTCGAGCCGCTGGGCGATTTTTTTCGGGTCCTGATTGGGCACGAGGCGAAAACTAAACTTGGCTCCCGCCCGGGCCGGGAGGACGGTCTTGGCTCCTTCTCCCTGGTATCCGCTCCAGAGCCCGTTGATGTCGAATGTCGGCCGAGCCCAACGTCGCTCGAGGGTTGAATAACCTTCCTCGCCCGTCAGCGCCTGGACGCCCAGCCCTGCCATGAAGGCTGCATCGTCAAATTTCAGGTCGGAAAACTGTTGACGTTCGGCGGGAGTCAACGGGAGGACATCATCGTAAAATCCGGGGACCTGAATGCGGCCGGCGGAATCCCTGAAGGCGGAAAGCATCTGGCACAAGGCATTGGCTGGATTGGTCACAGCGCCTCCAAAAGCTCCGCTGTGCAAATCCTGCCGTGGTCCGGTCAGTCGCAGCTCGTAATAACAGATCCCGCGAAGGCCATACGTCACTGCCGGCTGGCCGGGGCCGTACTGGGAGCTGTCGCTGATCACGACGATGTCAGCGGCAATCAGGTCGAGCGCCGCCTGGCCCAGCGCCGAGTCGTATTTCCCGGCGAGGAACTCATTCAGCCCGAGACTGCCGCACTCCTCCTCACCCTCGATCAGGAATTTGAGCTGGACGGGGAGTTGGCCCTTCGTTTTCAGCCAAGCTTCCGCGCCGAACAGGTGAGTCAGCATCTGCCCCTTGTCGTCGGTCGCACCGCGGGCGAACAACTTCCCCTCGCGCACCGTCGGCTCGAAGGGGGGTGTGATCCATTCGTTCAGCGGGTCGGGAGGTTGGACATCGTAGTGTCCGTAAACGAGAACTGTCGGGGCGCCGGAGACCGGAGGCGATTCAGCGTAAACGATCGGGTGTCCAGCAGTCGGTATGATCCGCGTGTTTAACTTCAATCCGCAGAAACGGTCGGCCAACCAATTCGCTGCCCGCTCGACTTCCGGGCGAAACGCGGGGTCCGTACTCACACTGGCCATCCTCAACCAATCGCACAAGTCCGATTCAAAGCGGGCTTTCTGGCCGTTGAGGTATTCAGCTATCGGAGACATGGGGAGCGACCCTGCAGGTGACAAAAAAGGGGAATTTCGCAACCACATTTTAACGGGTAATCGCCAAATGATCAGGCGAGCAGCAGTCGCGGGGGAAAAAACGCTTTTCCACCCGGCCCATAGAGTTAAGATGGAATGTTGAAGTCGCCACCGGAGCCGGTATAAAGGTGCCAGGAAAGGGTCAGTGAGTCCCCGTGCGGTGCTGGGCCGGTCGAGGATTTGCTTTTTTGAGACAGGTTTGAGTCATGTCAGAAGAACAACAAGGAAAGCTCGCTTCCGACGTCGCGGTTCAAACCAAGGTACGTCCGCGACGAAAGCAGAAACCGAAGCGCCAACCCCGGTACCACGTGATCCTCTGGGACGACAACGACCACTCCTACGAGTACGTCATCCTGATGATGCAGCAATTGTTCGGGCACTCCCTGGAGAAGGGCTTCCAGATTGCCAAAGAGGTCGACTCGTCCGGCAAGGCGATTTGCCTGACAACGACCAAGGAACATGCTGAACTGAAGCGCGAACAGATTCACGCCTTTGGCAAAGACAGCCTGATCGCCCGCTGCAAGGGCTCAATGTCAGCTTCGATCGAGCCGGAAGCGAGTTAGCTGGCCGGAGGATCGCTAGTGGGCTGGAGGATCGCCAGCGGGCCTGAGGATAGACAGGCCCGGATTCAAGTTGCGGGATGGCTCTGGGCGACTTGCTGACCGAGGCCACTGGCTGGGGCCGTGTCGGGTTTTTCCCGGCGTTTCTTCAGCCAGGCTCCCAGCCGAGCCAAGTCCTCGAAGTCTCGCCCGGTGAGGAAGCAGGGAAAGACGCCGACCATTGAGAGCGTGAAGAAAGTCACATTCGGAATCATCAGAGCGATGCCGACGTGCAGGCAGGCGATCGGCAGCAGAACCCAGCGGCGAAACTTCTCAAACCAAACGAGAGCTGGAAACGCGGCCTCGACCACCACTGTTCCAAAGGTGATCAACTTGCGGAACAGGCCTCCGAAGGCGAGCGTGATCCAAGGGAGCCCACTCGGCCCCCACATGTCGCTGGCCACGGTCCAGTGAAACGCATCGCCCGTGACCCAGCCGGGGTCTTGAGCGAATTTATAGGGCAGGCTGATGGCATAAATCAGGGCAATGTTGATCTGCATCATCCTGACGGGCCAAGCGAAGACCGTGGTGCGGGCGGGTTGACCTTTGCGGGCCCGCAACCAGGCGTCCATTGACCACGTCGCTCCGAGGTCGATCAGCAGGCTGTACAGCAGGACCATTCGCCAGACGAGCTCTTCGCCGTTGACGATGTAGGGATTGCGGTGGACTTGGGAATCGATCAGCACCAGCAATCCAAGAGTCGCCCACCGCGTCTTGAGGCCGACGAGAAACAGGGTTGCGAGGGCAATGCTCACCGGCCAGAAGGCCTCAATCGGCAGGATCCCCTCGGTCCAGTAGAACAAGCCCAGCCAGGAGTTGACCCGCGGATTGACCAAGCCGGTCGAATTCAGGGAAATCATCCCATCGGCCGCGTAGAATCGGCTCCAGTTCGGGTAGAGGCTGAGCAGCATGGCTAGCATCAACAGCCCCGTCGCGATTCGAAACAGGGCCAAGGGGCGGGCATCGAGTCGTGTGAACCAGAACGGATTCCAATGGCGAGCCAGATAAGAGTACATCCGAAACGTCCTTGAGCAGAGCTAGTTGAGCGGAACGATTGGTGAAAACCGGGAGTGATTCAGTTCCTGACCGAGACGGCCTGATTCCAGTCTGCCGGAAGCAGCGGCTTGGGTTCTGGGCCGAGTACCTTGGAGACGACAGCCGAGAGGTCGAAGTTGCTGACCGTATCGGTCTGGACCCAGTCCTCGAGCAACTGTTGCTGCTTGACTGCCACGAGAGGCGGGAGGATGTACTGGTACTTGAGGTCGTAGCGGATCCGCTTCAGCCGTTGCCCGTTGAACTCGGGGAACTGATGGGCGAGATAGTGAGCGTACGTTTCCCGGGCGAGGGGATCGTTGTAGATGTTCAGATGGAACTTGGCTTCTTTGAAGTCGACAATCGCGCGTTGCCAGTAAGTACGCTCACTCTGGCGGGGCAGGGGCAGAAGCCGATCGACTTGCTGGTCTCCCTCTCCGTACGTGGCAATGATCTGATAGTGCCAGTTAAAGCGGCTCTGTAAGCCGTACATCTGCCACTTGTTGTCGAATCCCGCGAGATGGGCTCCCCACTTCCAGACCCATTCGCCCCAGCGAATCCGATGGGCCACTTGCGGTGAGCAGTTTTGCTCCAGCCCGGCGATGACGCTGCGGGGTACTTCGTCTGGCAGGTTGCACCAGCCGATCGTCATCAGGATCAGGCAGGTGGCCAGATTCAGAAGTGTTCTTTGCCAGCGGGGTGGGAACAGCCGGTCGGCCGGTTCCTCGATGGCTGGGGAGTTGGGAATTGACACAGGTTCGCTCATGGACAGCCTCTCTTCGACCGGCCAACGATGTGGCTGCGGTGCGAATCCCGATTGTTGATGGATGTGCTTCGATCGTGAATGCCGACCAATGGCGTTCACCTGCTCGCTTCGGCATCCTCCTTCGCCGGGTCGAGGCGAAGAGTTGCGAGCCTCATCAGCGGTCGGCGAATGAGACTCGCAAGTTGTTCCGGCCAGCTCCATAGCCTAGTCCCTTGCTCCTTGCGGCCGCGGGGTCGGCCGCCTCATTGGCTCGCCCCCGGATTCCGCCAACCCTGGTGAGGGGCGGGCGGTATCCGAGGGCGTGCCTTACTTCCCCCGTTCCCGACCTGCGGGCCTACAGCCTAATGGGCGGAGGCGGCGGAGGTGGGGGCGGTGCCGGCGGCTTGGGAGGCGCCGGGGG
>JAJTFE010000182.1 GCA_021298375.1 Blastopirellula sp. | reverse complement strand
CCGGCCGGTGTGGAAGTCGCTTTCGCCTCGGCCCCTTCGGCGGAGGTCAATTCCACGCGGGCTTCCGTCTCCACGCGGGCTTCGGTCTCCACGCGGGCTTCGGTCCCGGCAACCGACGGATCCTGCCCATCGTCAGCGCTCTCACCGTCCGCTTCCGGCTCCCCCTCTTGCGCGAGTTCAGGGTTTTCTGCTGTTTGTTCGGAAGGGCTTGCCATCGCGACGCTCGCGACTGAGGCTTCGGGCGAGCTGACTGCGCTCAGGCTGGCACTTGCCGCCTCATGTTCCTCCGCGTTCGGTTGCTCGTTGGCCGGCCCCTCGCCGGGCAACATCTCCGAGGCAGACGCCGCGTCCGCTGGATCAACCTGCTTTTCCTCGCCCGCCTTCTCTTCAGCGGGCTTGGCATTCGCCGGCGCATCTGGAGCCCGGGCCGATTTGCAGCACAGTGAACCGGCGGCCCAAATCATCCTTCTCAACTCGCGGCGGACATCACTTCGCTCGCTGAACTTCTCGGCGATCAAATAACCAACGCCGTTCATGACCTCGTCGACGCTGCTCAACCCCTTGTCGACGCGGACAAAATCGAGCGCCCGCGCTGCCAATTCCGATTCGGATTTGGTGCCGGAAATAATCTCCTCAGCCAGAGGCTCAAGGCCTTGCTGCCGCGCCGTCAGCGCAAGCGTTTGCTTCTTGGCTTTGAAGGGCAAGTAAAGGTCTTCGACCCGGCGGCTGCTGGAGGCCTGGCGAATTTCATTGGCCAGAGTGTCATTGAGCAGGCCTTGGGACTCGATCGATTTGAGTACAAAGGTCTTGCGCTCAGCCAGCGCGCGGAGTTGCCCGACGCGTTGCTTGATCGCCATGACCTGTTCAGGATCGAGCCCCCCCGTCTGGTCCTTGCGGAACCGCGCAATAAACGGAATCGTGTTCCCGGCATCCAGCAGCTCAACAGCATGTTGGACTTTTTCAGGTGGGAGTTTGAGGTCGCGGGCGATGACAACAATATCTTCGGTCATAGGATTCCAGATCAGACCCGGGTGGCTGCAGGCCTGAATTGTCACATTCCCCGGGCAGAAGCACAACTCCCAATCAGGTTCCAACGGCTCTTTGGCAGTGGTTCTCAGGGCGAGTTGCAGGCGTGTCTCGCGGGTTGGCCGTTCAGCATGTGACCGGACAATGACCATTAATCTCGACTCCGGGGCAAACGCAGGGAGGAAAGCATGCGGCGGCGTGGGAGGGTGCAGCACTGGAAGGCATCGTTCCAGTTTGCGGTCACTGATGTTGCTCAACCAGCTTGCGCCCCGACGGGTGGCTCCGGGGGAGAACCGCCCGAATTCCCCGCTCAATTCGGCCAGAGAGGCGAAAAAACACGTTTCACTGGTAGGGATCGTGACGATTGGCATGTTTTAGGGATTTTTTCGCGGCCAAAACTGGATGGCATTCGCCCCGCATTGCTGTGGCTCGAAATTGCCATGACCAACACTTTCAGGAGTCCTTTCTTCCCAGCTTTCCTCCCCAGCCACACCCTGCATGTCCGCCGCTCCCCCAGCAGTTAAGGAACGACCTTTGCCTGTGGCGGGCAATCCAGCGCGAGTCGAGTCGGCCAGCTCACGAGCCGCGGGAATCGTTTCCGACACGCTCGCGACCGGGATGATGTTCGCCTTGGGGCTGACGCTGCTCCAGCGAGTGCTCGGCTTCGTGCGGGGCATCCTGTTCTGTCGCTGGATGACGCCCGAGGAACTTGGTCAGTTTTCACTGCTCAGCGGCGGGCTGATGATGCTGGCTCCTCTGGCGGTGCTCGGTTTGCCGGGAACGTTTGGCCGCTTTGTCGAGCACTACAGTCAGTCAGGCCAGTTGCAGGGTTATCTCTCCCGCATCGGGAGAATCAGTCTGGCGATGACCTTGGGTTTGGCCAGCCTGATGGTTTTATTGCCCGACTTTTTCAGCTGGATGCTGCTCGGAGAATCGGGACATCCACAGTTGATTTGGCTGACCGCGGGCTGCCTGCTGGCCGTTGCCTGGTGCAATTATCTGACCTCGCTGGTTGAAGCTTTGAGGCAGGTGCGGCTGGCCAGTTTGATGCGATTTGTAATCAGCACCACCTTTCTGGTTGGGGGGCTCGGTTTGCTCTCGGCCATGGCGGCACGGACCGAAGCGGCGGTGCTCGCGTTTGGCTTGAGCAGCCTGCTGGGTGCAATCCCGGCGTGGTGGTACCTGCGTCAACGCCGGTCGGTCATCAGTGCCAGCGGGAAGCCACTCCCCGGCAAGGAACTCTGGGTCCGCATTGTCCCGTTTGCCGCCTGGTGGTGGTTTTCCAATTTGCTGCACAACTCTTATGAACTGGCGGATCGCTATCTCCTGATTTGGTTTTCTCATCTCGATGCAGATGCAGTGCAAGCCGCCGTCGGCCAGTTGCACAGCGCCAAAGTGCTTCCCGCGCTCGTGGTGAACATCGCCGCGATGCTCAGCGGCATGCTCCTGCCGTTCATCTCCGCCGCCCTGGTGCGAGGAGAGCCGGAACAAGCGAGCCGGCAACTGAACTGGACGCTGAAGCTCTGTGCCTTGGCCTTGATCGGAGTGAACCATTTGATTCTCTGCACGGCTCCCCTGATGTTTGGACAGTTGCTTCAGGGACGCTATGCCGAGGGACTCGATTTGCTCCCGCTGGCAACTGCCGGGTGCAGTTGGATGTGCTTGATGACCGTCTCGCAGGACTGGCTGTGGGCCCGCGAGCGGGGGAAACTAGCCGTTTTGGGATTGGCTAGTGGTTTGATTGTGACCTTGCTGGTGGGCGGTTGGACAATTCCCACGTTCGGGGCTCGGGGAGCGCTCTGTGCGACCATGGCCGGATGCCTGGGGTCGCTCGGACTGATCGCATGGTTTAACCAACGGACCGGGTGCCCTCACGACCGCGGGGTGTGGACCGGTTTTCTCCTGCCATTGCTGGCCCTCTCCGGGACGGGCATCGCAGCCTGCGGGATTTTGGCAATGGCTTACATCGCCTTCCAAACCAATTGGTATTTCAGCCAAGCGGAGCGCGAGGAGGCTATTGAGAAAGCGAATGCCCAACTGCGGAAAATCTGGCCGAGAGGTTGAGCCGGGCGCCATCGCGCGGAATCGGCAAGGAGCCAGCCCACCGCGGGCATTCTCTGCTCCTGAAACTGTCTTTTTGCGGGAGCGACAAGATCCGGCTGCGATTGGCGAATCGTTAACTGCCGGAAAAAGTCCGCCCCCGGGTGCATCACATCGGGTCCCCGCGGGCATTTTGCAGCCCGTTCAGGCAGCTGGTCGTTTTGCAGGCCGGTTGAATTATCTATAATTCGGTCCTGCCCGGATTTGGCTTTGGCGCCGAGTTCCCGTTCCGCTTTCTCACGAGGAGTTTTGGAGATGAAATTGTCTGGTCGTTGTCTGCGTGTATGGTCCCTCCCGGTTGTGGTCGGACTGTTGGGATTGGGACTGCTCGGTTCCGCCGGCTGCGGTGCGCGAGCTGAAGTGGCCAAGGACAAGGTGCTGGCCCAATTGGACAAGGTGCTGGGTGAGCTCAATGTCAAGGAAAAGCAGATTGACATCAAGCGCCGCGAACTGACCGATGAGATGCAGGTCGTTCGCGAAAAGAAATTCAATGCCGGTGTGCGGCTCGAACTGCTGGCTAAAAAGCAGGAGACTTCCAAGCAGGACTTGGAGAAGCTCAAGCAGGGTCTGGCTCGGGTCCAGCCGAAAATGGAAGAGGCCAAGACCAACGGCAAAATCGAACTCAATGGCCGCGAAGTCTCGGCGGATGAACTGAACCGGATGGCAACCGACCTGATCAATCGGGTCAAGAGCAAGGAGAGCGAGGTTAGCAGCCAACAGACCAGCATTGATGCCCTGAAGCGGTCTGCGGATTTCCTTGCCAGCCAGGAAAAGGCGGCAGCCGACATGCTGGGCAAGCTCGACCTGAAGATCTCCGAAATCAAGGACAAGAAACTGGCCATTGATGCCGTCAAAAGCGCCACCTCAATGGTCGGAAACGACACCTCGATCAACGACAAGATCAGCTCGCTCTCCAAGGAAATCGACAACATGTTTGTCGACGTGGAAACGGCCATGCGGGTTGAGGAAGCCAAGTTGAGCGAACTTCAAAACCAGACAATGTCCGCCGATGAGTTGCTGACAGAGACTGGTTCAGACCTCGATGCCACAATGAGCGAGATCGATGCCATTCTCGGCAAGGGCGGGGGTAACTGAGACCGATGATTCCATTGAAAAATGCAAACCCCGGCGGTTGGCCGGGGGTGAATGTGGTTCTCGGCGGCGGCTTTCCCTTCCACCGCCCAATAGCGATCTTGTTGACCGGCCTGGTTCTTGCTTTCCCGCTATTCCTGGCAACCGGGTGCGGGCCTCAGCCCAAAGCCCAAGCCAAAGCGGACCGCCCACTCAGCTCCGAGCAGGAGTTCCGCGACAAGTTGGCTGAACTCAAAATGCAGCGCGAGAAATCAACTCGAGCCGTTGCCCGACTCGAAGAGCGGAAAACGGCGACCGTGGCATTCTTGAAAGAGAAAGGGGTCAAGTCGGCGGCGGATGTCGCTGAAGACACCAATCTCAAGTACGCAGCACGCGAGCTGAAGGGGTGGACGGAAGAGATCGACAAGCTGCAATTGGAAGTAGGCCACTACGACCAGGCGATCAAAGCGATCGAGACGATGCTCTCCGAACTGGAACGCAAGCGGATCAGCGAAACCGTCGCCATGAGCGAAGAGGAGTACATCAAGCTGCGGAAAATTGTGCTGGACCTGAACGACCGCCTGGAAGTCGACAAGCAAGACGTGGTGGAGGACGCGGAACTGGACGAATTGCTCAAAGAGGAATTGGGGACTGGCACCTCAAATCCGAAATGAGTGACCCAGCCAAGGGCCGCCTCAGCGGGTTGGCTGACGCAGCCAAGCCTGAAGCGGGACCAGCGGGAAGATATTTCAGACCTGAGCGGAATCAATATCCGCTGGGCGAGCGACACGCGAGTTGCTGAGGGCGTAAGTCTCAGCGAGTCAGGGTCGCAACTTTCCGAAACAGGGCGTGGGCTGTACCTGCAGTTCCCGCCCTTTTTTTTGGTCAAAGCCCGGGGTGGACGATGTGTAGGGAATGGCGGAAACGAGGGAAGGGCTGTTTGTGAGCGAGCAACCGGAGAACCCGCCGCACCACTGGCGGCCCACCGCAGAGTTAGCCAACCTGCGTGCGCGGGCCGAATGGACCCGTTGGCTGAGAAATTACTTTTGGCAGCGAGAATACTGGGAAGTGGAAACCCCGCTGCTCTTGCGGGAGACGATCGTCGACCGACACCTCGACCCGCCGCGAGTCCCGGCCGCAGCACTGGGCCTCGGTCCCGAACATGCCGGCGACTGGTTTCTGCAAACCTCTCCCGAGTTTGGAATGAAGCGGCTTTTGGCCGCTGGAGCGGAGAGGATTTTCCAAATCGGCAAGGCCTTTCGCGCGGGTGAAGTGGGGCGATTGCACAATCCCGAGTTCACCATGCTGGAGTGGTATGACGCAGCAGCCAACTACGAACAGGGAATCGGTTTTCTGCAGGAGCTGGCGGCTGCCTTCTTCGGCACCTCGGGCTGTGAGCGGGAAACCTATTCGCACCTTTGGTGCCGGGGATTGAGCACCGCCCTCAGAGTGCCGGAAACTGTAGCCGAGCAGCTTCTTCGAGGCGGACTGCCGGAATTGCGCAATGCGGTTGGCAGACTACCCGGAATGGATCCTGAGTCGGTTCTCACCTGGGATCGGGATAGTCTTTTGAACCTGGTCTGGACCGAATGCGTCGAATCCACCCTGGGGCAGGAGCAACCAATTATCGTTGCCGATTGGCCTGCCTCTCAAGCAGCGCTGGCGCGAACGCGAAACGCCTCGACCGGAGAAGTTGCCGAGCGATTCGAGCTTTACTACCGCGGAGTCGAATTGGCCAACGGCTATCACGAATTGGTCGATGCGGGGATTTTTCAGCAGCGAACCCGCAACAACAATCAATTGCGGGCCTTGGACGGCAAGTCAGTTCTGCCGGAAGACTCGCG
>JAJTFE010000181.1 GCA_021298375.1 Blastopirellula sp. | reverse complement strand
ATGCCCGCGACCGAGATGCCCTCGGCAATGATGGCCGGTAAAAGATGCCAGCCAATGCATCCACGCTGGCCCCAACGCGAGGAATACCCCGAGTGTGCAGGCAAGCAGGCGCGACCGGAGCAACCCTCGAGGGGCCTCGGGCAGGCGACCGAATTTAGGCCGGTATAAAGCAGGCATGGAAAAGAAGGTCTGGAACGGGCGATTCGAAGGATTCGTCACGTCCAGCGGTCTGACGAGTGGAATCTTAGTTACGAGTTTGATATGTGTCAAATCAGGACCTGGTTAGACCGGTCGGCAAAAGGCAGAGAATTGACCCCAAATGCCGAATCAGGCCCGAACATTCGGGCTTTCCAGCTTGACCCTGAAGCGCAAAGGAACAAAGATGGAATACGTGACGTAATGCTAAATGGCCACAGCGTTTACGGCTTGGCCAGCCGTTGGTCCCTCCCCCCTCCGTTCCCATGCACGGCCGTCTGCTCCGAGCGATCTGCGATACCCGCGCGATAGCGGTCGGGCTGATCGTTTTACAATTCGGACTCAGCTCGGGAGGACACTTGCTGCATGCTTGGATGCATGCTTGGCAGGATGGGCCGCAAGGCTGCCGGAGTTGTACTCTTCACGCAGCGTCCGATTCACCGATATCCCTTTCCGCCGAGGGTGGAAAAGAGGCCGGATGTGAGGTCAATCACTCCAATCACTGCTGCGGGTCAAGGCAAGTGCTGGCCAGCAGCAGCCCGCCCGTGGTTGACGTTCCACAGGGCAATCTGCGCGGCGAAGAGCCTTTAACCGTCTCCGTTGCCAGCCGATTTGAGATGCTCGACAGGAGTATCCAGTCTCGCGCGGACTCGCAGCGTTGCTGGTCAGAGGATTGCGCGTTTTATCGCGGTCTCCATCAGGCTTCAGCGCTCGCCGTGCAACCGGCGATGATTTCACTGGACCAGCTTCTGGAGCGGATGACGCTCCCCATGGATGCCGCTGCAGCGAAGAGGATCGCATTTTCTTTGCGGGCCCGCGGCCCGCCTTCTGTCTGATCGTGCTTGCCTGACCGCGAACCATTGTCGCCTGGTGGGTGCACATGGATTTTGCCGGTCTCTCTCTTGAGGCAACTCTTTGTTCACGATCGCTGAGACCCGCCCGACAGCACTCTCCACCAAGCTCCGTTTTTCGGGCTCTGTATGCTGGCGGGTCGCTGATTAGCCCGTTTGCATTAGCCGCTCTCTTTCCGTCTTTCGCGCGAGTCCGCTCATGGCTGGTCTGTCCAAACGTCTGAAATTACTGGGAAAAAGCCTCTTGGCTGCTGGCAGTCACGATTTCTGTCCCGGCTTGAACCGTTACGTTTATTGGTTGAAGCAACCGATCGGCTGGTTTGTCCTGGCGGCGATGGCATCGCTGTTGGTGGCCGTGGTGCTTGGGCCACAGGGCTGGGTTCTGTTTGCGGGAATTGTTGCGGTCACGCTGTTGGGAGTGCTCTGGCCGGCATTGGCAATGCGGGGGCTCTCGGCCGAGTTGACATTTGATCGGCGACGGGCGACCGAACAGCAACCGGTTCGGGTCAAGTTGACGGTCTCAAATCGTTGGCCTTTGCCGATTTGGGGATTGGCGCTCGACCGGGGCTTTGCCGCCAGCAGTGACCGATCGGGTCGTCCGGTGATTGCCTTGGGATGCGTCCGTCCCTGGAGCACGGCGGAGTTTGAGTGGGAGCATGTCCCCGAGGCCCGCGGCATCTTGCCGATTGCTCGACCGATCCTGAGCAATGGGTTTCCCTTCGGTCTCTGGCAGTCGGAACGCGAGGTGTCAGTGCCCGTCAAGCTTCTGGTCTGGCCGCGCACCTTTACGCTGGACGGGATTCCCGAAGTTTCGGGGAATCGATTTGCCGTCACTGGGATGCTGCAGCAGAAAGCGGGTCATGATGGCGAGTTCATCGGAACTCGCCCCTATCGCCAAGGCGACTCGTTGCGATTTATCCATTGGGCTCAGACAGCCCGGCAAAATGAACTAATCGTCTGTGAACGTCAAACCCATTGCCGGCGAAATGTTCGGATCGAACTCGATCCAGCATTGCCCGGGGGACAAAGCGAGGTCACTTGGGAGGAGCAGCGGGAATGGCTGTTTCGGGTCGCAGCCAGTCTCTGCCGGGCCTTCCACGCGCATCGTTTTCAAATCGAATGTCGCCTCGGCGAGGAGTTAGTCCAATTGCCGGAGAATGCGCTCGACATCAAACCGATTCTCGACCGGATGGCTTGCTGGACTCGGAACGGCCAAACGGCCGCTCCATCAACGCCCGATGAAATTGGCTCAACGAAAACTGCCCCGGTTACTGGCGGTTCCAAGTCGGCGAGCGGGACGCTGCAGCTTTTGGTGACGACCCCGGAACAGCTGCTGGAGCGAGTAGCCTGCAGCGAGCAACATCTGGTCCTGGTCCAATCCGGGACGAATCGAGTTGGGAACACCTGGAGTCCCGGGGTGGGTCGAGAGCGCGTATTGCTCCGCGTGGGTGTCGATCAACTGGCCCAACATGTATCACCTCAATGGTTGCCGCTGGGGGAAAGCTGCCATGCGGCGTGACAATGACCAATTCGCGTTGACCCTGTTCCTTGCCGGTCTGGCGGCCGTGGGCACCACTGCCCTGCGGCACAACGCACAACTTTATCCGTTGTTGGTCTGGCTCGACTGGCTGTTGCTGGCGGGCCTGCTGGTCGGCCTGCACTGGTGGGATGGTCGGCAATGGGAGCGGGGATCGCTCACCGCTTCCGGCAAGCCACGACTGCTTTTGGGATTGCTTCCCAAAACAGCCTGGGCGATTGCGGGCTTGTCCTGCCTCCCGGTTGGAGAGCAGATCGTTCAGCGATTTTTCGGCATGGGGGACCCTTGGGAAGTTGTGGCGCTTTGTTGTCTTCAAGTCGCTTCCTTGGGAATCGGGCTGCTGGCCCGCACACGGACCGCGGCCGGGACCTCAGTTCTGCTCAGCAGCTTCCAATTGCTTTTCGTCAGCTTCGCTTACCCGGTGCCGCTGGTCATGGCTCTGATGGCACTGTACACGTTGACGGTGCTCTGGTGGCTGATGGGGAATTACTGGGGGAGGCTGCAAACTCAACTGGCATCGCGGACCATCTCGCAAATGCCGGCTCGAGCCCGGATTCTGCTGCCATTGGCGGGCGGTTTGAGTCTCGTGCTGCTGGTGGTCGGATTGGTTGCGCCGCAGCAGGCTCTGGTGGTGCTCAACGGATTCATGCCGACTACGGGCGGCGAGCGCTGGGGGGACGAGTTTGCTCGAGGAGGCGTCGGCAACGGGGAGATCCTGACCGGGGCGAAGGACAGTGCCGATACAGTCGGTCCGGTGGATACTGATGTTTACCTTTCCTCACAGCAGCCCAGCCTCTACGACATGATCAGCGAGGTCTATGGAAAGCCCTCCACCAGCAATGAGAAGCGAATTGATGTCTCGGGAGAGGAGCTGCCCGAGCACGGCCACGAACGGATGATTGAGCGGGCGGCGAGTCGCGAGTTCAAGACCCAGCGGCAAGGGCGGTCCAAAAAAGTCGCGCTGGAGGAACGGAGTTCGACCGCATTGATGTTTGTCCGCGGCGAGGTCCCGCTGCATTTGCGGATGGAGACCTTTCTCGAATTTGATGGACTGAACTGGAAGGGACCGCTTTCGGACCCCACGAGCAAGACGACCGGAACCGGGTCGGGTTCCCCAGGCGACTCTCCCCTCCAACTGCAGTTTCGCGATGGAGCGACCTGGGTCGGAATACGGAATGATTTTTCTCGCCCCTGGTTTTCGGGTTTGCGACGCCACGAGATGCAGGTAATCAACCTGGAGTCGGTTCGGGTTCCCGCGCCGGCAGCCCTTACCAGCTGGCACATTCCCCTGATCGATCGGCTCGATTTTTTCGGGATGACGGAAGATGACATCCTCTTCATGCCCGGTCGTGAACGGATTCCGATCCTGACGACAATCAGCCTGATCAGTTGCCAAGTCAATGCCTGGCAACTGCTGCAGGAGAATCTCTCATCGTCATCGGCCTCCGCCAAGCCGGCATTGGGACTTCCCTCCGCTCGCCAATCTGGTTGGCGCGACTTGGCCGAGGAGTGGACCCGCGATTGCCGGAGCGATGGTGAGCGGGCGTTGCAGATTGAGGCCCGGTTGCGAGAGGCATTTGAGTTTGTCGACCACATTGTCCTGCCTGAAAACTGCGAGAGCGCTGTCGATCAATTTCTCAGCACCGGGGCTGGGCCAGATTATCTGTTCGCCACCACTGCGGCGATGCTGCTCCGAGAGCTGGGAATTCCCTCGCGACTGGTCACTGGCCTGTACGCTGACCAACGAAACTACGACGCCAAGAGTCAGCAAACCATTTTCTGGAATGACGACGTGCACACGTGGGTTGAGTTCTCCCTCGACGGCTCGAGCTGGTTGCCGCTGGAGCCCACACCAAGCTATCGCTTGCCACCGCGCGAGTTGACGCTGTGGCAATGGGCAGTACTTGGCCTGAGCGGCGGTCTGAACTGGAGTCTGCGGAACTGGTACCTGATTCTGGGCCTGATGACGGCCAGTTGTGTGGCTTGGCGCTATCGGGGCCTGCTGCTGGACTGGTCGGGTCGGATCAGTTGGCTGGGGGCCCGCTGGCTGCCAGTCTCCTGGCAGGTTTGGTGGTGCAGCCGCTGGCTCGATTGGCGACTCTGGATTTCTGGACACCGGCGGCCGGCGACGCGTTCGCAGCGGCAATGGCTTGGTGCCTTGGGGGTTGGACTGCAGCAGGAGACGCGGCTCGCTTGCGAGCAACTGTTCCGCACGCTGGATGCGATCCGTTATGACGAGAGTTGGCAACCTGAGGGGGCCGATCGGATGGCGATCGCGGCTGCCTGTCAGGAGATTTTCCGGAAAGCTGGACCGGGGCTGGCGAATTAACGCCCCTCGTCATGAGCCCGGCGACAGCGGGCCCGTGCCGGCATGGAACTTCGGTGGGTGATTGATTCCTGAATAGAGAGCTTTATGAATTCCTTGACTTCCGTGCCCGCTGCGGCAACATCGTTGTCCCTCCCGGAATTGCTGGCCAAAGTCGACCAGCTGCGGGGAAATCTAAATGCCGTGTTGCTCGGCAAGGAACCGGTGATCGAGTTTGTCGTCGCCTGCCTGCTGGCGCGCGGCCACCTGCTCTTTGACGATCTCCCCGGACTGGGCAAAACGACTTTGGCCAAAGCGATTGCCGCATCGCTCGGTGGACGATTTGGACGGGTCCAGTGCACTCCCGACCTGCTTCCCAGCGACATCACGGGCTTCAACATCTTTAACCAGAAGACGCGCGAATTCGAGTTCGTGCCGGGGCCGGTCTTTGCGGACATTCTGCTGGCTGATGAAATCAACCGAACGACTCCCCGGACTCAGAGTGCCCTGTTTGAAGCGATGGCGGAGCGACAGGTGACGATTGATTCCCATTCGCGCCGCTTGAGCGATTCCTTTTTTGTGATTGCGACGCAAAACCCGGTCGAGAGTCATGGAGCCTATCCGCTGCCTGAGGCGCAGCTCGATCGGTTTACGATGAAGCTGCAGATTGGCTATCCCGATCGCAACAGCGAGGTCGACATCCTCGGCGCGAACATTGGTGGCCGGGGGGCCGAATCAGTCGAGACCCAAGCCGTGTTGGGACCGGGCGAACTGGGACAGATCCAGCGGCAAATCGCGGCTATCAATGTGACCCGCAAAGTGCGCGAATACATGGTTGACGTTGCGCGGGCGATTCGAGCCCACCGCGAAGTGACGCTCGGAGTCAGCCCGCGCGGGTTGATTATCTGGCAAAACGTGGCTCAAGCCTGGGCCTGCTTGCAGGGGCGCGACTTTGTGACGCCCGACGACGTGCGGGTAGTGGCCGAGCCAACCGTGGGCGTGCGCATCTTTGGCGAATTTGAATCCGCTGCCAAGGTAATTCAAGCAGCATTTGACCAAGTCGCCATTCCCACCTAGGAGCTGAAGTGATGCTTTGCGGAATCGGAAAAGAGCAGATCGACTTCACAGCCACAGGTGGGTGCTGAAGCAGTTCA
>JAJTFE010000180.1 GCA_021298375.1 Blastopirellula sp. | reverse complement strand
GATTTCGCAACGAGCTTGGAGTCTTCAATCTCATCCTTGCGAACCTTCGCGACTTTGCCGTCACTCAAGAGCAGGGAGAGTTCAATCGGCGATTCATCGACTTTCATCCCCAACAACTGCTGGCCATCGACGGTCTGGATGAGCAGTGATCGGTAGCGATCGGAAATGACGCGATTGGGATCGACGATTGACTCCAGTGTTTCTCGCTTGGAGAAGCGTTTTCCAAGTCCGGTCAGGTCGGGGCCGCTGGATTGCCCTTGGAGACCGACGCGATGACATTTGGCGCAGTTCGCCTGTTGGAAAATCAGTAGTCCCCGTTCCGGATCGCCCGGGGTATTCGAGTTCAATCGTTCCATAATTCGGTCAAAGGCAGGCCCCATTCCAGCCGCCGCCGTCGCGGCGTTTACGGGTGGTTCGAGCGGCCACTTCGCTTCATACCAGATTTTCCAGGCGTCCAAGGTGGTTCGCCAATCGTCTCCGGCCGTGGAGACGGTCTCGGTCGACCAATGGTGCAGAAGGTCTGCCGCCAGCTTGCCGCCTTCGTCCTGCAAGCGGTAACCGAGTTCCAGCACTTGGCGATAGTACTTCGGCTCCATGGGGCGGAGAGAGACCGACTGCAATTTCAGAATGACTTGCTGGCAGGCTCGGTCATCGAGGATCGGCAGGCTGGCGACGAGGTAGTTCCAGTTCTTGCCATTTGGATCCTGCGCCAGACCGACAGCGATGTCCGCTCGGCGATCATCCTCGACTCGCCACAGCGCGCGGAGGTGTTCCATCGCCGTTTCATTGCCTGATTGAGCAAGGATCGCGATGATTCCCAGGCGAGCCTGTCGGGCGGCCGGGTCGGTTGAAGACCCCAACTGGCCGTCAAGCTGAATCAGTTTCTCGAGCGTGGCGGAGTCAACTTTTTCGGGCAGTTTGTAAAACACTTTGACCAGGGCGTTGGGCCAAGCCAGCCCATTTTCGATCACGCGCGGCTGAGCCTCGCGCGTGAGGCTCTCAGCGGCCTCGCGGACGCAGCGAATCAGGTACAGTTTGTAGGTTCCGCTGCTGCTGGCAGCCTGAGTTTTTTCGAGGAAGTCGATCAGGGCCAGGCGGGTTTCATCGTCCAGTTGGGAGCTTTTTGCGGCGAGATTCATGGCGACGACGATTTTGACTTCCGTCGGATCGCCTGAGTCGGCAAGGTAGCTGCGGAATCGCTCTGCCCCCGGTCCGGGACCGAGGTAAGCGAGAATCGGCGCGAGTTGGGCATTGAGCTCACCGCTGGCGGTTGGGAATTCCTCCAGCATTTGCTCAGTGAATCCTGGCACTTTACCCGGATCGACTTGGCCTCGGACGAGAGCCAGTTGAGTGACTCGCAGCAAGTTGAAGAAATCGGGGTCGCGGAGGAAGCCCTGCAGCCGCTCTGAAACCTTGGCCAGAACTTGATAAGAGTTTTCCAGCGAGGGATGTGCGTTGAGGGTGGCCAACGATCCGTGCACGAAAATTGGCAGGTCATCGCTGGCCAGTGCGAACTTGCACCACTCCTGGTCGGGCAACTGTTCCAGCAATCGCCGGGCAGCCAGTTGCAGGGTGCGATCGTCGCTGCTGAAGAGAGGCCAGATTTTTTCCGCATCCAGCGGGCTGGCGTGACGAACCAGCGATTCGCAAGCCGCCCTCCGCACCCGAACGGATTCATCGTTCAAGGCCGCGGTCAGCTTGTCCGGATAGTCGGGGCAGAGCCCGCAAAGCCAGGCGGCCTTGGCCCGGACCAGTGCGGAAGTGTCGCCCAGCAAACCGCTTAGTTGCTCCTTCGGTAACGGGCCGCTGTAAAGGTAGAGCATTTCCAACGCGCGGCAGCGCTCCCGATCTGGCTGGGTCGAATCGAGGGCCAGCCGAGTCAGTTGCTGGTTCCAGGCATTGCCCAAACTCTGGCGAAGCAAAGCCAGGTTCTGCCGAGCCCAGGCCGCGTTGGGCTGGGGATGTTGCACGGCCTTTTGAAGATTGTCTTTGAACTGAACTTGCTCCAGCGGTGATGGACCGGTCCAGAGAATTCTGAAAATGCCGCCTCGGGTTCCTCGGCCGCCGGTAGAGAAATAAAGTCCGCCGTCCTCACCGACATCGAGGTCGGTAACGTTCAGTGGCTTGCCTTGGAGCAGCACCTCGGTTGATGCGCTGTAACTGGATCCTGACGGACTCAGATGAGCCGAGAGGATTCGCCCTTCCGACCAGTCAGCCAGAAACAGGCAGTTGTGGTATTTACTGGGGAACTGGAGGTGTTGGTAGCTGACAATGCCGGTCGGCGATCCGCGGCCAGTCTGTGCGATCGGCGCGATGGTGTCGGGG
The DNA here is from genome assembly GCA_021298375.1 of Blastopirellula sp. Taxonomy (GTDB): domain Bacteria; phylum Planctomycetota; class Planctomycetia; order Pirellulales; family Pirellulaceae; genus BJ22. Next base: position 9,545 of record JAJTFE010000180.1, on the reverse strand, counting down.
TATTTTTCGGGCATTTGAGCCCATCCGCTGCGCCAGCCCAAATCGGCACCCGCCGTCACATGAAAGAGCGAGTTGGGGCGATACCAGGCGAGCCCGACGTCGGCTTCCATATCACTTTCGTGGACAAAGAGTTCTCCCTCGGCATTAAAGGCCAGGTCGTAAACATTGCGCAGCCCCCCGGCGAAGGTTTCTACTCGCTTGCCATCGAGGGTCACTCGGACGATTGTGCCTCCGGGTGCTTTCACTCCCGCAGCGTGCCCGCCCGGATCCTCATAGCGGGGGATCAAGTCGGCGTCGTAAGAATTTCGGTAAGGACTCTTCGGGCTTGAGGGAGTTTCGAGCCCACTGTGGTTGCCAATCACCACATAAATCATTCCATCAGGACCAAGTTGGAGGCTGTGCGGACCATGCTCGCTGACCTCGCCTGAAAACTTCAAGACTGTATTTTGCACAACAAATTTTGGCTCACTTCCCTTGCGGGCCAGTTCATAAAGAGCCAGCCCTTCCGGGCCTTGTCCGGTGACATAGATGCGGCCGTTGAGGGGGAGCAGGCCTTGGCAATTGGTGACTTGCTCACAAAGCAACAGGGTTCGAGGCTGGCCATAGGGAATTGAGAGGTCCGCCAGGTAGACTCCACCCCCCTCTCGCGAGAAAAGGAGTTGACCGAATTCGTTGAATGCCATCCCAATGACGCTGCCGGTTTCCTCAGCGGGCATCAATTGCTGCAGTTGGAAGCCGGCGGCCAGTTGGTACTGAGATTCCGGAGCGGAGTCGGGTTGTGGAGCAGCAGGGCGGTTGCCCGCTGTGCTTCGCTGTGGGCTCTGCTGACGGTTCTGCTGGGCAGTCGGGAGCGGCGGATTCGCCAACCCGGGATTGGCAGTCGCCGGATTTCCTGCTGGCGGCAGAGGCGCGGCAAGTTGGCGGTCGGGACGAGTTGTGACCGGAGGAACTGTCCGCTTGCTGTCCGGTGATGCGGTTGGAGCAGGTGGCGCCTGGTCGTCGCTCAGGCTGAGCGAAGCGGACTTGCCCGAGTCGGTGGGCTGAGCAGGCTGGCGCCGCGTGGATTGGCTGCCTGCCTGGCGGATGGGCACGGATTTGGTTGATTCACCGGGTGCCGCTGCCGACTTGTCCTTGGCGACGTCTTTGCCAGCTTGAACGGCATCGGCTGCACTTACGGGGAGGCCTTTGACGGTGCCCCGGATGGTATTGTCATTGGCGGAGCCAGTTCCCCAGTCGCGAACAGCCTGGCCCGTGGCTCGCGCCTTCAACCACGTCACATCTTCGTATGAGCTGTTTTGCCAGGCCGGAAGTTCCTCGGTTCGAGTCAACCAGGATTCATCGGTAACCAGAACTCGCCATTTCACTTCGCCAGTCTCTTTCACACGCAGACGAAGGGCCAAGCCGGTTCCCTCCTGGCCGCTCCCAGCGAGAGCGACTGCGATGACGTTCACGCCCGGGCGGAGCCATCGCGAAACGTCAACTTTGGCGACCCCGTTGGGTTGGACGTCGCCGGACGACAAATTGATTTGGCGACTGTTGAGGAATACGGTGAGTTGGTCTCGTGAGTCAACCAGCAACTCGCCTTGCTCAGGCTTGACGATGGTGAACTTTTTGCGGAAGTAGCATGTGCCAGAGGGGGAATCGCCGGGTTGATTCAAGGGGGACCAGATCGTCGCGATTTCGCCTTGCTGGCCGAAGGCCGGTAGGACCCCGGCAGCGAGGCATTGAACCGCCAGAAATGCGGCATAACACATCACAAGAAACGAGCTGCCAGTTCGGTTAGGCAAGGGCAAGACGTTCAGCAAAGTCACGGCCGCAATCCCCCGGAAATTCGTGAAGGCACAAGGCAGAAGTTCCAGGCGTTTCGGCGGAACCGGATTTCAAAGCGAAACCGGCCAGCCGAAGTCTCTGGAGCCTATCGTTATCGGAATCGGCAGGTCCGCTTGGATGGGTTAGGTAATCTTTGCCGAATTTGCCGGTTTTCGGCCGATCGCGGGAATCGCAGGGTGGCTTTTTGCACCAGTCCGCAACGGGGGCTTAATTTTGGCCTTTTTGCGGCCGAGCGCCCCGGGCCCGACCTGGGCCGGTCGCGCCCACGGTTGCGAGCGCCGAACGCACGGAAACGCCCCGCTGGATGTTGCCTCGCTTAGCTGTCGGGGAAGGGAATGCGCAGGATGGCCGGGAGAAAAGCCCGCGAATTGCGTTGTTCAGTCTCCGCTGAGACAAAAAACAATTGCTTTTTGACCTGCTCTGTTTAAAACAGAATAAGGGCGAAAACCGCATTCCAGCGGGAAAAGTCTTGCCCTCTGATGCCAGCACAGAGCGAAGGAAACTTCGCTCGCCCCTTCGCTGAAATCCCGCCAGTGACCTTAGCGGGGATCTCGTCGAGGAAATCGAGTGCTGGGGTCTTTTTTGGTACCCCCCCACCCGAACGAACCGTCTGTTAACTCGGTAGCCGCCAATGAAAAAGTTTTTCTACGAACTGACCAAGAAGTTCCTCAATCAACCGGAACTGACTGTTCGCGCCTCCAGCCGTTCCCGCGTTGGACTGGAGTTTCAGCCATTGGAATTTCAACGATTGGAAAATCGATCGCTCTTGGCAGGCATCGACTTCAACAGCGGAATTGTCACCGTCGAAGGAACCGACAATGCGGATACCATTTCCGCAGTCATCGACGGCACCAACATCAAGTTTACGCTTAATGCGACGACTCAATCGTTCGCCGCCAACACGGTGCTGCTCATCAACCTGTTTGGGCTCGGTGGCAATGACAGCCTCGATAACAACACCGACAAGCCTTCCATCATGCGAGGCGGTCTGGGAAATGACACCATGTTCGGCGGCAGTGTCGCTGACCGGATGGAAGGTGGGGAAGGTGCTGATGAACTCCGTGGTCGGGGTGGTGCCGATGACATCCTCGGTGACGAGGGTAACGACGTGCTCTACGGTGGCGATGGGGATGACTTGCTGACCGGTGGGGAAGGCGATGATTCGATGTATGGCGAGGCTGGGGAAGATACCCTGACCGGCGGCAACGGGAATGATTTCGGGTCGGGTGGGATTGGTAATGACCGCGTCTACGGTGATGCCGGCGACGACGAACTGCGTGGCAATGAAGGTATCGATCAACTCTGGGGACATGGTGGAGCTGACACGATTTACGGCGGTGCCCAGGGCGACATTATTTATGCTGGTGCGGCTGCGGATGTGGTCTACGGTGACGAGGGCGACGACTTGATTTATGGCGGAGGCCAGAACGATCGGATTTTCGGCGGAGCGGGCAACGACGAAATCTGGGGCGAAGATGGTAACGACGGCCTTTATGGTGACGCCGGTGAAGACCGAATGTATGGTGGCGTTGGCAACGACAAGATGGTCGGTGGCACGGAGAATGACACTCTCTTTGGGGCCGAGGGGAATGACAACATCGAGGGCAGCGAAGGCGACGACAAAATCTATGCCGGTCTGGATAACGACCGCGTGCTCGCCGGATCAGGAATGGACCTCGTGATTGGTGACGCCGGCAATGACGTGGTCTTCGGCGGAGATGGGAATGACACGCTGTACGGCGGAGATGGCATCGACCAAATTCTCGGCGATGCTGGAAACGATGTGATCACCGGCGATGCCGGGTTTGACATTCTCGACGGCGGAACCGGTGATGATTGATGTACGGTGGGGCCGGCAAGGACTCCATCTACGGTGGCTTTGGCAACAACAAGATTTATGGCGAAGACGGCGAGGACTACATCGTCACCGATACCGGCAATGATCAGATTTGGGCCGGATCGGGCGTCGACAACATTTTCTCAGGCGCCGGGGATGATTTCATCGATGCTGGAGATGGCGACGATTTCGTCTACGCCAACTCAGGCAATGACCGCATTGATGCCGGAAGGGGCAATGACGTCATCTACGGTCAAGACGGCAATGATTACGTTCGTGGCCAGGATGGCGATGACATTGTTTATGGAGGTGCCGGTGACGACACCATCTCGGGTGGGCTCGGCTACGACGTGCTCTACGGTCACGGTGGTCAAGACGGCTTGATCGGTGGCCCCGGAATTCCTGACTTTCTCGTCGGGGGTGGCAATGACGACCGCTTCCTCGTTTTCTCCAACGATGTGATCTCCGATTTCCAGGCTGTCGATGCCAAGTTGCTGTTCCGCAACAATCTGAACTTGTGGACCAGTGAAGAAATGGAAGCCGTCGACGTGGCCCTGCGGACGATGCATTTCCGAACAGATAACACCCGGTTGCTCAAGGATTCTCTGGCCTACGACCCAATCATCATGGAAAAGGTGAACACGCTTCCCTTTGGTGGCGCGACCCGAAACCTGCTGAACGAATACGTGACCAATCAGTTCAACCCGAACACCGGAAACTTTGACAAGATCACCCGCTACGAACGGGTCATTCAGTACTCGGACTGGAATGAAGCGGACACCGCGGCCAGCAAACTGCGCGAAACCAAGACCTATTCCGAGTTCGGGCACAATTGGGACTCTACCGAGGAAATCAAGGCAGTCGTTCTTGCCCAACAGTTCCTCTGGACCCAATTCCTGCAGAAGAGCAACTGGACCCAGGAAAACCCGAACGATCCGCTGAACTACTGGATCTCGGGCGACAATCAGTGGTGGTACCGGCTCGATTCCAAGTTTGCCAGCACCTTTGACTACAAGAACGCCTACAACGACTGGTCGAGCATTTGGGAAGTCGCCCTCGATGAGAGTTTGGCTTCAGAGCGCAGCCGTTTGGTGCTGAAGCTGAATGATGTTAATCAGCTGTTTACGTCACTCTCCGCCTTTTAGGCAATGGCCGCAAGGTTGAGACCGAACATCCCCTGAGGATGTTGCTGAAGAATCCCAGCCCGCGCTCCTCGAAAGTGGAGAACGCGGGCTTTTTTTTGGCCCCGTTTTTCCAGTCGCCTGGCGCGACTTCAGTGGCGGTCGGCGCGGCGGTTGTGCTCGCCGTGAGAGAGGATGTCAAGCGGAGCGGTTGTTTCCAAACCGTATAACCCACCGGCATGGGCCCGAGTCTCCAACTCCTTCAGCGCCTTGGCCCCGACTTCTCCCAAGTCGACCGTCCAGTCGTTGACGTACAGGTCGACATGTTGCCAGATGACTTGCTCGTCGAGTTCCTGGGCCCAGCGCTGCATCGTTTTCAGCGTCTCCTCGCGGTGGGCGAGGCCATAAAGCAGGCTGCTGCGAATCACCTCTTGGACGCGCTGCAATACGTCCTCGGGAATCGCTTTGGAGGCGATGATCCCTCCCAGAGGCAATGGTGTGCCGGTTGTCCGTTCCCAGCGGGTCCCAAGGTCTTCGACCAAGTGCAGGCCTTGTTGCTCCCAAGTGAATCGCCCCTCGTGAATGCAGACGCCAAAGTCAGCGGTGCCGGTCGCGAGTCGCGGCATGATTTCAGAAAATTCGACCTGTTCGACCCGGCCACAGCGGGGGTAGAAGAGCTGATAAAGAAGATGGGCGGTGGTGTCCTTGCCGGGACAAAGCGTCAGTGATTGAGCCGATCCGGGAACAGGACGGCTCGCCGGCTGGTTGGCCAGCAGCAGCGGCCCGACTCCAAAGCCCAAAGCCGAGCCGCTGGGCAAAACGAGGTACCGATCGGCCATTTGAAGGGCTGCGAAAAAACTCGCTTTGGCGACATCGAAACTGCCCGAACTCAGCCGAGAATTGAGTTGCTGGATATCGAGTAACTCGACTTCAAATTCGAGCCCTTGCCAATCGACTTTGCGTTCCAGCAGTGCATGGAACGCAAACGTGTCGTTGGGGCAGGTGGAGATGCCGAGCCGAATCTTGGCGGTCATGTCAGGAACTCAGTACGGGAGCGGAGTCTTGGGTCAGGATTTGGAGCAGCAGTTCGGCGACAGCCGCGAGAGCGGGAGCGATTTGCCAGTGAGCCTTGTTGCGATCGCCGGCGACATTGGAAACTCCGCGTACCATTCCAGACGCGATGGCCTGGCCAGTTGCTTTCTGATGTTCGAGGCAAGCCAAAGCGACGCCGAAGCCTTCCATTTCCTCAAACACGGCCTGAGGAAAGTTGCGGCGGCGAAGTTCGCAGTCCGCCGCTGAGTTGGACGCCGCGGTGCAGGTCAGGGACAGGCCCGCGTTGGGGCCACCACGAACCAGCGGAGCCGTGTAGAGGGGAATGACTTCTCCCGATTCCAGGCTGCCAACCCCGGAAATCCCAACCCCGGAAATCCCAGCCCCGGGATTTGTCATCGGCATCTTCGGTGCGGTTGTCGGAGACGAGACTTGGTTCCAGCCCAATTCCCAGCCGAGCCTGAAGTCACTGCCGCTGCCGACCCCGATTCCCCAACTGCCAACCCTTTCGACCTGCCAAGCCGACCCGAGCGGCAGTTCTGACCCGTAGCTGCCTGCGATTCCAGCCAAAATGACCCACTTGGTCCGCCGTGTACTGAGAAGACGCGCCGTGCTGGCCGCGGCGGCGATCGGTCCGAAACCGCAAACGGCTACCTCGGTCTGAGCGGCGGAAAGCGCCGCGGACAGTCCCGGGTCAGCGAGCAGGTGGTCGCGCTCGAAGGAGGTGGGGATCAGGATAAGGTCGGGAGTCGGCATGCGAAGTCGCTGGAAAAAGGACGAGATCGGCCGCGAGTCGGCAAGAGCGAGGCGCGGCCCGCTGGGGTAGAATTAACCGGACGAAGTCGGCTCGCGCTCACTGCCCGGGAATAACTGGGACAATAATTCTCCAATTCGCCGCCAGCGTTGACCCTCACGAAAACAGCCAAACGATAAAAGTCCGGCTAAAGTTGCCATCGCCAGGCACCAGACCGTGGCCCGCTTGGTTTCCGAAAGCGGAAAGCCCAGTGCGGTCAGCCATCCCGAATCCGGCTGGGCAAAGGCAAACAGGCTGGCGGCGAAGCCGTAAACCGAGGCGATCACCAACAACCCAGCGGCAGTGGCTTGCAGTGACGCCCACTCGGGGATCTGGAAAAGCAGCAAGCCAAGCAGCAGGGGGAGGCCCGCCAGCACCAGACTGGCTGGCACCCACAGCGGCAGGATGGTGGCAGAGAAATCTGTCACCCAGTTTTGCCAGGCCAGCGCCCCCGGCGTCCAACTGAACAAACCCCACAAGCCAATGGCGGTTGCGAGAAAGCGCGAAACTTTGGCTTGCAAGTCGCGACTCTGAGCAGCCCGATTGGTTGGGAGCGAAGGCCGTTCCCGAGCGCGGCTGCCTTTCGTTTTGGCGGTTGCGTCAGGCGAGGTCGAGACGCGAATCGAAATCGGTGCGGAAGCGTCGTCCTCGGATTGCGAGGCTCGCGAATTCCCCAAGTCGAGGACAATCGAGCGATCCATCGCTTCACCCGGCTGGGGCGATTGGGACGATCTTTGAGGCAGGCCGCAGAGGGGGCAGGAACGAGGCCGGTGCGAGGCTGGGGTCACGATGCTTGCCGGGTGAGGGCAGCGGCAAGTCGCTTGATCAGGCATCAGTGCTGCACCTTTGACGTCACAAGTCTGTTTCCGGGCTGCTGTTCACGGTTGAGCGTGACCCGGGTGCTTTTTATGAGCGGCTTCCTCCACCAGGCAAGCCTCGAAGATACAGTCAATATAGGCGAGAACCGAGTGGTCAGTCAGTTGATCAATCCGAAATTGGCGCAAGCCTTGAAGGAAACCCCGCGCCCGGTCGACCACTCTTCGCCAGCCCGTGATCGGCCGGATTTTGCCATGCCGGTCCAAATAAAGTTCAATTCCGGAGTGCGTGTAGCCCAAGAGCATGGGTGGTACTCGCGGAACAACGTCATTGTTGTTCACCCAGCGGTAGTGTTTCAGTCGCGGGTACTCGACATATTGGCGATTGCCGATGCGCGGACTGCCGAAAGTGTAGACCTCCTCAGGTTCCGAGTTGATCGGAGAGATCAGGCAGCGGGCCGCACAGATTTGGGCCATTGCACCGCCGAGTGAGTGTCCGCAAAACCAGAGCGGCAGTTGATTGGCTTCCAGTTCCTTTTCTAGATGCGGCCAGAGGCGATCGCATTCAGTTTTGAATCCGCGATGGACTCGTCCGACCGTCTCCGCGACTGCGGTCAATGCGTTCGCGTCGGCCTTGATATCGTTCCACTCATGGGGCTCGGTGCCGCGGCATACCACTATGCTGTCGTGGGCGGATTGAAACCAGTAGGCTTGCGCGCCATTGCTGTTGAAAAACTTGCCTTTGACATATCCGAGTTTGCCCGCCGCTACGTTGCACTCCTTGACGGAAAGATAAGAGATCAGGGCAACCTCCGCGAGCAGCAGGCTTCGTTCGAGCATGGTCATGTCCTTCATTGGCCGATTGGCCGAGGACTTGAAGCGGAACTGGTCTGCCTCCTTGGTGGCGAGTCGTTCGTGTGGGCGTTGAGCCTGAGGGGTGGGCGAGGTCACCTTTTGGGCAAGCGGAGCAAATGGCAGGGAAAGGAAAGGGAGCAACGAAGAACCGACCGAATTTTAACGCAGTCGCCGCTGCAGCTAAAGTGACAGGCGACTGGGACAAGCTGAAGTCACTGGCGGCGGCATCGTTTTGGGTTGCTCAGCCGACCGCGGCCTGCAGCGACCGATCTCGTGTCGCTGTCACCGTGTCGGCAATTGTCACCGTGTCGGCGATCTTCTTGTCTGCGGTCGTTATTTGGTCAGAAACTCAATCGCCTGATTCCAATGGACGGGAGGGCTTCCGCCATGCTGCTGGATGTACTTGAGCGGAACTTCGACGACCCGGTCATTGGCGGGAAGCGCCTTCCAGGCTGCCTCGGCGCGGATCCAGTCTCCCGCTTCAAACAGCTTTAACGCTTCTTCATACTGTTCCAGATGAGTCGGTGTCAGGAGTTCGGGTTGTGAGTCTTGGCTGGCGAGTTGAAACAGGGGGACTGGCCGGGCCAAACCCGCCGGCAGCACGCGGGCAATTCTTCGGAGCGATGCCTTGAGGGTGGGGAGGGAGGGTTGAATGGCAAGAGCGGTTGCTTCGTCGAGCAAGACCGGGACGCGAAAGGCTCGGGTCAGCCCTTCAAACCGGGACGCCAGATTGACCACGGGACCAAAGGCGGTGACTTTGACCTGATCGCTGGTTCCAATTTTCCCCGCGACGGCGACACCCGAGGCGAGGCCCATGCCGATCAAAAATTGATCGCGGGGTCGCCCCAGGTTCTCGTTCCAATTGGCGGTCAGTTCCGCCACCGCCAAAGCAGTTTCCGCTGCCCGCAAGGCAGCGTCGGGCTGTTCCAGCGGCCAGCCCCAAAATCCCATCACGGCGTCGCCGTGGAAATCGCCGACGACTCCGCGGCGGTCGAGAATCTGGGAGGTCACGATTCCGAGCAAGCGACTGACCTGATCGAGCAGATGCAGCAGGTCGGAAGACATCTCCTCACTGGTTGCAGAGAAGCCGCGGAGGTCGCAAAACAAAATCGTGACGCGCGATTCCCGAGGCTCTAAAACGCGGTCGATGTCCTTGCCGGAAATCGCTTCCAGCACAATCGGCGAAAAGAAACTTCGCAGGCTGGCCTGACGCTGCTGGAGTTGTGCCAATTCGCGGAGGTTGG
>JAJTFE010000179.1:2761-8827 GCA_021298375.1 Blastopirellula sp. | reverse complement strand
CTCGACCTCTGTCTCCTGAACTCCAAGCCGCAGCGGCCGATCGGTCAACAACGCGTGCTGCTCGACTCTTCGCCGCCCCAGCCCGCTGGTGGCATTGCACTGCGGGTCCAGGTCAACCAGGAGGGTCATCTTCCCAGCCGCTGCCAGAGCGGCCGACAAATTGATCGCCGTCGTGGTCTTGCCCACGCCGCCCTTTTGGTTCGCGATGCAAATTGTCGTCGGCATTGCTAGCGTCCAGCGAACCGCTACCCAGAAGTGAATTTCGAGGAGAGCTAAATAGCAGGTCACCCCAGTTCACGAAATGCCAATTGGCGACGGGAAACGAATTCATTCCTCGCGACAGGTGCCACGTGGAACCGCTGCAATTTCCATCCCAAGCTCGAGATAGCTTAAACCCAAGCAGCAAATTCTCGCGTACTCCGCTTCCCAGCCGCTGCTCCGAGGAAGTGACGTTCCACGTGAAAACAGAGCGATTGGGAAGTCCGCGCGGAACAGGAAAGATAGTTCGTTCTACGTGGAACTGCCTATTCGATGGCGTTGATGACCAAGCCGGTCGGCAGTTTGGGATAAAAGAAAGTGCTCTTGGCGGGCATCCGCTCCCCCAACAGACTGATCTCCCGCACATCCTCCAAGGCGGCGGGCAATACGAGGGCCGCCAATTCAAATGCAGCCCCGCTTCCGGTTTGACCCGTCGCATCCCGCCCGGAGCCGTCTCCTCGCTGCAATCCCGCCACCAGCTCCGCTATCGTGCGGACATAGGCAGGAGCCGGCAGCTTTTTCAGACCGAGCAGCTCTTCCATGACCAAGCCGTGCAGCAAGGAAACTCCCAAGCCATTCCAGCGTGAGCTGCGAGTCGAGCTCCGTTGCATCTGCTCCCATCCGGCGGGAGAGAGCCGGATAACGGTCCAAGTCTGGTCCGCCCTGGTATACAGTCCGAGCGAGCTTTGCTCTCCCTCCAATTCAATTTCTGCCCAGACTTCACCAGCCGCTTCGGGACCAAGCCCGGCGATCGTGCATTCAAAGGCCGCCCCGAGTCGTTCCTGGAGTGCCTGACTGGTCAGGGGGGGAACGCCTCGAAACAAGCGATGGGTTGGGAGTACAACCAATCCCGGATCGCTCATCCCAAAACATCCAGCCAGTACGTAGTTGGCCGGATGATCCGAGGGGAGCGGCCCCCCCGCTGCTGCGGCCAACTCGTCCCGATATTGGCACGCGGTCTCGTAACGATGGTGTCCATCGGCAATGAAAATCCCGCGATCCCCCAGCAGGTCAGCCGCATGAGCTATCGTCCCGATGTCGGTCACCATCCAAAGCAGATGGCGCACCCCGGATGAATCGACCGCTTCAATCGGTGTCGAGTCCTCGATTGCATTTTCCAGCACCGACTGGATCTCCCTCGCGGGGTCCTCGTAAAGCCCAAATATCGGGCTGAAGTTAGCCCTCGTCTCGCGCATCAAATGCAGGCGGTCGCGCTTCGCGAAGCTGTGAGTCTCTTCGTGAGGAAAGACCTTTCCCTCACCGAATGGCTCTAACCCGAGACGGCAATAAAAGCCTCGGCGCTCGACCTGTCGCCCATCGATTTCAAACTGCTGATGACAGACGTAAAGTGCCGGCCGGGAGTCCATCTGCAAAATCCCCTCGCGACGCCAATTCCGCCACAAGACTCCTGCCCGCCGGTACTGATTCCCCTCGGACTCATCCCCCTCCGCTTGCGGCAACTCCAGGCGGACCACATTCTGGGGATGTCGCTGCATCAACTCCTGACGCAACTCGGTATCGATCACGTCGTAGGGCGGAGCCACTACACTGGCCAATCTTCCGACGCGTGAGAGATCGTAGCGAACGCCACGAAAGGCTTGAATATTTGCCATTCAACCGGTTCTTTCGACAGGGAAAGCGGAAGGCACGATGTCCAGAAGCTTCGACCAACCTGCCCCCCCCTCCCAAGAGCGGCACATTCAAGGAGAGGCCGGCTTGGCCTTCGACGCTGCGATACTAACGCCGACTCACAATCCCTGTCGAGTGGGAATGCTAGCAAACCGCTCTGCCCGGGCCCGCGGAGAACTGCTGAGCAAAGCGATCGAACGATCCGGCCCCGCGATATGAACGGTTGGAAGTCCTCCTTTGTGTGCGCGCAAGCGGCCGCACAATCGCACTGGCTTTCGTTCTTCCGCAGGGAAGCGATCGATTGTCTGAAAGTTGTCTTCCCGGCGGCGCAAAAAAAAACGGCCCGATTTCTCGGGCCGCTTTCGCGCTTTCGTGCTCTTGAGCAGCGATTTAGTAGCGGTAGTGCTCCGGCTTGAACGGGCCTTGAGCCGAGATTCCAAGGTATTCCGCTTGCTTGGGAGTCAGTTTGGTCAGTTTCACGCCGAGTTGATCGAGGTGCAACCGGGCAACCTCTTCATCGAGGTGCTTGGGCAACACGTGAACTCCGATGTCGTACTTCTCAGTCTCGGTCCAGAGGCTGATCTGGGCCATCACTTGGTTGGTGAACGAATTGCTCATGACGAAGGAGGGGTGACCGGTGGCACAGCCAAGGTTCACCAAGCGGCCTTCGGCGAGAAGAATGATCGACTTGCCGTTGGCCTTATTGGTGTAGCGGTCGACTTGGGGCTTAATCTCCTGCTTGGTCCATTTACCGGACTGGACCTGATTTTCCAGCCAAGCAACGTCGATTTCGTTGTCGAAGTGGCCGATGTTGCAGACGATCGCATCGTTCGGCATCTTGGCCATGTGCTCGCCGATGATCACGTCAACGTTACCGGTTGCGGTCACGAAAATGTTGCCGAGCGAGCAAGCTTCTTCCATGGTGGTGACTTGGAAGCCTTCCATCGTCGCCTGGAGAGCATTGATCGGGTCGATTTCGGTCACGATTACCCGGCCGCCGTAGCGCTGCATCGAGTGGGCCGATCCCTTGCCGACGTCACCGTAACCGCAAACGACAACCACCTTGCCGGCGATCATCACGTCCGTAGCCCGTTTGATACCGTCGGCCAGCGACTCGCGGCAGCCGTACAGGTTGTCAAACTTGCTCTTGGTGACCGAGTCATTGACATTGATGGCGGGCAGCTTCAGCTCGCCCCGCTGGTGCATTTGCCAGAGGCGGTGCACCCCCGTAGTGGTCTCTTCCGACAAACCCTTGATATTTCCCAGCAGTTCCGGGAACTTGTTGTGCACCATCGAGGTCAGGTCGCCGCCGTCGTCGAGGATCATGTTCAGAGGCTCGCCGCTGGGGAAGAACAGCGTCTGCTCAATGCACCAGTCGAATTCCTCGTTGTTCATGCCCTTCCAGGCATACACGGGAATCCCCGCTGCGGCGATGGCTGCCGCGGCGTGGTCCTGGGTTGAGAAGATGTTGCAGCTGCTCCAGGTGACCTCGGCGCCGAGTTCCTTGAGGGTTTCAATCAGCACGGCGGTTTGAATCGTCATGTGGAGGCAACCGGCAATGCGGGCCCCCTTGAGCGGCTTGCTCGCTCCGAACTTTTTCCGGAGAGCCATCAGGCCGGGCATTTCGTTTTCGGCCAGCATGATTTCCTTGCGGCCCCAATCGGCCAAGGACATGTCTTTTACTTTGTAAGGCAAACGGTTGGTCATCACACTCGCCACTGCGAAACTCCTCAATTTTTTGAATTCAAGACAACGGAACAGCGCATCCTGATTGCAATTTCCGAGACTCTTCCATGTTACTCGCCCCCCAGCGGGGGCTTCAACCCTTAACGCATCCGGTCTCCCACCTTTCCACTGCTGCGGTTTAGTCGGACCCCACTTGAGCTGGCGACAGGGGACAAGATTGCCGTCCGTGGGCCGTCAAATAGTGGTGCGTGCGTCCACACCGCAGCCGGTCGGCAAAGCTAACCCGGTTACCGCAACCCGGCCAAAATGCCGCGTTGAACCGGGCGAAACCGCTGCAGATGAGGACGATTCCCGGGGCTCAGTTCACGCAGTCAACCAATCCGACTGGGGGTAACTCTCTCGAACCGCTGGGGCTCAAAGGCGTGTCCCGGACCAGGCTCGCTGGGTCGCTTGGACAAAACGGCGAACCATCTCGGCATCCTTCTTCCCCGGAAATCGTTCCACGCCGGAGGCACAGTCAACCCCGAAGGGCTGGACTGCGGCGATCGCTGCGGCAACATTGTCCGGTCCCAGGCCCCCCGCCAGAATGACCGGGCCCGGCAGTTGCGAAACCAGGTCCTGAGCGGCGGCCCAGTCTCCCGTCACTCCACCACCACCGAACTCGCCGGGCCGTTGCACGGCGTCAAGCAGAATTGCCTTGGCTCCCCGCGCCAGCCAATCGCGGGCTATCGCCAGCACTTCCGCTCGATTGCCCTCTCCCACCCGCAGCGCCCGGAGCACGGGCCAAGGCTCGAGCTCAGCCAAATCCTCGACCGGCTCATCACCATGAAGTTGAAGGCAGTCCAGCCCAACTGCCGCTGCGACTTCCCGTACCAACTCCGGCCGCTCGTTGACAAACAGGCCGACCTTGAGCAGTCCCGTCGCCGCGGCGGCAATCTTGCGAGCCTGCTCAACGGTCACATGCCGCAGGCTTCTCGGGTAGAAGTTCAGGCCAATCGCATCGGCGCCTGCCTCAGCCACTCGCTGCGCATCCTCTGGACTTGAGAGCCCGCAAATCTTGATTCGAAACATTTTTTCACCGCAACCTGCTTGCCCGCAGCCACTACCCAACCAAAGAGGAAACAACATTGTGGGGGCGGGGCCAAATCAAACCCGAAAGATCATTTTTGCGCCGGCGACCAACAGCACCAAAGCGAGCGCCACCCTCAGGCCCCTCCCGCCGAATTTGCGACTGCCAAGATACGCCCCGAGACTGCCGCCGGCCAGCACAGCCGCACACCAACCGTAAAAACCTGTCGGGAGTGCGAGCTGCTCCACTCCCAACCCCAGCAGGCCGGAAGCTGAGTTGCAGAGGATAAACAGCGGCGAGACCGCGGCCGCCTCGCGAGCCGTCCCCCACCGCATCAAAACCAGCAAGGGCGTGAGAAAGATCCCCCCGCCGGTTCCGGTCAAGCCAGCCAGCAGCCCCATCAAAGCCCCGGCGAACAACGCCACCCCGAGCCTCGGGCGGTTCGTTTGCTCATCAAGTGCTTTGGGCTGAAGACTTTGCCAGAAAAAACGCCCGGCGGCGTAGAGCAGAACGACCCCGGTGAGCAGTTTGTAGACATCGCTGGGGAGTTTGAGCGATCCGCCCAGATAGGCCGATGGCACAGCAGTGAACAAAAATGGCCAGACCAGCTCCCAGCGAAAGTGCCCGCTGCGATGATACTGAACTGCGGCGACCAGAGAAACGAGCAGATTCAGCAGCAGAGCGGCCGGCTTCATCGCTTCCGGCGCAATGCCCAGCAGCGCCATGACCGCCAGATAAGCCGACGCACCGGCGTGTCCGACTGACGCGTAAAGCAGCGCTGCGAGAAAAAAGGCAAGGGGAGTCAAAATTGGCAACAGCCAATCCATGCGAGCGAATCCGAGCTGAGAAGACAGAGGTTGAACGAAAGCGAGTCGGTCTAGCTTATGGGAGCGATGACAAGCCGGCAAATTAAATCCAAAACCACGTCGACTCTTCAACCCGAAGGGATGACAGACATTAGCCGGGGGTTGAGGAGCAACGCGACGATGCCTCCGGTTCCGCACGCGCAGCGATTCTGCATCCCGGAGGGATGCCAGACGAGCGAGATTCGATCTTCGCAAATCCGAACGCAAAATGTCCGACGGACAACATCGAGCGTCCGGGGTTGGAATCGTGGTATCAACCCCGCTCGAGACCGCCTCGCCTGACATCCCTTCGGGATAAAAACCAATGCCGGACGGCACGTCCCTGAGGCTCTGCGAAGGACGTCGCGCAGCTCACTACCACTGATCATTGAGCTGCCATCCAACACCAACCAATTGGCCACCACCCGACCTTCGGTTCAGGGGAGCAATGACTAGCCGGCTACAGCCCCGTCCTTTCGGTCCGCACTCGCAGCGCCGAACCGGGGGCTGGCGCGAAGACCCGGCTGGCGGGGGAAGAGCGGGACGCGTAGCCGGGGGGTTAGCTGGAAATTAGAGTGC
>JAJTFE010000179.1:0-2725 GCA_021298375.1 Blastopirellula sp. | reverse complement strand
ACCGGGGGCTGGCGCGAAGAACCGGCTGGCGGGGGAAGAGCGGGACGCGTAGCCGGGGAGTTAGCTGGGAATTAGGGTGCCGAACCGGGGGCTGGCGCGAAGAACCGGCTGACGGGGGAAGAGCGGGACGCGTAGCCGGGGGGTTAGCTGGAAATTAGAGTGCCGAACCGGGGGCTGGCGCGAAGAACCGGCTGACGGGGGACCCAAATCCCTACTCGTCCAGAAGCGGCTTGCGGAACGAGCGCCGTCTCGTTGACCGGGCGAAGAAGTGCCGCTGGCTGATTCGCTCGCCTTCTGTGAACCAATACCCGCCAAGCACCTTGTAAAACAGCAGGAGCACAAACGCCCCGCCGGCTCCGACCGAAAACCCCTCCAGCGAAATCGGCTGGATGTTCTGAGTCGGGTAGAAATAGCGGAGAATCGCACAGCCAATCAGCGTCCCAGCGATTCCCATCATCAGATTGGCCACCGTCCCGCCCGGGTCCCGCCCCGGCATGACCGCCTTGGCCGCCAAGCCAACCAGCGTGCCGAATCCGATCCAGGTCAGCATCATGTTTCCGTATTCAGCAAGCTGGTCCAAGAAAGCACTCATGTGGGAACGGAGGGCGCCCGCGGGGCAAAAACCGCTGAGAACCTGTGATTTTCGCCCTCAGTACGGGATACTCAAGCTGAACCAGGTCGGACGAAGGCTGGGTCGTCCGAGGTTTTACGGCAAAACTCCCCAAACCCCCAAGCCCAATTTTTTTTCTGATTCCGACGCCGCTGGCGCGAAATCTTCCACTCGCCGACGTTTTAGTGGGGAAGGCCAGCCAACTGCTGCCGGTCCGAACCGTTCCCTGTCCATTCTCCAATCAAGTTACCAGTCCTTTAGTTCCAGGAATTCGCCATGACCATCCTCAAGCCACTCGCCATTTTCGCGCTGACTCCCCTGCTGCTGAACATAGCAGTCACCACCTCATTGCCGGCTCAACTCTCGGCGCCGCCGCAATCGGCCCAATCTAAAGACCCTTCCGGTGGAGGCCTCGGCCCCAGTGTCGACTGGAGTGTCGAATTGAATCGAAATCAGGAGGAAATGGTAAATCAGAGCGACAAAATCGCCGCTCAACTCACCCGACTGATCGACCTTCGCTCAGAAGGGGAACTCACAATCGAAGAGTTCGTGGAGATGATCCAGGAGGCTCAGGGGGAGGACCGGTTTAATGTGCTGATTGCGGAAGAGCTGCGCAACACCAGACTGCCAAGTTTCGACCTCCGCCGAATCAAGGTGAGTTCGGCCTTTCAAATGCTTACCCGCCTGGTTGGCAATAATGCGATTGCAGTCGAGATCGAGTCCGCCGTGCAAAACGAAACGGCTGACCTGATTAGCATCTCAAGGGACCACAGATTCACGCCTGACATCAGCGTCCGGACTCACCCCGTCAAGCGGATCCTGGACACGATTAAACCAGAAATCCTGCTGCAGACGTTAGAAAAGGGAATTCAATTTTCCGATGCGGGCTCGCCCAAGGTCCAAATCGCATTGGAAGCTGAAACTGGCTTGCTCTTCGTCAAGGGAACACCAGCCCAACTTGACATCGTCTTAGAGATTCTGAATGCGATTGCAATCAACAACATGCCGGTCTTCGGCGGCATGGGTGGCGGCATGGGTGGCATGGGCGGCATGGGCGGCGGCATGGGTGTACCCGGTGGCGCTGGAATTACCCCAGGAGGGGCTGCGCCGAGCCCGAGTGCCCAGCCAACTCCGCCGACCAAAGATGAAATCCAGTAACTCGAAAATCAATCGATTCTGAAAAAATCCGACCGGTCGCCGAAGCATTCGCGAAAAGAAACTGGTCCAGAGAATGATCCGGATGTCTCGGCGGCCTTTTTTCGGTAGGCGATGCGGCTGGGCTTATGAAGTAGCCTTGCCTTTTGCTTGCTCAATTGGCATCACTGCCCATCTCTCTTTTGCCTTCCTGCGGTGTTTTAACAGTTATGCTGGAGTTCAGCTTGTCCCACGCTGATCAAACACCACCTCGCGCAGAAATCGCGGATGCGGCCAGCGTTGATAGCCATTGGGCCAAAATCAGCCGCCGGATTGCCACCGGCGACTCAGCGGCCTTTGAGCAATTCTTCGAAGCCTACTTCCAGTTCACTTTCGATACGGCTCGACAAGCAACTGGTCGCGACGCCCAGACCTGCCTCGACATCGTCCAGGAGTCGATGCTCAAGCTGATGCGGTGCCTCAAGCCGCTCGGTGGACAGAACGAGCTGAACGCGTTCGTCCGAGTCGTCACGCGCAGCGTCGCCTACGATTGGCTGAGAAAAGAGACCCGTCGCCAGCGAGCCGTCGCGCGGCTGGAATCGGAAACGCAGGACCCCAGAGACCAGCGTTCGCTCGCCGACGAGGAGCAACTGCGGTGGCTGGAAGAACAGCTGCAGTCACTCGACCCGCAGCTGCGACAAATCATCGATTGGCGCTACCGCTGGGGCTGGACCTTGCAGGCGATCGCTTCCAAAGTTGGACTGCAGCCCGGTGCGGTCGACGGCCGAATTCAACGCGCTTTGAACAAGATCCGCCAGCAGGCGGAGGGAGAGAGAGATGAGTAACGAACACGACCAACGCGATTCGCTGGACACAGCCCGCGCGGCGATGCGATTGAGGCTGAACCAAGAGTTCCGCTCGCTGCACAAGCGTCGTCGCCGGCGGAGGGTCGCAGCGGCCTTTCTCGCCCCGGCAGCGCTG
>JAJTFE010000178.1 GCA_021298375.1 Blastopirellula sp. | reverse complement strand
TGGTTGATTCAGCGGGTCCGGGTCAAGCTTCGGCATGGCTTCGCCCGCTCCAGCCATGCTTGGGGGGAAATGGTCAGCGTCATGACCGACGCCATTCCCGGAATTCGCGTGGTCAAGGCATTTGCGCAGGAGCGGCGCGAAATCGAACGCTTTCGCGAGGCCAATGACCACGTGCTCGAGTCCAACCTGCGGGTCAACCGGCTCTGGGCGTTCTTCAGTCCGACCGTCAGCCTGCTGACCGAGATCGGCATTTTGGTGATCTGGACCTTTGGTGCCTGGCGGGTTTTTCAGGGTCAAATCACGGTTGGCGTGCTGACCACGTTCATCGCCTACATCAGCCGTTTTTACGTCCGCCTTGATTCGCTCAGCCGGATGCTGGCCAACACCCAGCGGGCGGCGGCGGCGACGTATCGGATTTTTGAAATCCTCGATCGCCAGCCGAGCGTCATGGAACCGACGCGGCCGATCGACCCGGGCCGGCTGGCAGGGAGGCTGGAACTGAGCGGAGTGCGCTTCAAGTATGGCAACCGGGAAGTCATTCGCGGCGTTGACTTTACTGTTGAACCGGGAGAACTGGTCGGCCTGGTCGGTCCCAGCGGTTCAGGCAAAAGTACCCTGGTGAATCTCGTCTGCCGATTTTACGACGTGACCGAGGGAGCGATTCTCGCCGATGGTCAGGACATCCGTTCATTTCCGATTGAGAAGTACCGCAGCAACATTGGAATCGTGTTGCAGGAACCGTTTCTGTTTTACGGGACGATTGCCGAGAACATCGCCTATGGGCGACCGACAGCCACTCGCGACGAGATTATCGCCGCAGCCCGCGCCGCCCATGCGCACGACTTTATTCTTCGCCTCCCCGATGGCTATGACTCGCTGGTGGGAGAGCGCGGCCAATCACTCTCTGGCGGCGAGCGCCAGCGGATCTCGATTGCCCGCGCGATTCTGACCAACCCCCGGATTTTGATCCTCGACGAAGCGACGTCCGCGGTCGACAACGAGACGGAGCGAGTGATTCAGGCGGCCCTCGACAATCTCGTCCAGGGTCGGACCACAATCGCCATTGCGCATCGCCTCAGCACGCTCCGCAACGCCAGCCGGATCATCGTGATGGAAAACGGCGAGGTGGCCGAAGTCGGCAAACACGAGGACCTCCTCGCCCGGGGAGGCGTCTACACCCGGCTCCATCAAGCCCAACTGGTCAACTAGGAGGAAAAAGGTGTCAGGACTCTTTTTTGGAAACGAGCCCAGACACCTGATGTAATGCGATGAATGGACCCGTTTCCCACCTGACTGCAACGATTCGCCTGGAGCGCCGCTCCGACGGGACATTGCTGGTCCAGCTGCCCGGCAATCTGGAGCAGCTGGAAGTGTTCCCGCTGCGCCTCTTTCCGCTCTCCGAACCGCAGAAGTGGATCGCCCTGCTCAATCCCGAGGGCCGCGAAGTCGCCCTGCTCGATTCGCTGGAAAACCTCCTCCCCGCCGCTCGGGAACTGTTGAACGAGGAGCTTTCGCGCCGGGAGTTCGTACCGATCATCCGGCAAATCACCTGGGTCTCAGGCAACTCCGAGCCCTGCAGCTGGAGAGTCCGAACCGATCGGGGCGAGACTGAATTCGTGCTGAAGAACGAGGACGACATTCGCCGACTCGGAGCGCGGAGCGTCCTTGTGGTCGACAGTCATGGGATTCGCTATCTCATTCCCGATCGTGAACAACTCGATTCGTTCAGCCAGCGGATCGTCGAGTGGTATGTTTGATGGTCCATTCGCGGCCTTCGAGAACCGCCCGCGGGCAGAGATTCCAATTCCCCGGGAAAAATTCAAACGGCAACTCCGAGCGCCGCTCTCGGTGCCCTGACCTTCCGGCGTTCGCCCCGGGAACATTGACTCCACCTGGGCTTGCAGCTTCCCTCAACCCACTGCGGAACCTCTTATCCAAAAACCGCGTCGCGCCCGCACTGCAGAGCCGTTCGACGCGCTGAGCGAATACCACGGCAGAAGGCTTGACGGAATGAGGGAAACCGACGCAAATCCCCGAGCGCATACACTGCCGGAGTTGCCCCTCAGCCAATTGCCTTTTTCGGGTTTGATGAACGGCGGCCTGATAGGCTCTGAAGTCACATCGTTCGGAGGATAAAATGTCAAACCTGGTTCTGTTGGTGGCTGCCGCAGCTTCGTTTGTCTCACGGCTGGGCCTGTGCGCGATGTTCGCTGTTGTTGGCGTCATCCTGATGCTTTCGGGGCTACACAACATCCAAACCCAGAACGCTGAGGAAAGTGGAAAACGACGCTTGGTCAACAAGGCATTAGGCCAAGGCAATTCTTATACCGGGTCGAAGGCCGTATTGGTTGGATGGATCCGAATCATTAGCGGTGGATGCGCCATCCTGTTTGCATTTCTCTTTTTGATTTACAGCCTCTTTTTCGCAAGATGACCAGCGTGCGGCCAGGGTTCGCGCGCAGAGAAGGCCGGATTGCAGTAGGCCAGGATGATGGTGGTCAAGGAACTGAGGGGCATCATCAGCGCGGCGATCAGCGGATGAATCAGACCCATCGTTGCCAACCCAACCGAGAATGTGTTGTACAGAATCGAGATCACCAAGCTGACGTGAATGGTGGTCATCGTCTGGCGACTGGCCGAAGCCAGCTGCAACAAATCGGTCAAA
The DNA here is from genome assembly GCA_021298375.1 of Blastopirellula sp. Lineage (GTDB taxonomy): Bacteria > Planctomycetota > Planctomycetia > Pirellulales > Pirellulaceae > BJ22. Next base: position 7,950 of record JAJTFE010000178.1, on the reverse strand, counting down.
CCACCCCGGCTCAAATACACCGGCGCCGCCGCCAGACTCGCTTCAGCTCCCCCCTTCACGGCTACGCCGACCGAGGCCGCTGCCAACGCCGCGCTGTCGTTCAGCCCGTCACCCACCATCACGACCACTTCCTTCGAATTGCTGCTGCGGACCCGTGCAGTTTTATCTTCGGGGCTCAAGCCACCCCAAGCCGATTCCGGGGGAACGCCAAGTTGGCCAGCTACCACCGCAACCGTATCGGGCTGGTCCCCGGAAAGAATGCCAACCTGCCAGCCGCGGCGCTGCAGTTCGCTCACCGTCGCGGCAGCATCGGACCGCAGCTTGTCGCCAATCGTCGCCAGCCCGCAGACGACGCGCTGGCGAGCGACATAAATCACGGTCAGTCCGGTCCGGGCCGAGGCGGTTGCCTGGGCCTTGAGAGCCGGCGGAATCTCCAGTCCCAAGTCAGCGAAGTACTTCCGGCTGCCGATCACCAGCTCGCTTCCGGCGACCACTCCGCGAATTCCGCCGCGCGGGTCCTGTGCGGCTTGCTCAACTGGAGGCAAGGAGCCTAGCCGTACATTCAACACCTGCTCCAGCGACTCCTGCTGCAGGGCCGCTGCCAGTGGATGACTCGAGCGGCTTTCCAGCGCGGCAACCTGAGCCGCCAGGTCTCGGTCTCCCCACCACTGGACGAGCCGGGTCTGACCTTGAGTGAGCGTGCCGGTCTTGTCGAGCCAGATCGTTCCTGCTTGAGCCATCCGCTGCAGCACGTCACCACTCTTGATCAAGATACCTCGCCCTGCAGCGCGGCTGATCGCCAGGGACAAGGTCAGCGGCGCCGCCAGCGCGATGACGCAGGGGCAGGCGACAATCAGTACGGCGACCGTGTTCTCAACGGCACTCGTTCCCGATAGCCGCAGCCAGTACAGAAATGTGAACGTCGCGACGGTGAGGACACCATAGACAAACCAGACTCCGGCCCGGTTGGACCACTCAATCACAGGCGGCTTGTCCCGGGAGGCGGCTTCCATCAGTTCCATCAAGCGCCCCATCCGGGTTTGCCGCCCGGTACGGGTGACCGTTATTTCAAGTGGTCCGCTGAGGTTTTGGGTGCCGGCGAAGACCGCCTCACCAGCGACCCGCACAACCGGACGAGCCTCGCCCGTCAGCAGCGACTCGTCGAGCGTCGAATGCCCCGTCACGATTGTCCCATCGGCCGGCACGCCTTGGCCCGGCAAGACCTCGATTCGGTCGCCCGGCTCGAGCAGGTCGACCAGCGTCTCAACAACCACGCCATCGATCAGCTTCCGCGCGGAACGGGGAGTCAGCCGGTAAAGCAAATCCACCGCCTCCGCCGTCTGACGTTGTTGGCGAAATTGAATGTAGCGCCCCACCAGCAGCAAGGCGACAAGGCTACTGAGTGAGTCAAAGTAAATCTCGCCTCGGCCGGCAAGCGTGTTCCACAGTCCGCTCAACGAGCCCATCAGCAAGGCAATCGCGACCGGGATGTCGACGTGCGGTGTGCGGGTTCGCAGGGCACTCCAGGCGGTGCGAAGAAACGTGCGGCCCGGCCCCAGCACCGAAGCGAGACCCAGCAGGCAACTCGCTCCCCGAAACAAGGTCTCAATTGAGCTGCCCAGCTGCGAGAGGAGCCCGAAGTAGAGTGCGGCGCCGAGCAGCATGTTGTTGCCGGCGAGCGCTGCCGCGACCCCGAGATTGACCAGTTGGCGACGATTCTCCTGAACGACCGCCGCCTGCTGGGCCCCGCTGCGAACCGGAGCAGGAGCATATCCCAGCCGGTTGAGCATCCGGGCAATCTCCGAGAGCGCGGTTTGCTCCGGCTGCCAAACGACTTCGACCGTCGACCGGCTCCAATTGACTTTTGCAGAGCTGACGCCGGGGACGAGTTGCGGGAGCTTCTCCAGCAGCCAGAGACAGGCCGCACAGTGAATCCCATGCAGCACGAGGAGGGACTCCTTACGGCCATCGGGGCGCAGCCGGACGTAGAGCTGCTCGAAGGCCGCCTGATCAAAGTCGCAAAAGCTGCGGGCCAGCGGAGAGTCGCCCACCGACTGGCCCGTCGGCTGGTTGCGAAGATAGTACGCTTCCAGCCCATGTTCGTGGATCAGCGCGTAGGCGGTGCGACAGCCGCGGCAGCAAAACTGCGCGGGCGACTGGGAGTCGATCATCCCGGAAGGCACCCCGGCTCCGCAGTGGCTGCAGGCGAATGCAGCGGTTGCTTCAGCACGGGAATCATCAGGGGCCGGGTTGAGGCGAGTGCGGAGAGCGTTCATTGCTTCTCGCAGCAGCAAGGCAAGGGAACTTCGTCAATCTGCTGCACATGCTCGAGCGTCTCGACCAGGCTGGTCGGCGCGGCGACTGCCGTATTCTCCAGCTGAATCGGCGCGCGAAACAGGATCGTTCCGATTCCGATCAGCAAGACCATTGCCGCGACCGCTGGCTGCACGTTCCAGTTCGGACGCTTGACCAGCCAGGCTCCACCCCAGACCAGCACCGTCAATACCGGCAGCGTTCCTCCCCAGAACAGCAGCATGACGAACGCGCCCCAGAGTGGATTCGCGGTCCCGGCTGCGGCCAGAGCAAACACATACAGCCAGCCGCAGGGCATCCAGGTGGTGACAAAACCAACCGCCATCGACCGCTGAAAGGGAGGAAGTTGCCGACCTCGCCGCAGCGCCCACTGCAAGCCAAGCACCAGCCCGGACGGAGCCCAAGTGCTGCCGCGCAGCCAGCCGAAATGCCGGGCCAGCGAGATGAAGGCAGTGGCGACCATCAGGCTGCCAGCCGCATAAGTGGCCGTTTGCTGCCAGCCGGCAACCTGGCCACCGATGTCGAGCGCCAGCCCGAGGCTTCCCGCGGCCAGTCCAATCAGCAAATATGTGGCGAGGCGACCGAGGTTATAGCCCGCGACGGCGAACCAGCGCGGATGCTTCCCTTCAGCGTTGCCGGCACTGCTCGTTCCGGCCATCAAGGCAAACGGGCCGCACATCCCCACGCAGTGCAGACTGCCAAGCAGACTCGCAATAAAGACAGCAGGACCAAGCGCGAACATTGGAGGCTACCTTGGGATATCGGACTGAGCTGGACGAGACGGATTGCTGCGGGCTGCCGGGACCTCGATCTTCAGCACGGCCAAGTACTTGGCGGCTCCCCGGCTCGCGGTGACTTCGAAATTCCAGTTGCCAGGCTGCTGCGCACGAAAGCTCGTTACGTACTCTCCCGGCAAGAGTTCCCGCAGCAACACGGTCTCCGCCTCGGCGGCTCTGGCCCGATGATAGAACTTCAATTCGACCACTGCCCCGCTGACGGGCTGGCCACTGCGGTCAACCAACTTCAGCCTCAGTTCGCGCTCGCCGCTTACATCCGCCCGGGTCCCAACCTCGATTCTGGTCTGCCCAATTCAGCGCCCGCTGATCGTATCCCTCAAAAACGACATGCGATGGATCTTGTGAGGTCAGGGTAATCGCGACGATCCAAAGCACGGCCTGAATGGCGAAAAATGCGATGATCCCTCCGGTCCAAAGCAGCCGGGCGGTCGCTTCGCGTTGAGCGAGTGCATCTGGAATCGGGCGCTGGGACATCTCGGCAAGGCTCATGGCAAGGGGCTCGATGAAGGTGGGTATGCAGGAACGGATGAGGAGTTTGCAGCGGCAGCGACCAGCAAAAAGCGTGTCGCTTGCATCGCAATCCATTAACGCGGCCCAATCAGCGTCCAGCTGGCTGGTTTGACAACGCCCTCGCGATTGCGGACTTCGAACTCCAGTTTGGCTCGACCATCGCGAAATGATTCCAGGGGAGCGACCGCACTGACATGGAATGTTCGAGCCTCGCCCGGAGCGAGAGTCATTTCCGGCTCGCTGAGCTTCAACTCCACAACGGGAGGCGAAAGGACCTTCAGGGTGTAAGTACTGGGTTCGTCAGTCCGGTTGGTAAGCTTCAGCAGCAGCAAATTGCGGGCCGATTTTTGATCCTCGGTCACGGTGAACGGATTGCCGCGGTCGCGCAGCACTTCGATGTTAAACGACTGTCGCGCAGTGAGGAAAAAGAAAAACAGGCCGGCAATCCCGGAGAGTAACAGCGGGTAGAGGAAGACTCGGGCCCGCGCTATGCGATTCGGCTCACCCCGATCGTTTTTCTGGCTACTGTATCGAATCAGATCAGGGGCCCGACCGAGTTTGCTCATTACCTGGTTGCAGGCGTCGATGCATTGGGTGCAATTGATGCACTCCATCTGCAGGCCTTTTCGAATATCGATCCCGGTCGGGCAAGTTGCCACACAAAGCCCGCAGTCCACGCCGTCGTAGCTGACGATCACCGAAGACTGGTCGAGCAGCACCGATTGGAAGCGGCCGTAGGGACACATGATGATGCAGACCTGTTCGCGGAAGTAGGTAAAGTCTGCCATCATCGCAATCGTCACGAACGCCATCACGAGAAATGGGGTCGGATGAGTTGCTGGCGACTGATGCATCCACTCCCAGAGTCGATTGACTCCGACAAAGTACGAGAGAAACAGGTTCGCAAGCAAGAAGCTCAAGACGAGGTAAACCGGATACTTCAGCATCCGAAACCAGGTGGGACGGGTCGCCTTGGGTTGGCCCCCCTTCCCGGCCGTGCCGTCAAAGAACCGCTCGACCGGACGATAGAAAAACTCCAAGTAGACCGTTTGGGGACAGCCCCATCCGCACCAAACCCTTCCGAACAGGGCTGTGATTAAAAAGATTGAGAGAATCGTGCCAACCAGGAACAAGGCGAGCAGCACGGTATCCGTGGGCAGGAAGGTGAAGCCGAAGATGGTGAACTTCCGCTCGGCAATGTCGAGCAGGATAAACGGCTTGCTGCCGATTTTGACAAACGGCAAGGCGACGAACAGCGCGACCAGGGCGTAGGCTGCCAAGCGCCGCCGCCAGAGCCATTGGCCACGGCTAAGTTTCGGCTTGAGCCAACGGCGCGATCCGTCCCGCTCGAGCGTGGAGAGGACGTGCTCGTCAGGCGGCAGCAGGCTCGGGGCAGTCGTATCGGTCTGGATGCTCATCGTCGTCAGTTGAACGGAGAGGACATTTCGGGTGGTCTTAATCAGTCGGATTGGCGCCTGCAAGCAAACGCACCAACCCCGTCCGGCAAACACATGTTGCTGCTGCAAACAAACGGTGCTACTGCGCACCACCGCTGGCCGGTTTGCCTTTCGGCCAGGGAGGAATCGGGTTTCCTTCCGGAGCCTTGGGGTTGCTCGGCTTGGTGCCGCGGAGCGAGGCAACGTAAGCTGCCGTCAAGACAATTTGATTGACGTGGCTCAGGCGATTTCGCCAAGCGGGCATCGAACCGTTGGCCGCCCCGCCTTCGATCACCTTGGCAATATCCTCCAGCTTGGCGACGTTCTTCCAGTTGTCATCCGTCAAGTTGGGGCCCACCAGGCCCTCCCCATTCTGGCCGTGGCAGCTGACACAGTTCGCCTTGTAAGAGATCTCACCTACCGTCAACCACTTGGGCTGGTTGAGGTAGTCGAGCAAGGTCGCTTCGTCAGGCTTGAGATCCCCAATTTCAGAGAATCGCCGCTGGAAGATGGCGGCCGCCTGTTGATCGAAGTCGTCATAAATCGTTCGTCCGGCCGGGGCTCCAAGGTGAAAGTAGAGCCCGTAGCATGCCGCAAAAATACAGGAAGCCCCGAACAACCATTTCCACCAACCCGGGGTCGGGTTGTCATACTCCGTGATTCCGTCGTAGACATGTTCACCAGCCAGGCTCTGGACTTCGTGCTCGAGGGCAACCTCGCCAGTTTGCTGAGTGGTTTGATGATGGACTGTAAGTGATTTACTCATGAGTCAACTTCTCCGGCTGCTCCGTCAAGACAATCTGCGCGTGGCGATTCGAATCCTCGCTGTTGCCAATCAGCGTGCGCAGCGTGACGATGATGAAAATGGATGCGAACATGACGAGGGCAGCTTCGGCGAAAAAGGAGTAATCGCAAAGCGCCAGAATTTGTTTGATCATCGATTTGTTTCTCCTCAGCGGGGTTTTACTGTCCACCCATCGGACCGGTGGATTCAACCGTGAGGCCGAGCCCCTCTCCGACGGTTTCCGCTTTCGCGTTCAGCCCGGTCGTCTCAGCCGCGGTATCTGCCACCGTTTCAGTCGCCGTCGCTTCCGACTGGCTGCGTGCATCGGCCGGGGCTGATTCGGCTGCCGGCGGTGTCGCGGCGGTGGGAGCCGCTGCGGGGGACGAGGCTGCGGGAGGAGACGCGTAGAGATCGGTGCCGAGCCGCTGCAGGTAGGCGATCAGGGCGATCGCCTGAGTCTCGGCCAACTCAATTGGTTGGCCGTCCGGCCCGGTGACCTGCGCTTTGCTGCCTTGGCTAACCAAATCCTGAACGAGCTTGGCCGCCTGTTCCTGAGCCATGGTAATTCCGTTGTCCAGCTCAGCTTGATAAGGAGCCCCAAGCATTTTGGCGGCCCAAACACGTGAGGGGATTTCCTTGAAGTTCAGTTTGGTCTGTTCTAGGTGGGCGTAGACCGGCATCACGGATCCCTTCACCAGCTCGCTGGGATTGCGGAAGTGCTCAATGTGCCAGAGCACGGAGTTTTTCCCGCCTTGCCGGGCGAGGTCGGGACCAATCCGGCGCGAGCCCCATTGGAAAGGATGGTCGTAGACAAACTCGCCCGCTTTGGAGTATTCACCATACCGCTCGGTCTCGGCAAAGATCGGGCGAATCATTTGCGAGTGGCAGTTGTAACAGCCCTCGGCCACGTAAATGTCGCGCCCCGCCAGTTCCAGCGGAGTGTAAGGCTTGACCGTGGCAATCGTCGGGACGTTGGAACGAATCAGGAAAGTCGGAATGATCTCAAACGCCGAGGCTACCAGCACGGCGATGGTGACCCAGACGGTGAAGCGAATCGGCATCCGCTCCCAGACCCGGTGCCAGCCGGCTTGCAGCCAGACGTCGAGCCTCTTCCCTGCATCGAGGACTCCATCGATTCGCGGCGCGGGGGCCGGTGCGTCAGCGTACTCCGCGCTCAGCGGAGCCGCTTGATAAACGGTAACCTGGTAGGTCCGGGGGCGCGAGAGCCAGGTCATCAGGTAGTTGTAAGCCATCAACAAGGCGCCAGCGAGAAAGAGCGAGCCGCCGATGATTCGGGCCCACCACATTGGCTTGATGGCATTGACCGTCTGGACAAACTGCGGATAGACGAGGTTTCCTTGGCCGTCGAAAGCCCGCCACATCAGCCCCTGGGTCAAGCCAGCCACGTAGATCGGCACAATGTAGAGCAGGATGCCGATCGTTCCCAGCCAGAAATGCCAAGTCGCCAGTTTGGTGCTGAACAGTTTGGTCTGGAAAATTCGGGGAAGCAGCCAGTAGAGCATGCCGAAGGTCATGAAGCCGTTCCAGCCGAGTGCACCGGCGTGAACATGCGCGATGGTCCAGTCGGTGTAATGCGACAGGGCATTGACGCTTTTGATCGAAAGCATCGGGCCTTCGAACGTTGCCATCCCGTAAAAGGTGATCCCGACCACGAAGAACTTGAGCACCGGGTCAGTGGCGACTTTGTGCCAAGCCCCGCGGAGGGTCAACAGACCGTTGATCATTCCGCCCCAGGAGGGCATCCAGAGCATCAACGAGAAAACCATCCCCAGCGACGAAGCCCAGGCTGGCGTGGCCGTATAGTGCAGGTGGTGCGGACCAGCCCAAATATAGATGAACACCAACGACCAGAAGTGAATGATGCTCAACTTGTAGGAGAACACAGGGCGCTCCGCGGCCTTTGGCAGAAAGTAATACATCAAGCCGAGAAACGGTGTCGTAAGAAAAAAAGCAACTGCGTTGTGGCCGTACCACCACTGCATGAAGGCGTCCTGCACCCCCGCGTATATGGAATAGCTTTTGAGGATCCCCGCCGGAACAACCAGATTGTTGAAGATGTGCAGAATCGCCACCGTCACAATGGTGGCGA
>JAJTFE010000177.1 GCA_021298375.1 Blastopirellula sp. | reverse complement strand
CAAGCTAAATCCCCGGCATCAAACCGGGAACCTCGAATTCCGGGGACTGAGCCCTGACCTTACCCCCCTCACTGCCGCCCATTCTATTTCAAACCAGCCAAAAAACCAATCAAGTGGTTGCGTTTCGGCAACGATCTGCTGCCAAAAAGCAACCTCAGCGCAGCCTCCTCAACGCTTCGGGTGACGAACCAGCCCGCACCGCAGTCAGCACGCCGCCCTGGAACAGACGGTATACTGACCGAGGTTTTTGCTCCCCAGCTTCGGCCACCGCCAAACATGCCTTTTGTACTGACGTTTGAACGACCTTGGTTGCTGTTGTTACTTGGCCTGTTGCCGCTGGTCTGGTGGCTTGGCTTCCGCAGCCTCGCAGGCCTGGGTGGACTGCGGCGGGTCCTCGCGCTGCTGCTGCGCTCACTTGTTTTGACGCTCTTGGTGCTCGCTCTCGCGGAGATGAGCTGGCAGAAACGGACCGACCAACTCACAGTCATTTACCTGCTCGACCAGTCGGAAAGCATTCCGGTCGCCAAACGCTCGGCGATGCTCAAGTTCGTATTTGAATCAGTCGCCCGGCATCGCCGTGAAAAGGACAAGGCGGGCGTCGTGATTTTCGGAGCCAATGCACGGATTGAAGCCCCACCCTACGAAGGCCAGTTGCCGCTGATTGGCGAGTTGGAATCCGATCTGGCGCTGCGCACTGATGCGACCAATCTGGAAGCGGCCCTGAAGCTGGCCAAGGCCTCGCTCCCCGAGGACTCGGCGGGCCGAATCGTCGTGGTCAGCGACGGCAATGAGAACCTCGGCGATGGGCTGACCGTGGCCCGCGGTCTTGCAGCGGATGGAATTGGCGTCGACGTGGTTCCGATCGAGCTTCCGCCGCGGGCGGAAATCGCGGTTGAGAAAATCCTGCTCCCTTCCGATATCCGCAAAGGCCAAAAGTTCGAAGCCCGCGTGCTGATCGATTACCAACCTTCGCCAGGCAACACAGAGGATGCCGCTCAAACCGGAAAGGAGACCACCGGCAAACTCCGGCTGACGCAGCGAATCAACCAGCGCGAAGAGCTGATTGCCGAGCAACAAGTCACCTTGCGCCCCGGCAAGAATGTCGTCGCCCTGCAGCACCAACTTGAACAGTCGGCGATCGTCAGCTTTGCAGCGAGCTTTCTCCCCGACGATCCCACCGCCGACGGCGTGCTGAAAAACAATCAGGCTTCGGCGTTCACCCACGTGCGGGGCAAAGGCAAGGTTTTGCTGATCGAAGATGGCAGTTTCCGCGGCGAGTTCACTCAGTTTATCGAAAGACTGCAAGCCAACGCGATTGAAGTGGACCTGATGTCATCGAGCAACCTGTTCGGTTCCGCAGCCGAACTGCTGCAGTACGACTCGATCATTCTGGCCAATGTCCCGCGGGCGACGGGCGATGACGCGGGAAACGCCGAAGCATTCAGTGACGAACAGATCCGCATGCTGGTCAGCAATTGCGAGAATATGGGTTGCGGGATTGTCATGCTCGGTGGCGACCGCGCTTTCGGTGCTGGAGGCTGGGCCAACACCGAATTGGAACGGGCGATGCCCGTCGACTTCCAGATCAAGAATGACAAGGTCAATGCTGTCGGCGCGCTCGCCCTGATGATGCATGCTTCGGAAATGGCTGACGGAAACTTCTGGCAACTCAAAATCGCCAAAGAGGCTCTGAACATCCTCGGTCCAATGGACTACGCCGGCGTGATTGACTGGAGCGACATCGGCGGTGCCCCCAAGTGGCTGTGGCGCCTGCCTGCCGGAGTCGATCGGGTCAGTGAAAATCGGAATCGGATGCTCGCGCTGATCGGTCGCATGACGCCGGGAGACATGCCGGAATTCGACGCGCCGATGAAGCTCGCGGTCAACGGGCTGCTCAAAGCTCCCGCGTCAATCAAGCACATGATCATCATCAGCGATGGCGATCCGGCCCCGCCGACCAGAGCGGTGATGCAAGCCTGCAAGGACAACAAGATCACCATCACCACTGTGGCTGTAGGGACTCATGGACCTGCAGGGAGCACGCCACTCAAGGACATCGCCGAGTTTACCGGTGGCAAATATTACGAAGTCAAAGACGCCCGCGCCCTGCCCAAGATCTATCAGCGCGAGGCCCGACGAGTCTCCAAACCGGTCATCCGTGAGTCCAAGTCGGGGATGCGGGCGCTGGGCGTTGCCGGTTACGAGGGAAATGAAATCCTGCAAGGCATTACCCCGGGGGAACTGCCACCGTTTTTCGGCTACGTCATGACCACTCTCAAGTCGAGTCCGCTGGTCGAGCAATTGCTTGTCTCCAATGACCCTCCGGACACCCCGGAAAATTCCACTTTGCTCGCCAGCTGGCGATATGGGGTCGGCCGGACAGTTGTCTTCAGCAGTGATGCCGGGAATCAATGGACTACGAACTGGTACAGCAGCGAATACTACGACAAACTATTCTCGCAACTGGTCCGGTATTCCATGCGACCGGTGACGCGGAGCGCGAATTTTTCCGTTGGCACGGAGTTCAAAGACAGCCGCGGTCGGATCGTTATCACAGCCTCGGATGACGAGGGCGAGTACCTTAACTTCCTGAACCTGACCGCACGTGGACTCGACCCGCGACTGCAGGATGTCGAACTCAACTTTACCCAAACCGCCCCCGGCCGTTACGTCGCCGAGTTTCCTGCAAATGACCCCGGCAATTATCTGTTCAGCATTTTCCCCGACGAGGGCTACGAACGGTTGACGGCCGGATTGAGTGCGCCCTACTCCAGCGAGTTTTCCGTGCGAAGTACCAACCTCGCCTTGCTCGAATCCCTGGCGGGCGTCCAGCCCAAAGGGGGCTCGCCGGGCGTGCTTGCGACTGGTGATTTGCTTGATGCGGGACTCGAACGGCTCCTGGAACTCAATCCGTTTCGCAGCGACCTGTTCCAAGTCACCAGCATCCAGGGTATCTGGCCGGGTTTGTTGCTCTGGGCCGCCGTCTTGTTTTGGTTCGATGTGCTGACTCGTCGAGTCGCCCTCTCAGCCGCTCCGCTCTGGACCGCGATGCGGAATTGGCTGGCCCGAATCCGCGGGCAAGAACCAGTACTGGCCGGGCCAAGCCTCGAACGTCTCCGGACTCGAAAGCTGGAGGTTGGAAAACAGTTGGAACTGAAACGGGCCAACACGCGATTCGAGCCCGAATCATCCCCATCAAGTTCCGCTTCGGGCAAGGAACTTCTTGATGCAGTGCTCGAAAGCGAGATCGCCAAGGAACGCGACCCCTTGCCGCCGAAGCCAATCACCCAACTCGATCAGCCCGAGGAATCGCACACCGCGCGGCTGTTGGAAGCGAAACGCCGAGCCCGACAAAATCGGCCCGACAAGTAACGCCGCTTCACGAATGGTTGCGAAGCCAAAACTCCCGCATCCAGAGAGTGGAGCCACAGAGAGTGGAGCCACAAGTTGTGGAGCCCCAGAGAGTGTGCCTCTGGAAGCCTGCATTCAAGCGAGCCCAGCGTTCCGCGTTCCAATCTGCGCCCGCCTGCCGCCTCATCACTCGGTCCAAGCGGTCGGCTGCAGGATTTCCTCGACTGGCTGGTCCAGCGATTTTGAGAGGTCTGAGTTCCAGCCAGACAAGGCAACGGGCGAGCAGGCAATCGGGCGCGTTTGGCCCGGAGAAAAATCTGCTTAATCCAGCAGCCAGCGAAAGGTGAGATAGAGTATCCCCAGACAAACAACGAGCGTCAGCAGATTGACGATCCAGCGGCGGCGGCGAACCTTGGCAGGATCGGCAGCGGCCAAGACGATCGTCTCCCCCTCATGTTGAATCCGCATCACGGTGTTATTCACCCGTTGAAAGCCACCAGAAGCATCGGGCAAGAGCACAAACGCCGATTCGGCTCGGCTTTTCGCTTGACGAATGATGGTCGGGTCACTGCTGTAATAGCGGGGCGGCAGCAACTGGGCGGCCTCGGATGCCGCCTGACCGAGCTTCACATTCGGCCTGCTGTTTCGATCTTCCGCTCGACTCGAAAAGGATGGCGGCAAGCCTTGCTGCTGTATCGAATCCGCTGCCTCGACCGGGGAGAGCGTTGCCTTGATGGCTTCCGAATTTCGCTCCTGAGGCAATTGGGCTCTCGCCGCCTTCGCTTGTGGTCCAACGGAGGGCGAAGCCGGATTGGGCTTCGCCGTTTCATTTTTTGATGTCGATGGGGCAACGTTGGTTGGGCCTCCGGTTTTGCCCTGCGCTCCTCGGGCAAGTTGCTCCAAGGGCTTGGCCAAATCAATCCGGAAGTCAGCCTCAGCGACCTCTTTTCGCCGCGAACCTGCCGTTTCGATGCGTGGCGGCTCAGTCGGTTGCTGTGCAAGCGAGCCGGTTTGAGGGGCTGGCTTTTCCGGAGCATCGGGCAGGTCGCTGTCCGAATCGCGAAAACGTTTCCGTTTTGCCTGGGCTGGCTTCGGCGGAGGAGGAGGCGAAGGCGGTGCCGCCGCTGGCGCGAACTTTGGCCGGCTGGTAACGGACTTTTCGCTCACCACCCCGGACACCTCTTTTCCCAAGCGTCCCGTCGCGCTCAGTTGGAACGACGAGCCGCAGTGGGGACAGGCAACCAGGGTTCCCAGCATTTGGGTCGTGTAGCCGAAGCCCTGCCGACATTGGGGGCACTCACAAACGTCAATCCGGATCGCCTGGCAAACCTGGGGCAAATGGCTGCCGATGCGGTCGGGCAATTGCAGCAGCTTTGCACAACCGGGGCATTGAACGGCCGCGCCCGCCATTTCCGGCGTCGCCTGAAAGGTAGCCTGGCAAAGCGGGCATTCGCAAACAGAGTCGGTCATCGAGTTCCTGTACTCACCTACTAGCCTTCATGCCCAAATTCGCAAGTCGCAGGCAACCTGTTACACCCCGGTCTCTCGACTTCGCTCTCTCTCACTTGGCACAACGTCCTGCAGGGCCGTTGCATTCCTGCCTTCCCGGCAAACGAACCGAGCCCCGGAATCAATCCGAACGTTTCGCAACAAAACGACTCGGAACCAACAGCCGCGATTTTTTCGGTTCGGAGTATTCTTGATTCAACCATCAATGAAGTGTGTTGAAGATTCGATCGCCCGCATCGCCCAATCCTGGAACAATGAACTTGTGTTCGTTCAGACCTTGGTCAACGGCGCAAGCATGAATTTCGATTTGGGGGCAATTCGCCTGTAATTGCCCAATCCCCTCGGGCACGGCAATCACCGACAACAACTTGATCGTTTTGACGCCCCAATGCTCAAGAGCCTGATAGGCAGCTTGAGCAGAGCCGCCGGTGGCGAGCATCGGGTCGAGGATGAAAGCGACATCGACCGGATTCCGTTCAGGGAGCTTGTTGTAATAGCTCACCGGGCGGGCCGTTTCCTCGTCGCGATAGAGGCCGAGGTGCCAGACCTCCGCCATCGGAAGCACCTGGAGCATGGCGTCGACCATCCCCAAACCTGCCCGCAAAATCGGCACGATTCCAATCCGGCCCTGCAGACGCTTGCCAACCGTGCGTGTAATCGGAGTCTCCACCGGCCAGTCGACGGTCGGCAACCCGCTTGTCGCTTCATAGGCGAGCAGCATGGAGAGTCGATTGACCGTCTGTCGAAACTCCCATGTCGGTGTCTCCCGATTTCGCAGCACGGTCAGATGGTAAGCCACCAGCGGATGTTCCAAGACCTTGACGCTGCTCATCGCCACTTCCCGTATCTCATGACTGACTTCTGGCTGCATTTGACTCCCAGCCACCCGCTTTCATCATATCGCCTTTCGCCTGCCGAACGAAGAGCGAGCCAGAATCCAGAGCGCCCAGGCTGGCAGCCCCAGGCTGAGGGTGAGTCCGAGTGGTAACCAACCGCCTGCCAACGACATCGAGCCCAAAATCGCGTACGCCAGAGCAAGTCCGAGGTTGGCAGGTGCCACCATTATCCAAAAGCTGATTCTGGGTAATCGATAGATCCCGGCAGCAAGGATGCTCGCCTCGGCCAACACGGGGACTCCACGGCAAACGGCCAACGCTCCAAGTCCCCAGTGGTCCCGCAGTTGCGCAATCCGATGGTGAGCCGGCTTTGACCCCA
>JAJTFE010000176.1:5000-6098 GCA_021298375.1 Blastopirellula sp. | reverse complement strand
TGCTCACCCGGGTGTGATAGCAGCCGGTAAGGAGGGCCGCCCGGGACGAGGAGCAAACCGCCGAGGAAACAGAAAAGTCTGTCAGGCAGCGACCTTCTCGCCGCAGTCGGTCCAGATGAGGAGTCTGATAAGCTGGTTCCCCGAAGGGCCTGAGGTCTCCGTAGCCCAAGTCGTCGACGAAGATCAAGACGATGTTGGGAGGGCTGGAAGGGGCTGCTGTTTCGGTTGCCTGCAGCCCGGAAGCAGCACGGCGGGAAAAGGGGGAATTGCCCGGGGGAATGAGCAGAGTGGACAGGGAGAGGAAACCAGTGAAAACGAGCGCAACGGAAGTTCGCATCGAGGTGGCGGAGAAATTGCGTGGCAGCATATTCGGATTTCTGGGCAGCTGGCGGATGGTTGAAGCCGCAACCTGTCGGCTTCGACGCTTGAACGTCGAGGCGGAGCGAGGCGCGGATCGGATTGCGGTCGGTGAACGCTAATATCGGGTTTGGAGTGGGGCTTGGGTATCAGGTGCCGGGGAGTGGAGTGTGGAAAGCGAGCCAGAATTTCAGTGGATCGAGAGCCTCGATGACCCGAGGTTGGATGTTTACCGCGATTTGAAAAAGACAAACGCGACTCGGCGGAGTGACGTGTTCATTGCCGAAGGCCGGTTGGTCGTCGAGCGATTGCTGGCTGCGGGCGATTGGGAGCTTGAATCGGTTTTGGTCAGTGCGGAGCGTTTGCCCCGGATTCGGGACCGTTTGCGTCCCGGGGGATTGGTTTACGTCGTGTCGCATGCGGCCTGCAGTGAGTTGGTCGGATTCAAGTTTCACGCTGGCTTGCTGGCTTGTGGTCGTCGTCGTCCCCGCTGGCGAGTGGAACTACCGGAGGGGGGGCCTCGGCAGACGACTTTGATTGCCTGTCCCCAGGTGTCCATGCCGGATAATTTGGGATCGATTATTCGGTTGGCGGCGGCCTTTCGGATGGCGGGAGTGGTGGTGGGGCCGATGTCTGCCGACCCGTTTTCGCGGCGGGTCGTCCGGGTTTCGATGGGAAATATCTTCGGGATTCCCGTATTTGAGCCACCCGATTTCGAGGCTGAATTGGCTCGTTTAGTGC
>JAJTFE010000175.1 GCA_021298375.1 Blastopirellula sp. | reverse complement strand
GACGGGCTGCCATGCTGCCCGGCTGCTTGGTCGAGGAGAGCGTTCGATTCGCGAGGATTGTTCAAGCCGGTCGCTGGAGCCCGGTCGCTGTTCGCTGGAGCGGGGTCTATCGCCAAACTGCTCCGGCTGACTGAGGTGCGAGTAAAGCGTTTGGCTTCGCTCGCCAGAATTCGATCTTCGGTAAAGGCGATCGCCAACTCCCGCCAGAGTGCCGGCTCGGTCTCAGCCAAGCGCAGCAACTGCTGGATCTGGGGACGAGTCAACTCGCCATCAACCAGTCGCTGGATTTGCAATTCCTGTTCGGTGTGTCTGGACATTTCAGCCTGTCGAAAAAAACGCTTTTAAAAATTCTGCATGATCAATCGCCGCAGGCGCTGTCGCGCCTTGAGCAAGCGGTACTCAATCGTTTTGACCTTCGCTCCGGTATGCCTGGCCAGTTCTTCGTACGTCCAGTTCTCGGTGTACTTCAACAGCAGGATTTCCCGATCCCGAGGCTTCAGTTTGGCCAGAGCCCGCTGGACGTCCGCTTTCTGCTCGCTGGCCACGATCCATTCAAGGGGCGAGGTTTCGCGGTCGGCAGTCGGCTCCTGCTCGGCGAGGAGCGGTTGCCACTGCCGTCGCTTGGTGCGGCGGTGGAAATTAATCGCCTGCCGAACGGTCAATCGATATAGCCATGGCGCGACTTTGCCCGGATTGGTCGGTCGTGACGACTGGCGGAGAACCGCGACCGCAACTTCCTGCAGCAAGTCATCCGCCGCGTGCGCATCGCCGACGCGCGAGCGGAGAACCTTGAGCATCCAGGTGCGGTTGCGCTCCAATTCCTCGGTCCAGTCGATCGTCGCTGCTGTGGCCGTGTCCAGCATGGTTCGTGTTCTGTGGTTTGCTCTTTGCTCCGCCCCGATAGTCGCTCTGGCTGGCGGGGACCCCAGAATTTTTCCGAAATTCCCTGACAAAGGCTACCCCAGCCAAAAACAGGCGGCTTTTGCCGAAATTGACGAGCTAGCGGTCCAGCCAGTCCATCGGTAACAATTGCGGAGGAGCTTTTCTTTGGCTCTCCGTCGCCATGCCTCCGAACCGGGGTAAAACGGTTCCTGACACCTTTTTTAGTGTGGATTGAATGCTTGAGGTCGTGCTCTCCCAGCCGCTTGATTGGTCCCTGCTCCGGCGTCAGTACGAGTTCGGCGCGAGCCTGCAGGTCGATGCCTTGGCTGAGCAACGGGTCGAAAAAAGTTCCCAGGCACTGCAGCGGGTCCTGGCCAGCGGGCGAACAGTCTACGGAATCAACACCGGCTTCGGGCTGCTCGCGGAAAAGCGAATCTCAAACGCCGACTTGGCTCAACTCCAAACCAACCTCGTCCTCTCGCACGCCTGCGGCACCGGGCCGGCTTTAGACGAAGGTGTCGTTCGCCTTGTGCTGTTGATGAAGTTGCACTCCCTGGCGCAAGGCTACTCCGGCGTCCGCTTGGTGGTTCTCAAGCACCTGGCCAGGCTGCTCGAGGCCAATGCCCTGCCCGTGATCCCGGCGCAGGGATCCGTCGGAGCGAGCGGCGATCTTGCGCCCCTGGCGCACCTCTCCGCGGCTCTCTTGGGGGTAGGCGAAATTGCAATCCAAGGCCAGCGATTGCCGGCTGACGCGGCGCTGCAGCGGATTGGCTTGCCGACGCTCGAGTTGGAGGCCAAAGAGGGACTCGCCCTGCTCAATGGGACTCAAGTCAGCACTGCACTGGCGGTCGCCGGTTGGCTGGAGACCGAGAAGCTGTTTGCCGCGGCACTGGTGGCCGGGGCCCTGAGCGTCGATGCGGCGATGGGCAGCGATACGCCTTTTGATCCGCGGATTCACCAGGTCCGCCGGCATCGTGGCCAGCGGGAATGCGCGGCCGCCTATCGCCAACTTCTGGCCGATTCGGCGATCCGCGCCAGCCATGTGGATTGCTCGCGGGTTCAGGATCCCTACTCGCTGCGCTGCCAGCCGCAAGTCATGGGCGCAGTCCTCGACCAATTGCGATATGTAGCCACCCAGCTGCTCAACGAAGCCAACAGCGTAACCGACAACCCGCTGCTGTTTGGCGAGAGCGGCGAAAGCCTCTCGGGCGGGAACTTTCACGCCGAGCCAGTCGCGCTGGCTGCGGATGCGTTGGCGACAGCAATTGCCGAAGTCGGCTCGTTGAGCGAACGCCGGGTTGCCCTGCTGATCGATCGGCACCTCAGTGGACTCCCGCCCTTTCTGGTCGAAAACGGCGGACTGAATTCCGGGTTCATGATCGCGCAGGTGACTGCCGCAGCCCTCGTTTCCGAAAACAAGCTGCTCGCTCATCCGGCCTCGGTCGATAGTCTCCCGACTTCGGCCAACCAGGAAGACCACGTCAGCATGGCGACCCACGGCGCCCGAAGGACTCTGGCGATGGCCCGGAATGCAGCCACGGTGGTTGCGATCGAGCTCCTGGCGGCCGCGCAGGGAATCGATTTCCGCCGTCCACTGCAGACCTCACCGCGGCTGCTGGCGGCCCATGCGGCAATTCGCCAGCGCGTGCCCTTCTATGCTCAGGACCGTTACTTCGCCCCCGATATTCAAGCGATTCTGGAACTGGTCGAAGCGGGCTGGTTCCGCGACCGCTGCGGGCTTTCCCTGTTGCAACCCGCTGGGGAGTTTGAGCCCGATGCATGCGTCTGATCGGCAAGCTTGCGATCTCGATTCCCAGAACTGCCCGACGACCTGGGCTCCGCTGCAAGGTTACGAACGCCCCAGGTTCGACCTCAATTTTTTCGCGCTGCTCGTCGGGTTGGCTGCCTTCTGGGTAGCGTTGGCCCCGTGGCTGACTTGGCACTCGCTGGGGGTGCTCGCTGTCTTCCTGTTGACCTTTTTGTTTGGCTGTTGGCGGACGCGCTGGGCGACCTTGGCGATTGCCCCTTCGATGGTGATTCCCTACGCCTGGATTTTTTTCAATCAGGTTCATCCCTGGAATGACTACCGCCGGCAATGGCTGGCGCAGCTGTTTGAATTGCCCGGCGTGATCACGCCAATCGTTGCCCGGGCCCAGGGAGGCTCTGGCGGGGCGCTCCAGGATGGGCTCACTGCGGCCGTTACCGCAGCGCTGCTCTTTCTGCTCCTGGTGACCGGAGCGAGAATCAACCGCCAGTGGCTGCTGGCGATGACCTTTCTCAGTTTGAACCTGAACCTGCTCAACAGCCTCGTGGCTTGGGGAATTTACAAGCAAGGTTGACGGTCGGGTCGTCATTCCCGCGGGAAAACGGTCCCCTTGGTTGCCGTTTTTGCCGGCCCCCGCCTCGATGATTGGTTCCGATTGACATTCACTTCAGCCCACCGACAATCAAGGTACCTTTGGCGATTTCCAGGCCCCAACCAGGCTCCGCCAATACCCGTTCGAATCCCTCTGCATGAACCCGACGCATATCATGAGCCAGCTTGCCCTGCACGATCCCGAAATCAATGAACTTGTCCAACTCGAAGCTCAGCGGCAGCACGAGGGACTGGAAATGATCGCCAGCGAGAATTACACCAGCCCGGCCGTCATGGAAGCAGTTGGCAGCGTGTTGACCAACAAGTATGCCGAGGGCTACCCGGGCAAGCGTTACTACGGTGGCTGTGAGGTGGTCGACCGGGTTGAGGAGATTGCGATTGCCCGCGCAAGAAAGCTCTTCGGGGCAGAGTTTGCCAATGTGCAGCCACACAGTGGCAGCCAAGCCAACCAAGCCGTGTATCTGACCTTGGTCAAACCGGGCGACGTGGTCTTGGCGCTCGACCTGGCTCACGGTGGTCACCTGACCCACGGCATGAAGTTGAACATGTCCGGACAGCTCTATCAGTTCCATCATTACGGAGTGACCCCGGATACGCAGCGGATCGACTTCGACCAAGTGGCCCGCTTGGCCCGGGAACACAAACCGAAAATGATCATTGCCGGTGCGAGTGCTTACCCCCGCGAAATCCCCCACGATCGCTTCAAGGAGATTGCCGACGAGGTGGGTGCGAAGTTGTTCGTCGACATGGCGCACTACGCGGGCCTGGTTGCCGCCGGTTTGCACCACAACCCGGTGGAAGTAGCCGATGTCGTCACCACGACAACCCACAAGACACTGCGAGGTCCCCGAGCCGGTTTGATTCTGGCACGTGAGGAGTACGCCAAAGACCTCAACCGGAGCGTTTTTCCCGGTTGCCAGGGCGGTCCGCTGATGCATGCCGTTGCCGGAAAGGCCGTGTGCTTTGGCGAAGCCCTGCGACCCGAGTTTCGGACCTATGCCGAGAACGTGATTCGCAACGCCCAAACGCTGGCGGCGACGTTGGTCGCCGGTGGCTTGCGACTCGCCACTGGGGGAACCGACAACCATTTGATGCTGGTCGACGTCACCCCTTTTGGCATCGGCGGCAAGATTGCCGAGGAAACGCTGGGCAGCTGCGGGATCACGATCAACAAGAACATGATTCCCTTTGATACGCGCAAGCCAATGGACCCCAGCGGAATTCGGATCGGCACTCCGGCGCTGACTACCCGGGGCATGGGCACCGAGCAGATGCGCGAAGTCGGCAAGTGGATCCTCAAGGCCCTCAAGTCGGCTGGCGACAAACAGGCATTGGCTGAAGTCCGCCAGGAAGTGCTGAGTCTCTGTCAGCACTATCCCGTCCCGGCGATGTGCGTCACGGTTTAAGTCTGGTCCTGTCCGGCAGCCGGACGCAGGCCTCGCTTGGCCCCAACGAGCGGTAAACGCTGGGTTAATCGCTCGGTTTAGCGCTGGGGTCAACCTGCGGCGGGGCGTTTTTCTGGCCAGCCCGCCCGCTCAAGCCTTTTTCTCCAACAAGGCGAAGTAGAAAGCGTCATGGGCGTTCGTCGGCAGGATCCGTCGAGTCCGCTCACAGGCTGCGGGGAACTCAGTCCCGGCAAACTTGCCCAAGCCGACTTGGGAATGAGGAAGCCACTCCGGCAGTTCGAGCACTTCCGCGGCTGCCCCCTGCTCTTCCAGCAAGCCGGCGACGATTGCTTCGTTTTCTTCCGGAGCAAAAGTACAGGTGCAGTACAGCAACCGGCCACCGGGGCGCAGCGCCCCCCACGCGGAACGAATCAGCCCAAACTGCTTGCGGGCCGATTCCCGAATCTTGCGCGGACTCCAAAACTGAAAGCTCTCGGGCTGGCCCAACTGAAAGCGGGACTCGGCGGAGCAGGGAGCATCCAGCAGCACGCGATCAAACCGCGGACCCGTCTTGCGAGCTACGGTCCGGCCGTCAGTGAGATAAGTGTGGGCAATCGACACGCCCAATCGCTTTAAATTGGCTTGAAGGCGGAAGAATCGGTCGCGAATGGGTTCCACCACGGAAAGCCAGCCTTGATTCTGCATCAGGGCCGCCAAGTGCGAGCTTTTTCCACCCGGGGCGGCGGCCAAGTCGAGAATCTGTTCGCCCGGTTGCGGCTCGAGCAACAGGGCTGCAAGTTGGCTGCTCAGGCTCTGGACATACAGCTCCCCCCGGTTGGCTGGACCAGAATGCGTCAGCCGTTCCCGGTCCGCCATCGCTACCGTGAAGGCCGTTTCGGACCAGCTGACGGGCTGCGCCTGCAGGCCCTCCGCAGCGAGTTGGCTCAGAACCTCGTTCGGAGCGGAGCGCAGGGTATTGACCCGGAAAGCAGGTTGCCGCGGGAATTGGAACGACTCCAAAACCTGCTCCCAATCCGCTTCCCTGACGATCTCATGCAGGCGTTGAATAAACTCGGCGGGAAGTTCCACAGCAAGGTTCCGGCGAGCGATCAAAAGCGGCGACAAACGGGGCTGGCCCGCGCGGCGAAGAGGAAGGCCTAAACGTTGACGGAGAGGAGAGCCTGAAAATGCGGCGATTCGCGAACCAGGTCGAAGTCGGGTTCCGTGGCGACCCGGTCGCGATACTTGCCATCCAAATCGAAGGCAATCGCCAACTCGCGGACCGTCTGGGTGACGTTGCCGGTCAGCGCCCAGTAACAGGCGAGGTTGTAATGTGAAATCGCCGTCTCTGGTTCGACTGCGACTGCTTCCTGGAGAGCCTTGATCGCAAGGTCAATCCGGTCCACCCGCTTGTAGCACCACCCCAGAGCGAGCAAGGCATGGAGGTTTTCCGAGTAACAGTCGACCGCTTCCAGGTAGCGGCCCGCCAGGCGATGAGCCTGGCCTTTGAGGAACAGGATGTGCGGCTTGAAGCCCTGCGGATTGGAGATTTCCGAGAGGCATTCAATAGCGCGATCCGCCAGACGGACGCGAAGATTCGGGTCGAGTTGCCAGCGGTCCTCAAACAACGAAATCAGCTCGAGATATCCCTCGGCCTCCCTGATGTTCTGTTTTCGGCGGACGCGTTCGACGCTGGTCATGTTTCTTTTGGCTGGCAGGGCAAGTCCGCCGGATACGAGTGGGGGCCACTTTTCCGGCCGGGATTGCCGCGATTTGTTCTGAGGCGGGGGAGCGGCTGGCAGCTCATCCTCGCTGAAGTTTCTGGCTTCAACCGGTTTTTGGTTTGGCCAAGCTTCCTGTTCTGCTCCGGCGAACAAAACGTTGTCTTTCGGATTGAACAGGCTCGCTATTGAATTTTACGCCGCGCTGGAGAGCGGACTAAAGATCCTTCGGCTACAGTTTGAAGGTTTGTTCAAACCGTTCCAGCTGCAACGATTGCATCGGCGGCGACTGGTTGTTGGGGAACCGTCGCTTCGCGAGGGACTCGCGCGTCGCGCTGCACAGCCGGTTTCATATTTGCCGCTTGTGGTTTTTTGTCAACGCCAGTCTCCACTGCGACGCTGCGGAAACACCACAGGTTCGCGAAAACACTGCAGGATTCCCGCGGATTGAGCCCGTTTTTGACTGCGGAACAGGTTTTGCCTCTGGGAGAAATTCACTGCTTCAAGGTGGTCTTGAAACAGCTTGAGTCTCCCCTTGCCAAAACGGTCATCCAATGCAGGCGGTTTGTCGGATCACCATCCTCTGTTTGTCAGTTCTCGTAGTTGCCTTCGCCTTGAACGCAACTTGGAATCAGCCATCCGCCGATGAGTCCAAGTCCGTCAGCTCCGAAGCGTCCGAAACACCCTGGCGTTACACCAAGTACGGCTGGCAGGACCTCCGCGATTGGCGCAACGTTCAAGCCGAAGTCGAACCCGCCCCGCCGGCGATTCATCCGCTCGCCATTGCCTTGGGAGTCTTAATGCTGTCGCTGGGGGCAATGATTTGGATTGGGGACAAAGAACCGGAGGAAAAGCCGATCATGGCCGAACTCCGCCGTCAGCGATTGTTGAACATGGTTAGGCGCTAGGTAGCTCCGGCCCTGCTGGTTCACGGGGGTCGGCCGTCGAACTTATCAGGGCACCATCGGAATGGATCCGGCAAGCACTCGGCAGCAGTCCGGGCGACAGTTTCGGTCAGGAGCCAACGCCGACAGGCACTTGTTCTCCCACGGTCCACTGGGATGGAGTCGCCGGATCGCGAAGGACTCGACGATACAGGGTGTCGCGCTCGACCGGTTCCCGACCCGCCTCGCGGATCAGGTGCTCGATTCGTTCCACGGAAAGGAACTCCGGAGTCGTGGCGCCAGCATCGTGATAAATCAGTTCATGGCGAACTGTGCCATCGAGGTCATCGGCTCCGTAGGACAACGCGGTCTGGGCGGTGCCAATCCCGAGCATGATCCAGTAAGCCTTGATGTGCGGGATGTTGTCCAGCATCAGGCGACTGATGGCCATTGTCCGCAGGTCCATCAGCGAAGAGGGCTTGGGGATATGACTCAGTCCGGTGTTTTCCGGGTGGAAGGCGAGCGGAATAAACGTCTGGAAGCCGCCCGTTTCATCCTGCAATTCCCGCAGCCGGATCAGGTGGTCGATCCGGTGCAGCGGCTTCTCAACGTGTCCATAAAGCATCGTGCAATTGGATTTGATGCCCAGGCGATGGGCCGTGCGGTGGATGTTCAGCCAATTGCTGCCGTCGGCCTTGTGCTCGCAGATTTGATCGCGAACCTCGGGATGGAAGATTTCCGCGCCGCCACCGGGGAGACTCCCCAGTCCGGCATCGAGCAATTGCCGCAGGACCCATTCGGTTGATTGCTTGGTGAGAAACTCAAACCAGTTCAGTTCGACAGCGGTCCAGCCCTTGAGATGCAGGGTTGGAAAATGGTCGTGCAGGAGCTTGATCAGGTTGAGGTACCAGTCAAATTTTCGCTGGTGGTGCAAACCGCCAACGATATGCATTTCGGTGCAGCCATTCTCGACCGCCTCGCGTCCCCGCTCCAGCACCTGTTCGTCGCTCATGATGTAGCCCTTGGGGCTGCGAAGGTCGGAGCGAAACGCGCAGAACACGCAGCGATAGACGCAGATGTTGGTGGCGTTCAGGTGGGTGTTGATGTTGTAGTAGCCGAAGTTGCCGTTGATCCGCTCGCGGACCAGATTCGCGAGTTGCCCAAGGTCGTTGACCGGGACCTCCGGGTCGTACATCAGCAGGCCGTCATCGAACGACAGTCGCTCTCCGGCTTCTACCTTGTCGCGAATTGCTTTCAGCTTGGGGTCAATCGAGTGAAGCATGGAACAATCAGGGGGAAAAGAGA
>JAJTFE010000174.1 GCA_021298375.1 Blastopirellula sp. | reverse complement strand
GGGGGAACTCCCGCTACCGCCAGCAAATGGGCCCGTTATTGGCGGATGAGACTCGGGTCGAATTGTTCAACAAGCATCGGTTGCTGCGGGGGTTGGCGACGCAGGACAAAGACATCGACCTCGATGAATACCATTGGGGTTTTGTCCGCAGTTGTTTTCAGTCCTTTGAGCTGGCCTACATTGATCACTTGGGCAAGCTGGTTTGTTTAAGCGTCTGCGACCGCGGTCAGAAGAGCCTTTCCGCGGTTTACACCTACTTTGACCCCGAATTGCGGCAGGACAGTCTGGGAACTTATGCGATTTTGAGGCAGATTGAATTTTGTCGCCTCGAAAATTTGCGCTATCTCTACCTCGGCTACTACGTGCGAAACTCCCAGCACATGCAGTACAAGTCTCGCTTTCTGCCCCACGAGCGTCTGGAGCGTGGGCGTTGGGTCCGCTACGCTGCCGAGCCCAAGGCTGGGAAATTGGCTGAGGATGCCGACTCGGTCTGAAGGTGGCAGCGGTCGGATGCCTCGCCGCTGGGACGCGAAAGAGTCGCGGGTTTCGGCGCGGTGGGGCTCGACTCGACAAGCCAAGCGATTGCGGGCTAGGTCGAACCTGCAGGGCTGACACTGGTCGGCTGGGCAAGTTGGCGACTGAGGGCTTCGAACAAGTTGACAAGCTCGAGGTCGTGACGCGGGGGGATCGTCCGCAAATCGAGCAGAAAACGTCCCTGATAGATGCGCCCCATGACAGCCGGTTCGAGTTGTCGCAGTTGTGAGGCAAGTTGCTGTAGCGACCCGTGAGCGGGCTCGCAGGAAACGCACCAGGTTGGGATTTTCTGGGAGGGGATACTTCCACCGCCGAGCATGGAGAACTCGGAAATGGCGCTGACGTTTTTCAGCAGGGGCAGCGGAGTCAACAGCCCCGCGAGTTTTTTCGCGCGGAGCTCGAGATTGGCGAGAGGAGTCGCGAGCATGGCAAGTAGCGGAATTTGTTGCTCGGCCTGTTCTGGCTGGAGGTGCAATTCGAGTGTGGCGTGCAAGCCAGCCAGCGTCATCTTGTCGACTCGCATCGCCCGCATCAGCGGGTGTTTAAGGACTGCTTGAACCCATTTGCGGGTTCCGACAATGATGCCCGCTTGGGGGCCACCAACCAGTTTGTCGCCACTGAAAAGGACCAAGTCGGCTCCGGCCTGAATGCTGTGGGCGGCTTGGGGTTCATCTCCCAGGCCGAAGCGAGTGAAATCGAGCAACGCGCCCGAGCCGATATCATCGATGACCGGAAGGCCATGCCGCTGGCCTAATTGCACCAGTTCCTGGATCGAGACAGATTCGGTAAAGCCGACAATCTCGTAGTTGCTGGGGTGTACGCGGAGGATTCCGCCGGTGTGTTCGCCAATCGCCGCTTCATAGTCGCTGAGCCGCGTTTTGTTGGTCGTTCCGACTTCGCGCAGCTGGCATCCGGCGCAGGCCATGACTTCGGGAAGGCGATAACTGCCCCCGATCTCGACGAGTTGTCCACGCGAGACGAGCACCTGTTTTTGAGCGGCGACGGTTGCCAGGGCGAGCACGGTTGCCGCGGCATTGTTGTTGACCACGACCGCGTCCTCGGCGCCGGTTAATTCGCAGAGCAGGCGGCGGACGATCTCAGCCCGTTGACCGCGTTCGCCACTTTCCAAATCAATTTCGAGGCTGGAGTAACCTCGCGCCGTCTCTTCGATGGCCTGAATGGCCGCCTCGGCCAGTGGCGCGCGACCCAAGCCTGTGTGGAGGAGTATCCCGGTCCCATTGATGACCGGGCGCAACGTCGGCCGGCGTTCCTTTTGCAGCCAAGTGGCGATCTTTTCTGCCAGTTCGCTTGACGAGGGAAGTTCCATCTTTTCCGCCGCCTGACTCATCTGCTGCCGCAGATTGTCGAGAAAATTCCGGACCCCATCGGCGACGACATTGTGATTGACGTTTTGAATCAGCTTTTTCAGCGGCGGGCTCTCGAGAAGCTGGCTGACCGATGGAAGTGCGCGAAAAGGGTTGTCCATGGTAGTTGCCTCTGGTGGGCTGAAGAGCGTGAATTGCTGCTGTTGGTTTTCCGGCGAAAACCGGACGCTGCCTGAATTTTAACCGGTAGCTTGGCTGGCGGGAGAGAGTTGGGCGAAAGGAATTCAATCGCGAATCGCTGCAATCGAAGCTCAAGCCGTTCCGGGCGATTTACCGGGCTTGGGCTGGTCGGAAGTAGAGTTTGATGGATTGGATTCCCTCTCGGCGGTTGGGTTCGCCGGAGCGGGTTCTGCGAGTTTGGCCGTTCGGGCTTTGCGAGCCATGACCTCAAGCACGCGAGCTTCCATTTCCTTTCCCGGCTTGAAGGTGACGACCGAGCGGGCGGGAATGGGAACCTGCTCCCCGGTCTTGGGGTTCCGCGCATGTCGGGGCTTGCGTTTTTTTACCTCGAAGACGCCAAAATTTCGAAGTTCGACCCGCCCCTCTTCGGCGAGGGTTTCAATCACCGATTCCAGCAGCTTCTGGACAGTTCCTTTGACCTGTTGCTGCGGCAGGCCGAGCAGATCGGAAATCGCTTTGACAATTTCTTTTTTGGTCATGGCAGGGTCGGCAATGGAGGCTGGGGAATCGCGAGTTCGCCGCGGGCGGGTCGAGCCAATTCAGGTCAGCCGCCTGCGGGGTATTCCGTCGGTCCATCAGCCGGGGGCTGGGAGCGACTTTCAAGAGGGCTCGCTGGGGGAGCGGGCGGCTCCGGGGAATGCGCGCAAGTGTAAGGGGCTCAAAGACTAAAGTCAAATTCTTCCACGCCTTCAGCGGTTTCGGGCCCGGCCTTGACCTAACCGCCGGACAAGGGTGGCCTGGATGCCGTAAGCGAGCGTTTGGGTTGGTGGCAGGAAACCTCTGAGGCCCGGAGGGCCGAGAGCGTTCGCCCAGCTCAGGGAGAGTCGTGCAACTCGCAGAGAGGAAATCGGTTGAGACCGCGGCTATGGGCTGGTGGCTTGCGAAGCTCGAACACTCAACCGCATTCCAGACTTCCTTGGGCCTTGTGCTGGGAACCGTCCGGAAAGACACCGGGAAAATCCTCGGCGTACCATTTATCCAGGACTCGCTGCCAGTCGGCAAATGAGCGAACGCCGACAAAATCCGCCCGAACTTCCAGATAGCGCGGATGGAGCGCGGCGTACTTGATACCGAACTTCCGCATGTTGGGGCCGACTCGCTCCGGGCCGTAGAGTTCTTCGGCGATGCGATAATGTTCCAAAATCAGCTCGCGCTGCGCGTGCAATCCTGGCGGCGTTCCCGGCGTTCCGGATTCGAGAAGCGAGGCAACCTGTTGAAAAATCCAGGGGTTGCCGATCGCGCCGCGGGCCACAGAGACTCCATCGACACCAGTCTCGGCGAGCATGCGCACGCAGTCCTGTGGCGTGAACAAGTCACCGCTGCCGATGATCGTTCGGTCGCCGACGTAGGCTTTTACCTCGCGCAGAAACTCCCAGCGGCTGGGGCCGATGTACCGTTGCTCGACGGTTCGGCCGTGGACGGTGATCGCTGCGATTCCGCAGTCAAAAGCTCCGTCCAAAATCCGGAAAAAGTTATCGCGGCTGGAAGGCGAATCGTCCAGGCCGCGGCGCATCTTGATGGTGACCGGAATTTCGGCTGGGACTGCGGCGCGTGTGAGCCGCACGATCTCCAGTGCCACATCGGGTTGACTCAAGTGATAACCGCCACGGCAACGGCCGAGGACTTTTTTCACGGGACAGCCAAAATTGATGTCGATCACATCGAATCCGGCAGCGACAAGTTTCTCGGCACCCAGCGCAAACTGCCGCGGTTCGGCACCCATCAATTGTCCGCCGACGGGGTGCTCCTCGGGGTGGATTTGCAGAAAGTGGCTGGTCCGTTTCCGCTCCTTCAACTGCACGAGGAATTCGTCGAGCATTACCTCGCAGAGGGTGTAACTTGCCCCCAACCGCCGCGCCAGCAGCCGCATCGGCAAATCGCTGTAGCCCGAGAGCGCAGCCTGAACGGCGGGAAAGCCGATGGTTAAGGGGCCGATTTGAAGGGGTTTGAAGGTGGTTTGCATGGAACTTGGCTTGTCGAATGGGAAGTCCCGATTTTATAACAAGCCGGGGAGTTTGTCTGGAGTAAATGTGGAACCGTGGCGGTCCGGCTTAACTGGGGGCGTTCGACCAATGATCGAGTTGCTGGACAAGTACTGGCCAATGTTGCTTGTGCTGGCGATGTTGGCTGCCTTTATCTGGCTGGTGCGGATGTATGCCGGGCGGGGTCGTTTACCCTACGCCGTGCGCGAGCGAATCGTGACCAAGGCCGAGCTGCGGTTTTACCGAGCCCTGCAAAAGGCGGTGGCGGCCGACTTCGAGATTTTTGCGATGGTGCGGATTGCCGATGTGTTGACGGTCCCCCCACAGGTGTCGCAGCGTCGCAAATGGATGGGCAAGATCCTTGCGAAGCATGTCGATTTTGTGCTTTGTGATCCGGAAAGTTTGGCTCCCCTGCTGGCGATCGAATTGGATGATTCGAGCCATGACCGCCCGGATCGCAAGGAGCGCGACGAGTTTGTCGACCACGCCTTTGAGAGTGCCGGATTGCCGCTGCTCCGGATTCGAAATGGCTCCAGTTACGACCCGGGAGCCCTGCGGCAACTGATTGACGAGCGGCTCGGAGGAGATTGACTCACCCACACGGAAGAAGCGGCGCCGCGCGAGGTGGGAGACGCTCAACGTCCGCCGGCGGAGAGTTGGGGAACGTCGTGGTTGCCTCAGCGGCCCTGATTGTAATCGCCCGAGCTTGGGCCAAAATAAAAAAAGGTGACTGGAGGTGTCTCCCTGCCAGTCACCAGCACCCGGGGTCGGGCATCATGGCTCGTCAGTTTTTCAGCCGGCAGTGGTGGGTTCCACTGCCGGCCAGACGTCAGAAGCGTCGTACAGTGAAAGCTTGGGATGAGTTTGGGCACCCGGTGGTTGGATTCGCCCTTTTTTTTCTGAAATCGGGCAAATGGTGAGTGGGGGCGACGCGAACGTGGTGGCTGGTCAACTGCCAATGCAGGGATGTTGAGGAAACGCAACAGCTGTCGGGTTGGCCTGAGCGGAAGTAAACGGAGCCGATGGAAAATTCCCCTCGATTGGTGCTCGGTACGGGCAATCGCAAAAAACGCTTGGAACTGGAGCAATTGCTCGCTGGCTTGCCGCTCCGCCTCGCGACCCTCGCCGATTTTCCCGAGGCGGGTGAAGTGGATGAGACCGGGTCGACCTTTGGCGAGAACGCGGCGCTGAAAGCGAACCAGCAAGCGAGACGTTTAAAAGAGTGGGTCTTGGCAGAAGACAGCGGTTTGAGTGTCGAAGCCTTGGGTGGTGCGCCGGGCATTTGGTCCGCGCGCTATGCCGGCTTGCCGAGCAATGATGAGCGGAATAACGCCAAGTTACTGGAAGCGCTGGTTGGCGTTCCACGGGAGCAGCGACACGCCTGGTACACCTGTCATGCTTGCCTCGCGAATCCAGAGGGGCAGATTGTGGCGGAGAGCGTAGGGGAGTGTCACGGGCGAATTGTGATGGCGCCCCGGGGCGTCAGCGGGTTCGGTTACGACCCCTACTTTGAACTGCCGGAGTACCATCTCACGTTTGCCGAGTTGGGCTTGGAGGTAAAGGGAATCTTGAGCCATCGGGCTCGGGCCATGCGGCGTTTGCTGCCCGCTTTGAAAAAACACCTTGGTTTGGGAGCGAATTGAAATGGGCGCGACTGGGCTGCGGGTGATCTGGCTGAGCGTTTGGGCGGTGGTCGGAGTGATCGCTCCGGTTTGCGGCCGGGCCTCAGACGGTGAAGTTTCCCGTCCGCCGCGAAATCGGCTGAATATCGTTTTCATCCTGGCGGATGACTTGGGATATGGTGAATTGGGCTGTTTCGGACAGGAGAAAATTCGCACGCCCCACCTCGATGCTTTGGCTCGCGATGGAATGCGACTGACGCAGCACTACGCGGGGGCGCCGACCTGCGCTGCTTCGCGGTGCGTGCTGTTGACGGGGCGGAACCTGGCCCATGCGGAGATTCGCGGCAATCGCGACTCGGGAAATGGTCGGCCTTTTCCCGGACAGGCTTTGGGAAATGGGGTTTGGGGCCGACGGACTCCAGTGGCAGCCCCTTGAATCAGGGCTTTGAGGGGTTTTTCGGTTACAACTGCCAGCGAAACGCGCACAGTTATTACCCTCCCTTTCTCGATGACGATGCGGGGACCCGAGCACTGAATGACCCGCCGATTCCCGGACATCGCAAGCAGCTTCAGGGCGAGGTCATCGATGCCGATTATCGCGGCGTCAGTTATGCTCCGGACGCGATCCTCGAAGAGGCCTTGCAGTTCATCGATCGCCAGCGGGAGGAAGGTCCCTTCTTGCTCTATTTGCCTTTTGTCGAGCCGCATGTCGCGATGCATCCGCCGCAAGCCTGGCTCGATCGTTATCCGGTCGAGTGGGATGTGGAGTTGGGCGCCTATCGAGGTGAAAACGGCTACCTTCCCCATTCCCGCCCCCGCGCCGCCTACGCCGCGATGATCTCGCATCTGGATGATCACGTCGGCAAGATCGTCGATGCGCTGAAGCAGCGGGGGCTTTATGATCGCACCGTGATTGTCTTCACCTCCGATAATGGTCCGACGCATGAGGGAAGCGATGCCCGATTTTCAGTAGGAGGAGCCGGCTGCCGTTTTTTTCAATCGACGGGTGGCTTGCGGGGTGCCAAGGGAAGTTGCTGGGAAGGCGGCCTGCGCGTGCCGACGATTGTCCGCTGGCCAGGAGTCACCAATCCGGGGGCCAGCAGCGCGTGCCTGAGCTACTTTCCCGATTGGTTTCCGACCCTCTGCCGAGTCGCGGGCGTGACCCTCTCGCCGGAGTTGGAACTGCAGTTGGACGGAGTTGACTTGAGTGTTGCTTTGGCGGGCGGAGGAGAGCCGAAGCGAGTGGGCCCGATGTTCTGGGACTTTGCCGAGTACGGCGGGATCGTCGCGGCTCGAGAGGGAAAGTGGAAGGCGATCCGCCGCGACGTCAACAAACCGCAGCCCCTGGCGTGGGAACTATATGACATCGAAGCCGACCGGGCAGAGGAGCACAATCTGGCCGCAACGCATCCGGAAATGGTGCAGCGTCTGGAGGCTGATTTTCTGAAAACGAGGACGGTCGAGCCGGACTTTCCCAATCAGTTGTACGACCCGCTGACGCCGTCAGCGAAGGCGGGACGCTGACGCGTCAGCACTCGTCAGCACTCGTCAGCACTCGTCAGCAAACCGACGGCAAGCTTGCGGTCAGAATTCAATCGGAACCAACGTCCGGCCATGGCTCAGGTTGCTTAAATCTGCGAGCCACGGGCCGAGTAGATTTGCCGAGTTGAGATACATTTCGATTTGCGAACTCATCAACTCGGTTCGCTCAATCAGGCTGGCCAACTGAACCGTCGGTGCGGCCCAGCGTTCGCGAGCCTGGGCGAGGGCCTGAGCCGATACGGAATCGGGCGGGTCGGGATTAAGTCCGCTGGTCTGCTGCAGGAGCAAGCCGTAGAACTCGATCGCCAGGTCGGCGATGAATCGCAGTTTTGCCCGTTTGAGCGCGGCTTCGGTCTCCTTCTCTCCGAGAAAGCCCAACAGCGACTTGAGGAAATCACCCTCCAGCGGATTGAGTGTGGCGAGTTGTTGCAGCAACTGGGTCCTGAAGGCAAAGACTTCGGGTGGGTGCAAGAGCAAGGCTTGTTGGACGCTGCCGGAGGAAGCGGGGACCAAATCCTCCAGAGGGGTTCCCTCTTCGAGTTCCAGCCCCGCAAGAATTTCATGCAGATCAGTGGGCGGGAGGGGCCCAAAGCGGACGATTTGGCAGCGCGAGAGAATGGTGGGCAATTGCTGCTGTTCCGAGGTGCCAAGCAAGATCAGGATGGAACGCGGCGGCGGCTCCTCCAGCGTCTTGAGCAAGGAGTTGGCCGACTCAGTCGAAAGAAAGTCGGCGTCGTCAATGATCGCAATTCTCCTTCCGCCGGCTGCCGGTTTAATCGCGATGTCATGGCACAGGCCGGGTCCGTAGTCATCGCTTCCGGCGAACATTCCGATCGGCAGGCTGTTTTTGTCATTCGGCTTGCGCAATTCCAGCAAATCGGGATGTGTTCCAGCCGTGACCTGCTGGCAGGACGGGCACGAGTCGCAGGATTGGAGTTCCTCTTCCCCGTAACGCTCACAGAACAGGGAGCGTGCCAGTTGCCGGGCGAATTTCCGCTTGCCGATGCCCTCCGGTCCAACGAACAGGAAGGTGGACGCGAGGCGGTCCTTTTGGGCCGCGCGGCGGAAGAGATGTTCCTGATGTCGATGGCCCCGGATTTCATTCCAGCTCATTGACGATTCTCCGCCACTAACGGCATGAGCAGTTGCTGGATCGTGTTTTGAATTGCCTCGGCAGTCTGGTGGGCGTCGATGACTTCGACTCCTCGAGGCCAGC
>JAJTFE010000173.1 GCA_021298375.1 Blastopirellula sp. | reverse complement strand
AGAATCAAAAGCGATCCTTGGCTGGCCAGAGTGCCTTTTCGAGTTCCCGAAAATCATCTGACTTTGTCATGAGGACTTGAATTTCTGTTGACTTTCCAAGTCTGCGAATAGGGCCGCTCAAGGAATTCGATTCTTAATTGTTTTTACTTTTGTCGCCGATTTTCTATTGCCAACCAGCGGAGGCGGTCGGAGTGCACACGCTCTTTAGATTTCTGCTTAAGAGACTTCCTGGCGTCCTCTGCGAAACAATGAACTTCCCCCGCCGGCCAAGCCCCACAAGATTAAGGAATTGGGCTCTGGTACGCCTTGAAATTCAAGGCTGACTTCATCAATGACGCTTCCGCCATCGTTTGTCAAAGCGGTAAACCTGATGCGGTGAGTTCCGCTCAAATTGACAGTAAAGGGGACGACAATTTGATCGTAAATCGGAACTTTGCTGGAGGTGCTGAAGGGCATCCCCGAGAGTGACTGCCCATCGAGTGAAACGGACGTCGTATTATTGCTCGATGCGCCAATGTGGTTTGAGAGCTTGAACCGCAACACATGACTTCCCGATTGAAGTGAAAGATCGGTGTACATGGAGCCCGGTTCCCAGCCAACCAAATTGACTGATTGTCGTCCTGTTGCTCCTGCCCACTCCGTGTCGTCGACGATGTCGATATTGCCGCTGTCGACGAACCAAGTCAGGCCACTGTCTCCAACGAACGAATTACCTCTCGACCCGGAAGCGCCTGTTTGACTTGGAGTATTAATGCCGAAATTCAGCCATTTACCGTTGGAGTTTTCGTAACTGTCCACCACAGGCGTCTCAAAACTCTCGATAAACAAAAAGTTGCCGTGGCCGGATTGGGTGAACGTCCAATGCAATCCAAACACCAAGGTTAGGCACCCAAGTCGCACGGGGGGGGTATCGGTTGGCGCATGTTGGGTTTATCTTGGGTTGATAAGGTTGAATGGGGGGGATGAGTCAACCGAGATCGCTGCTGTTGCGGCTAGTACTTTGCGATCCGGCGAAACCGGTATCGTTGGATCAGTCCACTGAGGCCCAATAATCCAACAGTTAAGCCAGAGGGTTCCGGAACCGCGTTCACCTCGACCGAGAAGTTGTACCGTCGATCAAAAAAACCTTCGGCGGAGCCGTTGATCACGGTCCCGAGTTCAGGCGGTTTTGCGCCAGGGCCGAGCCCACCGCCGTAAACAACAAATGCATTCCCACCAGAGGTGTATCCGAGCGGCATTCTAAGTTCTTGCCCTGAGTTGTCGGTCGCTTTCCAGTACAAACCGGCAAACACCTCGGTGGACGTACTCAGCGTAAAAGTACTCGAACCACCAAAACTCCTTGACATGAAAGCTGTTGGCCCGGTGTAGCTTATTGAATTTCCAATTGCGACGGGTCTGTAGGTTGTTCCACTACCGGTCAAAAGGAGGGGCGCGACCGTGCCATTGGTTAAGAAACCAAAGTCGGCAAAGCCGTAATTGAAAATCGATGCATCGTAGGTACCGGAGCCGAGAATAATGCTTTTCGTTAAGTCGACAGCTATGAGGTCGAAAGCTCCGTCAGAGGCGCCAGTGGAGACTTGTCCGGGCCCGAGAACAAACCCTGCGGCGACTGGTTGCACACCCAGAAGCAGAAAAAGCAAGCACGCAAATGCCTTTTCAATAGTCCAGTAGCTCGCAACCCTCCCGAATTCAGAACGCGAAGATGTTGCCGACCAGGTGATTCGTTCGGCCACTCTAACTTTCGAGATATACCAGGCTTTGCTATCCCTTGCCTCTCTTCCCTGGGGCGATCTTCCTTCGAACAAATCTGTCGTTTTCATGTGTTGCATCGTCACGTCTCAGGCTCGGTTCTCTTGGGCTCGGGGATAAAGGCAGAGTTGCTTGCGGCGGGGAGGCGAAAATGCGATGCGAGAACTGACCTCGCTTTCGCGGAACCAGACCCCCGACCGCTTGCAAAATTAGCCGTTCTTGAGCAAATTCGCCTTACGCGCTTTGGCGTATTTGTCTTTTTGCTGCGTGGAAATTTGCGAAATGCCGGGATTTGCGAGGAAAATCCGTTTGTTTGTAGATGAGCTGGAGCACAAAAAAGCTGATCCGGGCGAATAGCGGTATCAGAAAGGACGACTTACCGGCCGGGAACCGAGCCCACGCACGCCCGTGCTGACCTGGTTCATCTGGCTATTCGGAGTCGCCAGCCTTTCCGGCTTCATTCCACAATCTGCGGGCGAGCCGAGCGACCGAACTGGCGAACGAGTTCCCGGCTCACGTTGCGGCGGCTTGGCTGGGTCACAGCACGATCATTGCCAACAAACATTACTGGCAAGTGACGGACGCCGACATCGCGCGAGCGATAAAGCCGGTTGAAGCGACGGCTGAAGTAGCCTCTGACAAGGCGGCGCAAAAAGCGGCGCATAAAGCGGCGCACAAAGCGGCGCAGCAGGTGCACGCGGGGGGTAGTAAGGAGTCGCACGCGAAACCACCCGCGCATAAAAAAGCCCCAGTTTTGCTGGGCTCTGCTCACGCGAGACCGTGCAAAACTGGGGCATGGGCCCGACAAGTGGGCGATGAGGGACTCGAACCCCCGACATTTTGCTTGTAAGGCAAACGCTCTAACCAACTGAGCTAATCGCCCGAATGCAACCGTCCTTACTCTACGCAAGCAACCGGCCGAGTGTCAATCGGCTGGGATCGGCTCCCAGCCTTATACGGGAAACAAGAAAATCGGCGGCTGCTCCGCACGACACCCGCCGAATTGGAAATAACTGCGAAAGGCAAAGAATCGGCCAAGTCAAACTCGACTCGGATTGAGCTTGCGGGAGGAATGCCAGGCTGCTGCCTGGGGGCGACTGTCGTCGTCGTCATCGTCATCATCATCGTCGTCATCATCGCCTCCCTCCTTCTTCAAACCCATGTTCGGTATCTCACCCTTGGCAATCAGCTCCCCATAAAGCTGGTCTTTCGAATTCTTCTGCTTCTTAACCTCTTCCAGTACCTTTTCAAAAGCAGGTGTCATGACCTCTTTTTCATAAGCCTGCTTTTCTTTTCCCTTCAGCGACTTCCACTTCTTGGTCAACTCCTGATCCTTGAGCTGTTTGAAAAACAACTCACCGAATTCGTTGCGAACCTCCTTGTCCTTGCCCTTCACGTGGCACGCTTCACATTTGACCTGCAGGTTCGAGTACTTCGACGTCAGGAACTTCTTGAAAATCGTATGGGCCTCGGAACTCGCTGGGAAAAGAGCTAAACCCAGCAACGCCAAACCCAGCGAAAACACGGACGCTCGACTCATCATCATTCTGCTCCAGGAAAAAACAGTAGCCCGGCCGCCGCGGCCGACTTTCCTTGACTGGCATTCCTCCAATCCACCAACATTCTACCCGCTTTTACCCGCAGCTGACAAATCAGGGCTCCATTCCGAACGCGCTCCGCTACGAACTGTTAACTCCATACCACGGCACCAAAGCCATCAAGGGGACTTGAAACGCCGCTGCCGGCCGCGAAAAGCTCCCCGCCCTCCCCAAGCAGGTGGCTGGTTGCTTGCCTTGCATGACGCTTTTGAAGTCATTGCCGCAACCGAGTGCCCCTGTTGCGCTGGCCGGACACGAGACTAACGAGGACCGCATCGGCCGCCCCGCACTCGGCCTCACAGCCTTCGACTCGGGAACATTCCACGGAGCGCGGTCTGCCAGCTCAACGTGGCTGCAATGGCGTTGTCGACTGTGCGGCCACTTCCGGCTGCAACAGCGCAACGTAACGCGACCAGTCGGTAATCAACTCTTCCTGCGAGGCAGATTCGCTTTCGCGCGGAATGGCCAAATGAATTTGTCCGCAGTGACGACAGCGGACTGAGCGGGCCAGATAATCAATCGCTCGATTGGCGATTCGCCGACAGCGAGGACAGGACGAAGGAAAGAAAGGAGTTGACTGCACAAAGACCATCCATGACTCAGCGGCAAATCAGAAGCTGGTTCAACTGAAAACCTGGAACGCCTGCTTCTTGGAGACCGCTCAAATTCCGAAGCGTGCGCGGTCGGGCTGGCTCGGCGAAGCCGGGCTCGGAACAACTTGCGGGAGGATAATCGAATTCCCGACGCAAGAGAACGGCGATTTCGCCGGCAGTTCCGCAAAGATCGCTCTTCAGAATTGCGTTGACTCAATCGCCTGACGCTATCCTGAGCTCTCAGTCCACAGGACACCTTGCCGGTTTTCGTACAGTCCTCGCTCAAGTGAGCGAGCTGGGGACGGGGCCGGACTGGGGCTGGCGATCGGCCGGCGAAGCGAGGGGCGGGGATACTGCCGGCTCGGCTTCCAGAATCGAGTTTTCAATGTCGCTGGTCAGCTTCATCAGGTTGATCACCACATCGTGATGGGGGATGCGGCTGTTGCGGTCCGCTTTGACCGAGACTCTCCCCAGGATCCGATTGGTGACCACCAGCGGCAGTTCGACTTGCCATTGCTGAGAGGGGCTGGTGCGGACTCCAGCTCGTTTCCAGTCTGCGTGAAACGCCTCGTGCATCCAGGGAGCGTTGACGTCGAGCGTGATTTGATTGAGGTCGTGCTCTTCCGCAAACTCAACCAATCGCAGCCACGATTCGTCCCAGGCGCGATGCCCCTGAATCTGGACCGACGTTTCGAGAACCCGCTGTTGTTGACGGTTGGGAACAAAGAACAACGATTTGGCAATGGAGGCAAATTTGCGGTAGAGCAATTCGGATTCCGCTCGGCCGAAAATTCGGCCTGCGACCATCACGATCAGGACGAAAGCGATCGACGCGATCGCATACTCGGCTTGGTGATAAACCGTGGCGAGGACCCCGCCCACGGCCGTCGTGGTACAGAGAAGAGCGACCCAAACAAGGCTGGCGGTCGGGCCCAAGCCTCGCTTGGCCATCACATGATGCATGTGCCCGCGGTCTTCGTGATAGATGCTGCGACCAGTCAGGCGCCGCCGAATAATCGCGGCCGAGGTGTCGATGAAGGGGATTGCCAGCATGGCGATCGGGGCTGCCACCGAATACATGGCTGCCTGTTTGAAGGAACTGCGGATCGCGACGGCGGCAAGCACCAGACCAATCAGCATGCTCCCCGTATCGCCGAGGTAGGCCTTGGCCGGCGGGAAGTTGTAACGCAGGAAACCGAGCAACCCCCCGGCTAAGGCCAGGCAGATGGTCGCATCGACATACTTGCCCTGATAGAAAGCGAGAAAACCCATCGCGAGGCTGGATACAATGCCGATCGTCGAGGCAAAGCCATCCGCACCATCCAGCAGGTTCATCGCATTGATCGCCACGAGGCACCAAGCGTAAATCACGAGCACGGAAAAGATTCCGAATCGCACCGGGATGACCATCACGAATTCGGTAAACTGGTAACCCGTGACAATCAGGAGGGTGACGGCCACAATCTGTCCAAACAGCTTTTGACGCCCCCGCAGATTGAAACGGTCATCGAGCACGCCCACCAGCACCAAAATGGTCGCTGAAGCCAACAAGCCGAGCAATTCGCGGAGGTCATCCGGCCCGAGCGTCACTCCGCCAAAAAGCAGCGTCACCGTCACCGCTACGACGCCGGCGACAAAGACTGTCAGTCCACCTACCAGAGGAATGGCTGACTTGTGCAGTTTGCGAGTGTTGTCGGGCTTGTCCACCAGCCCAACGCGACGCGCCAGGATTGCGAACAGGGGCAAGAGCCCGAGTACCAGCAAGGCGGCGGTGAAAAAGGAAAGATATACGAACGTCATGGATGGTGATCCCAGGCTGATAGGCGAGGCACTCAACTACGTTGGGCAGACTCCGAGGGTTCAAAAAAACGAGGAGCTAACTGGAAGGTCCGGAACTGGGGCGGGAACGCTCCAATTCAATTAACTCATTGACTTTCTTCAAAAGCTCCGCATACGGCGCTGCCTTGGCATTGATCAGCAGCAGTTGTTCGACATGTTTCTTGGCCGCCAGGAGCTCGCCCTCCTCCAGCAGTAATTGAGCCAGCCGAAACCGGTTGGACTCGTTGTAGGGTTCGCTGACAACCGCGGCATCCAGTTGGCGGATACCGCCGGCACGGTCTCCAAGAGCGAGCAGGATATTTGCCTTGAGGATCAGCCCCTTGAAATTCGAGGCGAGCACGTCGCCGAGAAGCTCATTGGCGCGGGTC
>JAJTFE010000172.1 GCA_021298375.1 Blastopirellula sp. | reverse complement strand
GCGCCATCATTCGCTCTGTTGCTTTGGGGCCTGGTTTTCGCGGTGATGATTGGGCTGCGAGGTGATTGGGCGAGCCTGTCCCATTACCCCGCTTTGGAGGCTTGGCGAATTCATGCAAGCCAAGGTTTCTACCTTGAGTCCGCCGCGCGTCGCTGGTTTGGCGGCGTTGCTCCCAGTCTGTTGCGGTGAGCTGTATCCAGTCAGGGCTGGTAGGCGCGAAAGGGTCGAGCTGAGAAGAGTTTTTGGAAAGGACGCGACCATGTCGACAATCGAATTGAAGCCACTGCGGAGCAGGAGTGAAACTCGTCCCGGACCAGCGCAAGGGCTTGGGGCGGGCCTCGCATCCGATTTTGCCCGCCCGAGCCTCTCGCTTCTTCCGCTTCTGCGGCGGGTGGAGCAGGCGGTGATGCCGGTTTGGCCGCTTCAGGACTACGTTGCAGTCAATCCCTGGGCCGGGTTGGCGGGCGAGCAGTTCCTCGAAGCGCGCCGCAAACTGCGCGCTGTCTCTGAATGCGAACTATTGATGCCTCTGGCCTTTTACCTGAAAGAGTATCACAAGGGGAGTTTCACTCGCGAGGATGTTGAGGAAGCCTTAAACGAACGACAAGCTCAATCTGTACCGCAGCAACCGAACCAACTCGCTGCCCAGGTTTGGCAAGCTCTCGGTTTGTTGCCCGGCGAGGCTGTCCGGAGTGAGCACTCGCCGAGTCGATCATCGAAAAACAGCGAGCGCAATTCACCGCGAGTGCGACTCAAGACCATCTCTGAATTGGCAGATTCGTTGTCGGCGTGGAGTTGGAGCGAATGGCTGCAGGGTGAGCTGACCAAGTTTTGCTCCGCCTATTTTGATCGGGGGCAAGCGATTTGGAATTCGCCCGATCGCAAGCCGGGGATTTGGGCTGCATGGAAGCGTCAGGCAAAACACGATCGAAATCCTGCCTGGTGGGGGCTGGGTGAGGTCGCGTTGCTGGCGGAGCAATTGCCACTTGATGAGGTAGACGCGATTGCCGCCTTGTTGGAATGGTGGCAGGTTCCAGCCACATGGCGGGAGCGGTTTCTGACTTGCCAAGTGCTGGCAATGCCCGGTTGGTTTGCCTGGGCACGCCGGCAGGGGGGATGGACCTCGGCAAGTGACGACTGCAATCGCGAGTTCGTCGGGCTTTTGGCGATTCGAGTTGTGTACGAGCTTGCCCTGGCAAGGCGTTTGAATCTGACTATCGATTGGAAAGCCGATTCCGGGAGCGGCGATTCCGGGAACGGCAGGAGCCAGGATGAAGATGAGTTAGCGGAAGTGAGAGCGGTCCTGCTCCGGGCCAGCGAATTGAACTATCGCCGTCTGTTGCTGGACCGTTTGCGGCTTTGTTCGGATTACGAATCAAAGCCAACGCATCGTCCACCGGTTCAGATGGTTTTCTGCATCGACGTTCGCTCGGAGCGACTGCGCCGCAACCTTGAAGCGTTGGCTCCGGGGGTGCAGACGCTGGGATTTGCCGGTTTTTTCGGAATGCCTTTTGAGTATCGCCGATTTGGGACCAGCTTGGAACGAGAGGGTGAATCGCAACTGCCCGTTCTTCTGCAACCTCAGTTCGCTGTGCAGGAGGAGTTTGGTGAAGCGGTATTGGAGGAGCAGCACTCAGCTCTCGATAGTCAGGTCCGTTTTCAATTCTGGCAGACTTCCTGGAAGCAATTTCAAACGTCATTGGCCAGTTGCTTTCCGAGCGTAGAGACAACCGGATGGGTTGGGGCTTGGCGAATGTTATGCCGTTCCTTTGCCTCGCGTTCTCGGGCAACCCCTGAGAAGTCCCCGGTGGGTATGCCGGGAGTGAGTCGCAACTCGCTTGGCCCCAGCTTGCGCGGCTTAAACGCACAGGGCTGGTCAACCAGTCGCCAGGTTGATTTGGCTGAGGGGATGCTTCGCAATCTGGGGCTGCTGGAGAACTTTTCCAGATTGGTGGTGCTGTGCGGCCACCGCTGCGAAGTGGAGAACAATCCCTTGCGGGCTGGTTTGGATTGCGGCGCCTGCGGCGGGCATTCTGGAGAAGCCAATGCGCGGTTTGCCGCCCTGTTACTGAATCAGGAGTTTGTCCGGCAGGGGCTCGCGGAACGCGGGATCGCCATTCCGGGTGACACCTGGTTTCTGGCGTCAGTTCACCAGACGACCAGCGACGAAGTTGAGTTTCCCGACGGGGATTTGGTCCCGTTTTCGCACGGCAAGGATTTCGCTCTTCTGCGCGAATATTGCCGACAGGCGGGGGAACTTGTCGCCGCAGAGCGAGGCGACCGTCTGGGATTGGGCACACTGAGCTCGATTCGCCAGCGAGTCAGCGATTGGTCGGAAGTGCGCCCGGAATGGGGCTTGGTTGGGAACGCCGCGCTGGTCGCGGGGCCCCGGTCATTGACGCGAGGGAAGCACCTTGATGGTCGGGTGTTTCTGCATGAATACGATTATCACCTTGACCCTCAGGGGAAGGTGCTGGAACTGATTTTGACTGCACCGTTGATCGTCGCTTCCTGGATCAACCTGCAGTATTACGCTTCGGCGGTTGACCCGAAAAATTACGGCAGTGGTTGTAAGACAATTCACAACGTGGTCGGCAAGTTTGGGATTTTGTCAGGTGTTGCCGGCGACTTGCAAACGGGCCTGCCATGGCAATCGGTCGGATGGGGCACCGAGTTGTTGCATTCACCCCTGCGATTACAGGCGGTCATCGCCGCTCCTCGCTCGCGGATTGAGCGGATTGTCGCCGGACATCAGCATCTCCGCGACTTACTGTTCGGAGGTTGGATCCATCTGTGCGCGTTGGATGAGGGAGCTTTCTGGCAGCTGGACTCGAGCGGTGATTGGCGGCAGGTGAGCTAGGGAACAGTAAATTGCCTGGCAGAAAAGAACGTGGAATTCAAACTTGCTCAAGAGTTTGTTGGATTGAGGAGAGGATCATGATTTTGGATTCAGCAGTGAACGGTGATCGCGGTGTCGTTGGCGAGCAATTACGGCAGGCCCTCCAGACAACCGGCCTGCATGGTCAGTGGTTGCTGCTGGTGGAGAATGAGCCTACAGCGGTCCGGCGATTGCGGGAAATGTTGGGGGCAGACGCCCTTGTCATGCCTTGCGATTGGCGCGATTCGGACGCAGTGGCTCAAACCATCAAGAATGAGGTTGCCGAGAGAAGTCGGTATTCGGCAGCCATGCAGTTGGCTTTGGTAGGTAGCTCGCGGTGGGGTGCGGAACACGCCCTAGCCTCGACGGATCAGGAAGTTGAAAATGAGCGACTCGCGGCGGAAGGGCGCGAGTTTGAGCGGTGGGTCGCGGGGGCCGCTCAAATGCAAAGGCAACTGCAGCAGGCCAAACGCCGATTTGCAGCGGCAGTCCAGGCGTTTGTCGAAAAACTGCAGGATGAGTTGCCGCCTGACGCCCTGGAAAGAACGCTGCAGACATTGTTTTATCACGCTGAGGCTGGCATCTTTCTGGAATATGATTGGCGGCAGTGGCAGTTTCGTACCTTGAATTGAGGCTTGCGCCGCTGAGCGGTGAATTGAGCGAACCTGCCGTTCGGACTAGAATGCCTGCTTCCGGGAACCTCCAGAGATGCCTCGCCCGAGCGTCGGGTGATTGGACCAACTTGCCTTTCAGGGAAGTGAGTTCAAGCAGTTGGGGAGTGGATGTCCCCGCTGACGAGAAGCGAGATCTGGATGGGAAGCAAGAAGTCAAAGGGCAAGGCAGGGTCGAACCAGTCGGGAGCGAAATCATCGCAATCCCGACAGGTCGAAGCGTTCTCGGGCCAGCAGCAACCCGGCGCGGGCTGGTTTTTGCCCATCGCGGCCATTGCCTTGTCGATGGGCATGGTCTGGGCCCTCATGACGATGGTTTCAGGAGGAGGCCGAGGATCCTCTGCCAAGGAAAAAGAGACCGCGAACCTGCAGTCCGAAAAGCAATCGGCTCCGCCCGTGAAGAACTCCTCGAGCACGCTTGCTGAGCCAGGCCGTCCCGCAGGTGCGATCGACGAAACGAAGTCAAACTCGGCTGCTGGTGAAAGTGATTCCTTTGGTCCTACCTTGGTGGGAACAAAAGAATCGCCAGAGACTCCGCCCGAAGGAATGGTCTGGGTCCCGGGGGGTGAGTTTTCGATGGGCTGTCTGGATCCGCGCGACTTGCCTTCCGGCGGTCCGGATGCGATGAACGATGCCCGCCCAATCATCCGCGTCAAGGTCGACGGATTCTGGATGGACCAGACGGAAGTTACCAATGCTCAGTTTGCCAAGTTCGTCGCGGCCACTGGTTATGTCACGGTAGCCGAGCGAGTCCCTAAGGCCGAGGATTTTCCCGGAGCACCGCCCGAGAATCTGGTTGCAGGTGGAGTTGTTTTCAGCCCGCCAGACAACCCGGTGATCCTCGACAATCACTTTCAGTGGTGGGCCTATGTGCCGGGGGCCAGCTGGCGGCATCCGCTCGGCCCTGACAGCAGCCTTGAGGGGAAAGACAACTTTCCCGTCGTGCAAGTTGCCTACGAGGACGCGGTCGCTTACTGCGAGTGGGCCGGAAAGCGCTTGCCCACCGAGGCTGAGTGGGAATTCGCCGCGCGGGGCGGAGCATCTGGATCGGTCTACGCCTGGGGAAACGATTTCCGACCGGCAGGCAAATGGATGGCCAACACGTTCCAGGGGCAGTTTCCGATTCGTGATACAGCTCAAGACGGATTTGCGGGCATCGCTCCCGCGGGTGCCTTTCCAGGCAATCCGTTTGGTTTGCAGGATATGGCTGGTAATGTCTGGGAGTGGTGTGCCGATTGGTATCGAGCCGATTACTATCAGCAGTTGTCTCAGCAAACGGCACCCGTGCTCAATCCGAAAGGTCCGGTTGATTTCTGGGATCCCTCGGAACCTTCGGAAGCGAAACGCGTCCATCGCGGCGGTTCCTTTCTCTGTACCGATCAGTATTGCACTCGGTACATGATTGGAACTCGGGGCAAAGGTGAGCAGTCAACTGGGACGAATCACATCGGATTCCGCTGTGTTCGAGAAGCCAAAACACCGGCCAGCAATTAACGTGGCTCAAGCGTTTGGCTCAAGTGTTTGGCGCAAGCGCGGGTCCGAAAACCAGGCAGTAGAAGGTGAGTGAATGAAACGCAGTGGCTGGATGACCTGTGTGCTCGTAGGTGGACTGGCAGGCGTCGTGGCCGCTTCCTGGTCGCGCCCAACCCGTGAAGGCCAAAGTCCTGACCTCGGCCGCGCGACGGCAGATTCCGCAACTGAGTGCAATTCAGCCTCAGGCGAGGCGTGCAGTTGTGGAACGGGGACGAATCGTGCAGCCTTGATGAGGCAGGCACCGCAAGGACAACCCCGACTGGAAACGTCCGAGCGGCAAACCCCGCGACCGCAAAACTAAGGGTGCGTCTCGATCCGGGCGACCACTTCCGGGTGCAGCGTTGCGTCGTCTGAAGCTTCGGAATCGGGCGTCCAGTCCCCAGCCTGGACTCCTTCGGCTCAACTTGCCTGGGGCGCGGCAACGCGTCAAAAGCTGAATTGAAGTTGGGTTCGCCAGAGCCAGCCGACCGCTCCCGGGCTAATGTCCACGGCGAATGAATTGATGGGCGCCCCGTCGAGATAAGTCGCATCCAAGGTGAGCTTGGCGGCATGACGGCGGAAGTAACAG
The DNA here is from genome assembly GCA_021298375.1 of Blastopirellula sp. Lineage (GTDB taxonomy): Bacteria > Planctomycetota > Planctomycetia > Pirellulales > Pirellulaceae > BJ22. The sequence goes on along the minus strand of JAJTFE010000172.1, from coordinate 508 downwards.
GTTAGGCCCGCGGCTCGTTCATCCGAGCTTTCATCTCGGCTGCCCAGGCTGCCGGACTTGCCGACGACGCGGGACCAGCGGGCAAGTGCCTCGAGTTTTCTGGGAACGAGGAAGTAGCCGCTTTGCAGCCAGAATCCATGGTCAAACAAATCCGGCAAAGAGTCACCTTGAAAGGCGCTGAGGTTCCGGAAATAGTATTCGCTGTTGACCGACCAGCCCCGAAATTTGAGCGAATAATCGACGCTGTAAGTTGCGAGGTGGTATTGCGAGACACTCCCGGGCAGAATGTCGGCCAGTCTATTGCCCGAGTCGACAACCCGGATTTCTCCAAATTCGGTGGTTCCCTCCCGGTTGATGGAGGACATCGCAAAGGCGATTCCAGTGCGAGTTGCGACTTGCTCGTGAAAGTCCCAATCGCAGAGGTCGTCTTTTCCCCAATCGCCTTGCGGATAAAACGAAAGTCTCCCGGAGATGGCGAAATTATTGTCCAGCGTTCCCGCGCTGCCGG
>JAJTFE010000171.1:2367-8536 GCA_021298375.1 Blastopirellula sp. | reverse complement strand
TCGGGGTTGGCCGTCGAAGACAACGATGCGATCGCAATGGGTGCGACCGGTCAACTGCAGCGGGGCGCCGGGGGCGGCAGCCGGGTCAGCTTTCTTGCTTGGTCCCTCGACCAAAACCTCGACAGTCTGGCCAACGAACCGCTGATTGTCTTCTTCACTGATTTGGTTTTGTACCGCCAGCAATTCGTTGTTGCGTCGTTTCTTGACCTCTTCGGGAACATCGTCCGGCAGCAGTTCGGCCGCTTTGGTTCCGGTCCGCTCGCTGTACTTGAAGATGAAGCTGTTTTTGAACCGGCACTGCTTGAGCAAATCGACCGTGGCCTGGAATTCTTCCTCGGTCTCGCCGCAGAAGCCGACGATGAAGTCGCTGGAGATCGCCGCGCGGTCGCCGAGAACGGTTTTAATCCGCGACATCATTTCGAAATAGTCTTCCACCGTGTAGCCCCGTTTCATTCGCTTGAGCACGGCATTGGAACCGCTTTGGGCGGGGACGTGCAGGTAGGGTGAGACCTTGGGCAGGTCCCGAATCGTCTCCAGCAGCCGAACCGTCATGTCCTTGGGGTAGTTGGTGACAAACTTGATGCGGCGGATCCCCTCGACTTCATGCAGGGCGGCGAGCAGGTCGCTCATGTCGGTTCGACTGCCATCGGGATGGCGGTACAGGTAGCTGTTGACGGTTTGCCCGAGGAGGGTGATTTCCTTGCAGCCTTGTTCAGCCAGGACCCGGGCTTCGGCCACGATCTGTTCCGGCGGCCGGCCTTGCTCGGGGCCGCGCGTGTTGGGCACGACGCAGTACGTACAGAACTTGTCGCAGCCAATTTGTATTCGAAGATAAGCCTGAAAGGGGGTCGGCCGCATGGTCGGATCCCGGAGCGGATCAAACGTTTCGTGGCTGCGTTTGATTTCGTTCAGCGAACCGTCGCGCCGTCCGAGGCTGACCGCCATCTGCTGTTTGGTTCCGCTGCGGGCCTTGTCGAGCATGTCCGGAACTTGTTGCAGCTGACCGGGACCGACGATCAAGTCGACATACGGCGCGCGCTGGAAGATCAACGCCTGATCTTTTTGCGCCATGCACCCCATCACCCCGATGATTTTTTCCGGGTGCTTTTGCTTCTCCAGCCGCAGGCGTCCCAAGGCGCTGTAGATCTTGTCCTCGGCATGCTGTCTGACGCTGCAGGTGTTAAAGAGGATCGTGTCCGCTTCCTGGGTGTTATCGGTCAGGGTGTAGCCGCGGCTGCGCAAGCTGGCGACGACCATTTCGCTGTCCAGCATGTTCATCTGGCAGCCCACGGTTTCGATGTAGAGTTTGTGCAGCGGAGTTTCAGGCATGGGGGGCAACTGGGACCGGGAGAGCGGTAAAGCCCGATATTTTAGCCGCCCGGGCGATTTTGGGCAAAAAGGGGGTCGGGGGAACAGGGAAGGCAGGCTGACACGGAAGACGCAAAGGGATGATTGTGGAGAGGTAAGGGGGCTGTCGTCGGCAGCAAGGAATGGTGCGAATTCGGGGGAGAATCCCGCAGTGGCATGACGGGAACAGCCAGCTCCGCGGCAGGCGCCGGTTTGAGGCCCGGCCCATTCACGCAGCGTTCGGCGCGGGGCTCCTGACCCCGCCGAGAGGCTGTTCTCCGGTCTCCTCCTGCGGTCACCAGGGCCCCGCTCGTCCCGCGGGGCGTTTCAATGTGCAATTCGAGGCCTTTATTCAGCCCGCTCGACTCCGGTTAGTTCACTCTTGGTCTTGCCCGAGGAGAATCTGCCTTCTTCGCTGCCGCTCAATCGCAGCAGAATAAAACCAGCGCTGTGAATTGGACGAGAGCCGCTCACAAATTCCTGTAGTCCCTGTGGAGCGTCTGGTAGCTGAACCAACAGTGGTTCTCCGCAGATCAGGCCAAACTCACCATCAGGCATGACAACTGGGAAATAGCTCGACTCAATTGCTGGTTCGCATTTGTTGCATCTGAAAGCCATCGGTTGGGGGATTTCCGCAGCAAAGGCGGAAGCGTCAATGACCTGCGAGAGTCGGTCTCTCCAAGACAGAGTTTTCGAACCACTTGCGACGTTTTCGAACGGCCACTTTTCTGCTTGCACCTTGTACTTTTTGCAAGCTGCCGCGAGTCTGATGAGACGTTGCTCACACTCCTGCCGGAGGAGTACCTCACGACGTAAGTGTAGCGGTTGTTCCGCGGGCCGCAGCACCCAAACAATGGAACAAAAAATGGCAACCAGCAGAGCAAGCAACGCAATCTTTTGAGTAAACGCCATCGCTCTCTCCCAACGAAGGGCTTGGCACGAATCAAACAAAGCGCTCGCCGAGCTTGACCGGATTGCCGCGAAGGAAGGCGTCGATCGGCATCGGCTTTTTGCCTGCAGGCTGGACTTGCTCCAGCGCGAGCAGGCCGGACCCAGTGGCAATATGTAAGGCATTGGGCGCGATGTGGACGACTTCCCCCGGCGTGGCCGTGGTCGGCGATTCAGAATCAACGGCCATAGCGCGGAGGACGATCAGCCGCTGAGGTTCACCTTTGTCGCGAGGAATCAGCGTGTAGGTTCCTGGCCAGGGCTGGAAGGCGCGAATCTGATTGGCCAACTGCCGGGCCGTGCGTTTCCATTTCAAGACCGCGTCGTCCTTCCGCAGGCGACGGGCATGGGTCGCGGCGGAAGGGTCCTGTGTTCGGCCGATCGGGCTGCGGCCATCCCAGTGGCGGAGCAGCTCGATCGCTACCAGCACCGGGACGACCCCCAGTTTGGCCAATCTGGGTTCGAGCGTTTCGGTTGTCTCCTCGGCGTCGATCGGCGTTGAGGCACTGGTCAGGACAGGCCCCCCGTCGAGTTTGCCAGTCATGTGGATGACGGAGACGCCGGTCGTGGTCTCCCCTTTATAGATCGCCCAGTGAATTGGCGCTGCGCCGCGATACTTGGGAAGCAGTGAACCGTGCAGGTTGATTCCGCCCCAGCGGGCAGTCGCGAGACACTCGGCAGAGAGAATCTGGCCAAAGTCGCAAACGACCAGCAAATCGGGTTGCAGCGCCCGCAATTCGCTCACAAACTCAGAGGCGTTGGCATCTGCCGGAGCAAGAACTGGCAAGGCTGAACCGGCTGGGCTGGCAGCACTCAGCGCTTGAGCCGCATCGCGCATCGGGTTCGCGGCCGATTTTCGCCGCTGTCCCGCGTCATCGATTGGCCTGGTCACCAGAGCGACTACCTGATCGGCAGTCGCTCGCATCAGCCGTGTGAAAGTCGGAACGGCAAAAGGCCCAGTCCCAAACATGACGATCCGCATGAACGCAAGTCCTCCTCAAGCTGCAGTCCGGCTCCACCGCAGGCCCTATTGCTGCGTCGTTCGGCAGCGGCCCCATCGGTCAGCAATAGCGACTCTCCAATTCCCGCAATTGCTTTTCGATCCGGGCATCATCGGCAATCTTGCCCGAAGCGCGATGTCCCGAGAACTCGAGGACGAACTCCTCCAGCGCCGGTTCGACGACTTTCTGGTCACCCGGCTCGATGCGATCGATGAACAGAACCCCTTCGAGATGGTCAAACTCGTGCTGAACGACTCTCGCTAGCAGACCATCGACAGTGCGATCGATCGCATTTCCCGAGAGATCGTAAGCTTGGACGTGGATCTGCTCGGGGCGGGCGACTGGGTGATACAGCTGCGGGAAGCTGAGGCAACCCTCTTCGGCAATCGCCCGGCCTTTGGGGGCCGAGAGAACGGGATTGAGGAAGACGAGTTCTTCGCCCTGACCTCGGGCTCCGCTGAGGTTCGCAACGAATATACGAAAGGGCAGGTCGACCTGATTGGCGGCCAATCCAATACCTTTGGCCTCGTACATCAGGTCAAACATTTCCTGAACCATCCCCTTCAGCTCTTTGTCAACGCGTTTCAGCGGTTTGCTGACGCGGCGAAGCGTAGGGTGCGGAAACTGAACGATTTGCAAAGCTTGGCTCCTGATCGACCGGCAGCAGTCCACAGCCGGTCGCTGCGGGGTGGGAAGGAAGGTGCTGAGACGACAGCACGACTCCAAGTGAGCTTAACAAAAAACCGGCTGCTGGCATTTTGCCGCCGTTTTTTTTTCCCAAAAAAAATCGTCCCCTTCCGGCCTCGGGAAAGCGTGCCGAAGGTTTGCCCAAAGAGCCGAAATGGCAAAAAGCGAACTGCGAAAATCCCGAAAAAAAATTTGAGGAACAATTCAAGATCGGATTGCAATAGGTGAACACTGACCTCGCAGCAAAAAAACAACTCGAAAAAATTTCGCTCAGCCCTTTGCTTGACATGTCGTTTCACGGCCTCAGAATATGCCCAACTCGACCGCCCCCCGATCGGACAGCAAACGCTCAGGTGGTTTAAGCAGGATGAACGTTGGCGATGAGCGTTGACGATGAACTTCTGCTGGGCATTGCCAGACAGCTGGCAAGTAAGCCGGATGGCAAGCAAGCCGGATGGCAAGCAAGTTCAAACCGAGGAACCGTTTCGGGCTTGTGGTTGCTTCCGGTTTGAGTGGAGAGAAACGTTTTGAAATTGAGATTGTGAAATTTGGGTGGCGGCGACTGAGGGATGCGACTGTCGGCGCAGTTTTTCTGTGGCGGATTGGAGTCCTCACCCCTTTTTATAGATTGTGCGCAGCTGGCAGCAGTTAGGTACTCTGCGGTTGGGCTTTGAGAAATCCGCGATTAGCCAAGGGGGGTTCTTCCGGGGTCAACAGGATTTCTCAGGCACTTGATGTGGAGCGTGGTGGCAGGATGTCGCCATGGATGACAAGGAGGGTTGAACAGGGATGGACGAGCCGGTCTAGGGAAGCACGTTTGCTCGCGTTTGATCGTCTGACTGTTGTTCTTTATCGGTTTTCACTTCACCTGGCTCGGTTCATTCAGGGGGAAATCGTTTCTGACTTTGGCCCAGCGGGAGGCGATTGCGGTTTGCCTGGATGCAACCAGCAGATTGAATTCCTGTGAGGTCCGGTCGAATCCGGTGTTCAATAGGTTGGCCTGCGTCAGGACTTGGCCGATTGGCACGAGGACTTGGCCGATTGGGACATGGAAACAGATTTCGCGAAGTGAGTTCCCGGGGGGAAAGACCACGACGGGGAACTGGCTACACAATCAATGTTACTCGTGAAGTCCGGAATTATTTGCCGGGCCGCGAATCGACAACGACGTCCGGCAGGAGGCTGGGCGTCGTTTTTTTGTTTTCGTTCTGCTCGCTTTGTGCGGCCGGCTGGAATCCCGACGCCGAATGCGACTTGATCCCCCGGGCCGATGGCCTCAGGCAGGCTAGGGGCCGGTTCCCCTGGCTCGGGCGGGAGGGAGAATAGACAGCGGGACAAACCGATGCATCGCCTCCTGGACCAATGAGCGGCTTGATGAGTGTGGACGAAGAAGAATGCCTGATTGCCTTCGGAGCCAACCAAGGCGACCGCGAGGGAATGTTGCGGCGGGTGATCATCGCCTTGGGCGAGCGCGGTTTTGTTTCCTGTCGCGCCAGTCGGCTGTATCGGACAAAGCCGATTGGTGGCCCCGCAGTACAGGCGGAATATGGCAACGCCGTGATCCGCGCGCGCACGGCGGGCAGGCCGCGCGAGGTGGTTGCCCGCATGCTTCAGGCGGAGGCCGCTTGCGGGCGGGAGCGAACGGTTCGCTGGGCGCCTCGCACGGTCGACCTGGACCTGCTTCTACTCGGTCAGCGGCAAGTTGATCAGTCGGGGTTGAGTTTGCCGCATCCGCGGATGCTCTGTCGCCGCTTTGTGCTGGAGCCCGCCTGCGAGATCGCCGCAGACATGCTTCATCCCTGGTCGGGAGCCCGCTTGGACCAACTGGCGGCGGCGATTGGGCGTGCGACTCCCTTCCGGGCTGTCTGGCTCTGGCCGAACTTTGATTCCCAAGAGCAACAGCGGCGTTGGGAAACGATCCAGGCGGGACTGGCAGCGACAGGAATCGGCCCGCTCGAGGTCCAAGCCGCCAGGGGTGACCAGGGCCCGGGAGTTGGGCTCAGCCTTCGACCAGACGGGATAACCACAGCCCGTTCGGCGAAGGAGCCCTCGGTCCGCGCGAACGGCGCGAACGGCGCGAACTGGCATATTCTGGTGCTTCCAGACCCCTTACAATTGAGCCAGCTTCCTTGGAGTCCGGGTTTGCTGATTGGCTGGCAACAACAGCCTGAGAGCAGGAGCGAGGG
>JAJTFE010000171.1:0-2289 GCA_021298375.1 Blastopirellula sp. | reverse complement strand
TGGGAGAGACGGCGCGCGAGTTGGCGGCTGCATTGACGGCGGTTGCCGAGTTCTGGCGCGAGCCGGCCTGGCCAGCCTGGCAAGCGAATGTCTCTGCCGCTGATCGCTCGGAATTGGGCTGATACCGCGAGTCAAACAAGCATGAAAATATGTTTTGCCTGCAGCGAAGTGGTTCCGTTGGCCAAAACGGGTGGCTTGGCCGATGTGTGCGGCTCGTTGCCAATTGAACTGCAAAAGCTCGGGCATCAGGTCAGCCTCTTTCTTCCGGCCTACCGCTCAGCCAAACAAACGGGTTTAAAGCTCAAGCCGACGGGCCTGAAACTGGAGATACCGGTCGGGCCCAAAATGGTACCCGCCGAGATATTGTCGACGACCTTGCCGGACAGCGATGTCAGCGTGTACCTCGTCGACCAGCCTCAGTATTACGACCGTCCTCAGTTGTACGGCGAGTCAGGCCGTGATTACCCCGATAACTGTGAGCGGTATGTTTTTTTCTGTCGGGCCGTGCTGGAGGCGATCCGCAGCTTGCGGTTGGAGCCCGAAGTTCTCCACGCTCACGATTGGCAAACGGGCCTGTTGCCGACCTATTTGAAGACCGAGTATGCCGGGACGCCTCCCTACGATCAGATCACCTCGGTGTTCACGATTCACAATCTCGCTTACCAAGGTCGATTTTGGCACTGGGACATGCTCCTGACCGGACTTGACTGGAAGCATTTCAATTGGCGCGAATTGGAGTTTTACGGTCAGCTGAATTTGCTCAAGGCGGGAATCGTCTTTGCGGATGCCCTGACGACCGTCAGTCCCACCTACGCCCGCGAAATCCAGACTGCCGAGCAGGGTTGCTGGAACCCGGCAACCGATCGGGCGTTGCCCCGGACGTATTCGGTGCGGAACTGGAAAGAGGGCAAGGCTGCCTGCAAGGCTGCCTTGCAGCAGCACTCGGGACTCGAGGTCCGGGCGGACCTGCCGCTGATCGGAGCCGTTGGAAGATTGGTCTCGCAAAAAGGCTGGTCGTTGATTCTCCCGGTGATGCAGCAGTGGCTGCCGACGATTGATGCCCAGTGGGTCATTCTGGGGACGGGGGAACCGGAGTTCGAGCAACAACTGGCCCAGTTGCAAAAGCGATATCCCGGCAAGCTGGCGGTTCATCTGAAATTTGCCGACGAGTTGGCTCATCAAATCGAAGCTGGTTCGGACATGTTTCTGATGCCCAGTCACTACGAACCGTGTGGTCTGAACCAGATGTACAGCATGGTGTACGGGAGCGTTCCGGTGGTTCGGAGCACGGGAGGGTTGTTTGATACGGTTGTCGATGCCACTCCCTACAATCTCGAACGGAAACAGGCCACCGGATTCACCTTTGGTCCCTTTTTGAGTGAATCCCTGGAGCAGGCTCTGGCCCGGGCTGTCTGCTGTTATCACAGTCAACCCCGCGTCTGGAGCCAATTGGTCGAGACGGGGATGAGCCTGAACTGGTCTTGGTCGGAGAGCGCCCGCAAGTACGAGCAGCTCTACGAGCGGGCGATTTGCCTGCGGCTCAGCCGGACTCCCTGTCAGTAAGCGGCGGCGCGAAGAGCGGGGCTGCGAATCTGCTGCGGTGGAGCGACCAAGGGGAGCGGATTACAATCGGTGGCCGGCGGTCGCAGTCAACCGGACCGTTGGCCACGCGGCCTCTCCAGCTGAACGGTGCCAAGCGCTGTCCTTGTTCGGCGCAACTGCAGCCTGATGACTGCTGCCTGGTCCCTGTTCCGGTCGGTCCCTGTTCCGGTCTCCACTATCCATTCATTGATTGGCCAGACCCCATGTCGGACATGCGATTCGATCCGATTTTCGAACAGTGGGTTGCCGTTTCGGAGGTTCGCCGCGAGCGTCCGCTGGAGTTCTTCCCAGCCGATCAGTTGCGGAAGCAGATCATTTGTCCATTCTGCCGGGGTAATGAAGACGAAACGCCCGGACCGATCGCCGCTTGGGACCGGCATGGTCGAAAGCTGGAGTTGCCGGCGATTGACCGCTGGTCAACGCGCGTCATTCCCAACAAGTATCCAACCTATGAGGACGGAGGACGGAAGCGCAGCGACCTTGACTCGGGGCCATACCGGACGTGTGATATGCCGGGGCTGCAGGAGCTGATCATTCCAACGCCGCGCCATGTTTGCAGCCTGAGCGAGCTGGAAGTCGATGAATTCTCGGTGGCCCTGATCGCCGCCCAGCAGCGGATCGCGGCGTGGCGCCAGTCCCAGTCGGTCGAGCACGCGATGCTATTCAAGAATTGCCGGCATGAGGCGG
>JAJTFE010000170.1 GCA_021298375.1 Blastopirellula sp. | reverse complement strand
AAAAGGAGTACAACAATCACGCGGGCGTCGACCTCTCCTGGACGCGTGGTCAATTCCGCTTGGCTGGGGAGGTGCTCCTGGACGAATACGGCACCCGCAGACCGGGCTTGGACCTGAATGACATCACCTGGGGTCGAAGCCTTTACAACCGGCAACTCAACGAGGGGCTTTATGATCCGATCACCGGTACGGGCTGGTATCTGAATGCGACTTGGACCCGCGCGCGAGGAACTTCCGTGGTCGGCTTTGGGCAGTACTTCCCCGAGTTCATCGGCGACCCGGTCCATGACCAGAACAACTGGCGTCTTCTGCTGAAAAACTCCTGGCAGTTGGGAGCGCGAACAGAGCTGTTTGCCTCGGGATTCATCGAGCCCTCGCTGGAGAACTTTGCGATCGCCCACACTCGCTATGGTTATCTGTGGCTGGCTGGCCTGCAGTTTCATTTCTGATTGGTTCGGGAGCCGCAGGAGCCGGGGACCGCAAGGCCTGAAATTGCCAGCTCCATTCGACCGCTCAATTCGACCCTGTCAAACCTTGCCGGTTGCGCAAGGTCCAGCGGCCAGTAAGTTTCTGCCGGTCTCCCCGAGCTGGCAAATTGGCTGATTGGGCAAAGGCTGACTGATGTGCTGGAAATACTCAATGGAGTACCTGTGCGGCGGTCGAAACTGAAACATGACGTCTCGACCCGGATTCGCTTTCCCGCCCCTCGCCATTCCCCGTTGCTCGCCGCATGAACGCCCCGGTCATCGAAACCATCTTTCGCGCAGTGCCTTGGGCGAAGCAGCAGTTGCGCCAGTATCTGCCGCTTCTGGCCTTGCCGCCGCTGCTGTGCGCCGGTCTGGCGATTGCCTGGGTTCTGGTGACTCCTTCTTCCTGGAAAGCGTATCAATCGCTGCTCGTACGCGATGATCTGCTGGGGGAGAACTTCAAGCCCGGACGGTTTTCCAGCCTCGAAAATCAGAAGAATGCCCAGGAAACGTTGCTGCATGTCGCCCGCAAGCCGGAAGTCATTCGCGGCACGCTGCAGGCCCTTGGTCCCGAGCGGCCGTTGCCAGCCGGCAAGGATGGCTGGCCAAGCGAAACCGATGTGGATGATCTCAAAGACGCCATCTCAATTGTCGCGCCCAACGGTGCGGAATTTGGCAAGACGGATGTCGTCGTGCTCTCGGTCAAGGCACAAAGCCGCGAGCGGGCAAAACAGTTTGTCGATCTGCTGGCCGGACAGATTGAATTGAATCTGCGCAGCGTGCGGCAAAGCCAACTCCGCAGCATGCAGACTGAACTGGAACTGGCTGTCGAGCAGTTGCAGCGGGAGTATGACCGGCTGGCCCAGAAGGTAAAACAAGTTGAACTGGTGGTCGGCTCGGACCTGCCGGTGCTTCGGAGCCTGCTCGATCGCTCCAGCAGTGCCGGTGATGTGCAACGTGCCCTGGAGCAGATTCGTCAGGAGCGGCGTCTGGCCGAGAATGAACTTGAAGTCGCCCGGAAGCAGCTGGAGTTGCTTCGCGCCATTGAAACGGAACCCGACCAGTTCGCCGTCAGCTCGAGCGAATTGCTGGCGATGCAGCCGATTTTCAAAAAGCTCCGCGAGGGTTTAACCGATGCCGAGTTGAGATTGATGACGGAGTCCGGACGCTACGAACCGGAACATCCGGCCGTGTTGCATGCCCGGGAGGTGATCGCTCAAACGAAAGACCAGATTCGCCGCGAGGCCCGCGCCGTGATCCAGGGTTTGCAACTGCAGGCGACAACGGCGGAGGAAAAGCTCAACCGCCTCCGGCAGTCCGAGGAGCGGTACGACCAGCGGCTGGTGCGACTGGGTGAACAGCGCGTCGGGTATGAAATTCTGGCTCGGGAAATGGACAAGAGCGGAGAAACGCTTGGCAAAGCCAAGACCGAGCTGGCACAAATCCAGTCGCTGGCAGACTCCGCCGATCAAATCAGCCTGATTACCAGGATCGGCGAGCCCCAGGCTGACTTGCGCCCCGAGGGCCTGAGCAAAAAATCAATGGTTCTGCTGGCGGTCATGGGTGGACTGCTCTTGGGCGGGGGCTTGGTTGGCTTGTTTTATCGCCCCGATCCCCAGGCGCCTTGGCTTGCCCCTTCCTCGGCAGAGCATTCCGCGATTGCTTCCCATCCGCCGAGGCCACTCCCGCCGGATGCCGATGATTTGACGGCAGCAGATGTTCCGCAAACCGGCAGGCCTGCGCGGCGGACGAAGGAGGTCCTTGCGGCCAAGGTTCCATCGCGGTCCCAAACGGAACCCGAGCCCCGCCCGATGGTCGCTCGACCTGAGCCTTTGAGCCAAAAGCCTGAAGCAGCAGAGCGTGGCACTCAGCTCGATTCGGAGTTGGCCGTTTCATTCCAGACCGGTTCCTTGGTCAATCAAGCCTTTGCATTCGCAGGTGAAATCACCACGACCCACTCGGGCTCAAGCAGCGAAGCGGGCTCTGGCAGGTCAAACCCTGCCCGAGTGGAAGCTGAGCCGGGTCTCCCAGCTCCGGCAAAAGTCATTCAGCCCAAACCGCCCGGGTCGCGATCGCCCAGTCCCGAGGAACTGCCGCGGTAGTCAGGCAGTCCGTCGGCGGCAAATTCCATTCCGCGTCGCTCGAGCAACCCCGACGAGCCCGAGCGAAGGCTGCCCGAGCGAGTAGGAGCGGAACCGCAGGGAGTTCAGAACGCCCAGCGCGAGACTCCGCCCCCGGTCAATTTGCCGGGCAAGATCGATTTGGCAGCGCTTAAGCGGGAATTGTCGGAGGCGGCAAAGCGGGCGGTTGAAATTCCAACGGAAGAAAGAACGGTCCAGCAAAACCCGGAACCGGCGGCGGGAATCGGTCTCTCCGGACAAGCAACCGGTTCGCAGCCGCCCAGTGAGTCCGCCGAAGAGCAGGCTCGCATCGGCGACAATCAATCGAAGCCGAATGAGCAATCGAGGCCGAATGGGCCGGGGGCTTTGACTGACCGAATTGACTTGCTCAGCCGCTCAATCGCCACCTTCTGCGATGCGATCCGAATCGAACCGCCGGCGGATGGAAGCGCTTAAGGCGAACGCTTCACGACAGGCCTGTCCCTTTGCAATGAGGCGCTTTGGATTGAGGCGCTTTGGATTGAGGCACTTTGGATTGAGGCACTTTGGATTGAGGCGCTTTGGATTGAGGCCATCGTCCAGCCCCCGGGCGATTGACTTCGGCTGAGTGAAACGGGCCTAGAGGGCAGAAGCGATCTCGTCGCTCAGGTTGATATTCGAGGAAACGGATTGGACATCGTCGTGGTCATCCAGCTCTTCGAGGAAGGCCATCACTTCTCGCGCCTGCTCCAAGTTCAGGTCGACCGTATTCTGAGGGATCCGCGTCAGTTGTTTGTTGTCACAATTGATCCCGGCAACTTCGAGCGCATCGCTTAACTCGCTGAATCGTTCCGGCTCACAGAGGACTTCGAAGCGGCTGTCAATCTGCTGGATGTCATCAGCTCCAGCTTCGGTTGCAATTTCGAACAGTTTCTCTTCGGAGAGGTTGGCGGAAGGAATGACAAACAGGCCTTTGCGCTGGAACATGTAGGCGACGCAGCCCGAGCTTCCCAGGTTTCCGCCATGTTGCTCAAACAGCTTTCGCAGTTCGGATGCGGTGCGATTGCGATTGTCGGTGGTGATTTCACAAATGACGGCGACGGCATGTGGACCGTAGCCCTCGTAGAGCACCTCTTCCATGCTCCCGCCTTCGAGCTCACCCGTTCCCTTTTTGATGGCCCGATCGATGTTATCGTTGGGCATGGAAAGGGCTTTGGCATCAGTGATCGCCTTGCGGAGCCGCGCGTTGCCGCTGGGGTCTCCGCCGCCGAGTCGGGCTGCGACAATGATCGCCTTGGACAGCTTGGTCCAAAGCTTGGCCCGCTTGGCATCGGTGGCCGCTTTTTTGTGCTTGATATTTGCTGAGTGAGAATGACCAGCCACTGTTAACTGCTCCTGCAAAGGTTAGGTTCAATGGTTGACGCCGACCTGACTCTCCCGGAGGCTGAACTGCCTCTCGAGGGTGGACAGCAGCCCTGTCGCGGTCGATTCGCCTCTTCGTGGTTGGGTAGCATTGTCCCGTTGGCGAAGAGAATGGGAAGGGCTGGGGCGGAGGGAAGGAACGCTTGCTGCCCGGCTTTTGGTCTGGCCCGCAAATGGCCCGCGGGCGGGGGCAGCAGCTGGGGCCAACGAAAGGCAATCAGCGAGGCTTTTTCCGAGCGAGAGCCTTGGCTGGAGGTTTCGGGGCAGGCTTCTTCGCGGGGGGCTTGGGCGGTACCTTTTTCGCGGCCGCTGGAGGTTTGGCTCCGCTCGATTTCGGATCGGGCTTGGCAGGCAGCTTTTCGGGCTTGGCAGGCTGCTTTTCGGACTTGGCCGGGGCGGGCTTGGGAGCCTGCTTGGGAGCAGGCTTTTCAGCGGCCTTGGCAGCTGGTTGCGACTCGGGGGCTTTCTTCCCCTTGGCAGCTGCCTCCGCCTTGGGATCGGGCTTGGCCCCTGGCTTTTGCTTGGGGGCCTCAGCCGGGTCGGCTTCGTCCTTTTTCCGTCCGCCTCCGCGTTTGGGGAAGCGATCGGCCGCAGCGGTATCGATCGAGAGAATAATGTCCCGGATTTTCTTGTCTTGCGGGTTGGCGTGAAACGCGACCGCCAATTGGTGGACGAGCGACCCGAACTCGACGCCTTTGTTCTTGGGAATCGTCCGCTCCAGACCTGGGATCTTCCCCTGCTTCTGCTCTTCTTCGGTGATCGCTCCGATCGTGTACATCAGGTTGAGCAGGGCTTGGTCGACCGGGATCGAGTGCCCTCCTAAAGCCAGCTGGGCGACCGAGGCAACAACAAAGGGAGAGATTCCCTTGTACTTCTCCAATTGCTCAATCGCCTTGCCGAGATTTTCCTTTTTAAAGAACTCGGCATCGAAGCTGTACTTCGATTCAAACAGTCCGTGCAGGACCTTGCGGAGGCGGCTGGCGGCAGCGAGCGGATCATGCAGGCCCTTCATCAGCTCGGCCAGCTCAAGCGAGGTTGTGACCCGGATCTCGTTCCAGTCAAAATAGTCTTCAAGCAGCTTGGCCAAGACCTCATCGGCCGCCTCGTAGGTCGAGTCCTCCAGGCAGCAGGCGTAAACGAGGTGCTCCAGCACCTTGCGGTCGGCTGGGGGAGCGACCGGTTCGTAATGCTTTTTGAGAACCTTGTAGAGCTTGTTGAATTTCTCGGCGCGATTGGCGAGTGAAGACATGGACATTTCCCGGATAAACTGGCGACCAAACCTTACATTTTAATAGAAATCCGGATTTCCCCCAGTCCGGCAGCATCGACCACGGGAAATCCCGGAGGATTTTGCGGCAAACTCGGGCGATTTTCCGCTCGGCAGCCGCCTCGGCCGCAAGGAGCAGCGGCAGCTTGACTCTCGCGCTCTCACTCCGGCTTTGCGGACTCCCCGCCTGTTTCCTCCGACGCGTGCGGCTCCTCTGACCCCGCGGTCGATCGGGAATCGTCGCCCTCGTCCTCATCACTCAAATCTTCGTCGTCGAACTCGCCCTCTTCAGAAACCGGTTTGGGGAGCACCTCATTCAGGATGCGGGCAACCGCCTGAGCATTTTTGATGCCCTTGTCGAGCACGAATGCGATCCGCGGGGTGTAGCGAGTGTCGAGTCGGTCGCCTACCTTCCGTTGCAGGTAGCCCGCCGAGTTCTGCAACCCCAACAAGCTCAACCGCTGCTGAGTTTCATCGCCCATGACGGAGACGTGAACCTTGGCCTGCCGCAGATCGGGGGAGACTTCCACAAATGTCACGGTGACATTTTGGATGCGGGGGTCTTTCAATTCGACAAGGATCGCCATCGCGACGACTTCGCGAATCGCTTCCGCTGCCTTGAGAACTCGCCGTGAACTCATGCTTGCCTTTCAAAAACTACCCCAACCGAATCAGCTGACCGGGTCGGGTCAAGCAGGGTCGAGAGTCGGTAAAATCGATCGCGCCGCCATCGTTAAACAGTCAAGCGCGACGGGACTTGCGGTCCGGAAACTGAATTGCAGGTGCCGGATTGCAGACGCTGGAACGCTGGCCGGCCGGGCTCGCCCTTTGCCAACAGCCCCAGGCGGTCAGCAGGCGAGTTGCACCAAAAGTCCAGTG
Organism: Blastopirellula sp.; assembly: GCA_021298375.1. GTDB lineage: Bacteria > Planctomycetota > Planctomycetia > Pirellulales > Pirellulaceae > BJ22. Next base: position 99 of record JAJTFE010000170.1, on the reverse strand, counting down.
CCGAATTTTATTGCGGATTCGGGCCGGAGAGACCCGCGGGAAAAAGTCTGGAAACGGTCTGTCGCGTCGCGATCGCCATCCGATCGCGACGAACACCCG
>JAJTFE010000169.1 GCA_021298375.1 Blastopirellula sp. | reverse complement strand
CTAGAATGTCGACTTTGGGCTCGGTTGGGATCACCTGCTTCGCCTGGTTGCTGGTTCTCAGCCCGTGGACTGCGGCCGAGGCACAAATCACCGCAATCAAACTGGGGGTTGCCGAACATTTGCGGTTGGGCGAATGGGCAGCGGTGACGGTTGAGCTCGCGCCCCAGCAGGAGCTTTCAGCGATCGCTCGCTTGGAAGTGGAAAGCACCGATGGAGACGGAGCGCCGGCTGTTTACGATCAGGCTCCGATTCGCGACAGCCAGAACGCCCGGAGTTTGGTCGGCTGGTTTCGCTTGGGGGGGACGCGGGGTGAAGTGCGCGTCCGGTTAAAAGACGCTGGGGGGCAAGTGCTTGCGGAGGATAGTACCTTCGTCGCAGCAGATGAGGGGAGCGGTCCGGCGGTCTTGCCTTTGACAACGCGTCTCGTGGTGGTCGTGGGGCTCGATCCGGCGGCACAGCCCTTGTTTGCTTGGAGCAGGAGTCGCGCTGACTCGCTGCGGGTTGTTTTCATTGAATCGTTCCGGGACCTTCCCGCGACGGCGATCGGTCTGCGCAATCTCGATACGCTGGTTTTGGCGGCGAGTTCTCCCGCGTTAATGGCGGGTTTGGATGCGCAGCGCCAAGAGGTCCTCGAATCATGGGTCCGGGGTGGCGGGCGGATGCTGTTCTGGACATCCGGCGATGCGGCTGAGGAGTTTCAGGCCGGCGGGCGTTTGGCCGCCTGGATCCCGGGTCAGTTGAGTGGCTTCGAGCAATTGGGGTCGACAACTCGGCTCGACTTCTTGCTCAAGGCCAAGCAGCCCCTGATTCCCCTCGGGCAACCCGGTTTTGAGATTGGACGTCTGCAATCCCCGGTCGGAAATGTGCTGGCGACGCAGGAAGACATTCCACTGGTTGTTCGCCGTCAGTGGGGCTTGGGGCAGATCGCCTATTCCAGTCTCGCGCTCGACCGTGAGCCTTTGCTCCGCTGGGAGGCGACGCCGAGATTGCTGGATGCGTTGTTGAATCAATCACGCCTCGGCGAAGAACGCTTGAATGAGGCTCGGCCGATCTCGAGTGTCGGTTTTCAACGCGACTTGATTGAGCAGTTGCGAGCTCCCCTCGAGACGTTTCGAAACGTCTCGCTCATTTCTTTTACCACGGTCGCCTTGTTGATAGGCTTGCTGTTGCTGCTGGTTGGGCCAGCAGATTATTTTCTCCTGCGCAGTTTGCCCGGTCGGAAAATGGAATGGACCTGGCTGACCTTTCCCCTGACAGTTTTGGCCTTCAGCGGTTTGGCCTGGTGGTTGTCCGCTCGATCTCATCCGGTCGCATTGCAGTTTAATCAGCTGGAAGTCGTTGATATCGATGTCACCTCGGGGCGGCAGCGGGGGACAGCCTGGACAGCAATTTACAGTCCTCAGGCCGAGGCCCATCGGGTTTCCGGTAACTTGATCCGGCCGGTTTCGGGCCAGGTGCTGGATGAGCAGACCAGTTGGCTGGCCCTGCCCGGCGGTGCTGTGGGCGGTTTCTTCGGCAGCAATGCAAAACCATACACACATCGCGCGACGGCGACAGGGGAAGATGTCCGCGTGGAGTTGGAGGGTTATCCCTTTCCTGTCCGATCCACTCGAACTCTGCTTTATCAGTGGCAAGGGGAGAGTCAGTTGTCAGTCCGCAGCCAGCTGCGTTACGAAGCAGGTATCGGACGGCTGGTCGGGACCTTTACCAATCCCTTTGATTTTCCGCTGAGGAATTGCCGCATCTATTACGAGGGTTGGGCTTATGTCTTTGACCAGCCTGTAGAGGCGGGAGACACCGTCGATTTGCTCACGGAGGGCCGGGAACGGACGATCAAGAGCATCCTTACCCAGCGGGACAAGGCGAGCGCGGAAGGGAAGACGCAGAACGTTCCCTGGGACCCGCGCGAGGCCAAGCTCTCACGATTGCTGGAGATGGTGATGTTTCATGATTCTGCTGGCGGGCAGAGCTATACGGGGCTGGTGAATCGGGCCCACGGCCGGCTGGAGATGAGTGAGCATCTCGAGTTGCGGCAGGCGATTGTTGTGGCTGAGCTGCCACAGCCAATGAGTCAGCTGCAGATTGATGGCCAACCTCTGGATGCTGGAGCCGATCAGCGTTTCTCTGTTGTCCGGCTTTGTGTGCCGGTGGTCGTCGGGGCTGCTGATGAGAAGTCAGGGCCTTGAGTGAGTGTTGCGTCGATGTCGACCTGTTGGGGTTTGCCAATCCTGGTTCAGTGGGATGAGAAATCGTGATTCGGACAGTTAACCTGACCAAGAAGTACGGCGATTTTTTCGCCATCAAGAACATCAACCTCGAGTTGGAACAGGGGGACGTTTACGGCTTCATCGGGCCCAACGGCGCGGGCAAGACAACGACGATGCGGATCATTGCCACGCTCCTCGAGCCCTCGCATGGCGAGGCTTACGTCTGCGGCCACTCGATTTATGAAAACCCGCGCGAGATTCGGCGGTTGGTCGGCTACATGCCAGACTTTTTCGGCGTCTATGACGACATGAAGGTGATCGAATACCTCGAGTTCTTTGCTGCCGCCTACCGGATTAAGGGGGAAGCCCGTCGCAAGCGTTGTGACGAGCTGCTCGAAATTGTCGACCTCGATTTTAAGCGGGATGCCTTCGCCAATACGCTGTCGCGGGGGCAAACCCAGCGGCTCGGGTTGGCGCGGGTTTTATTGCATGACCCTCAAGTCTTGCTTCTCGACGAACCGCTGAGCGGCTTGGACCCACGCGCCCGAATCGAGATGCGGAGCGTTCTCCGCAGGTTGGGGCAGTTGGGGAAGACGATTGTCGTCTCCAGCCACATCCTCCCGGAGTTGGCTGACATCTGCAACAAGGTCGGAATTATCGATCGGGGGGTCCTGGGCTATTCGGGTACCGTGGCCGATGTGATGAAGATCGTTCGCGAGAAGACGATTCTGCAAATCGCTTTGCGGGGGGATCAAGCTGCGGCGGCCGAGTTGCTTCGCAAGGACCCGACCGTCGAGGAGGTGCGGATCGACAAGGAGCAACTGGTAGTGACGCTTCGCTCGGGGCAAACGGAGTACGCGCAGCTCCCGACGCTGCTCGTCAGCAAGGGTTATCAACTGCTCCGATTCCAGGAAGAGGAGCTGAATCTGGAAACCGCCTTCATGACCCTGACCAAAGGGGTGGGGGCGAAAATCTAGGCGGCCGGCTCAGCCCGTCTGCAGAGCATTTGGTTTGGACGCGCACTCGCCGTGACGGCGGCCGAATGGGAATCGCTGCTCGGGAATTGCTGTTCGAGACTTTGCTGGGACCTCGCCGCTGGAAAGGGTTGGGTTCCCGCGGAGCCCTCTTGGGCAGTAACCCGCAGGCTTTAGATTGCTTCGGGGCCCCGTTCGCCGGTCCGAATGCGAATGCAGTCATCCAGTGGCAGGACGAAGATTTTGCCGTCCCCAATTTCCCCTTTTTCGCCACTCCGACCACCTTTGATGATCGCGGCAATCGTCGGCTCGACAAAAGCTTCATTGACCGCGATTTGCAGCTGCACCTTGCGGCGGAGGTGAGGGGCGAAATCGTCTTTTTCAAAATTCTCAGAGCGTCCTTTTTGTCGACCGAATCCCTGGCAATCCATGATCGTCAGGCGAAAGACCTCGACATCAGTCAGAGCCGCTTTGACGGACTCAAGCGCTTGGGGTTGGATGATGGCGATGATCAGTTTCATGGGGGCGAACAAGGGCCAAGGCAAGGGGAAATTCAGTCAACTGCGAGGCTGAGCGGACCTTGAGCGTGGAGGCTTCAGTCGAGAGAGATTTTCGCGGATGCATTCTGGCTTGCAAAGTGGAGGGGTAAGCAACAGCCCCGAATTTCCAAACGCAAATAAAAAAACAGGCCTGTCGCGCGGGGCGTCAGGCCTGTGATTGGGTTCTGGTTGGACAGCCGGTTTTGACGGCTGAAATCATCCGCAATTTAGAAGGCAAAGATGGCATCGACTCCGAACAGCGTGTCGCCGGGCGAGGCGGCGAAAGCACCCCAGTCGGTTCGCAATTCAGGACGAATGACGATGTTCTGCAGCGGGCGGTAGTTGGCACCCACGGTCCAATTGTAGGTGGAGCGACTGGTTCCCAGACCCTGCTGATCTGACTTCCACCATTCCAATCGGCTACCCAAGGCCAACTTGCGGTTGACCTGATAGTACAGCCCATTGACCAAGCCAAGTTCGTCTTGTCCCGAGAGGTTCAGGACGTCACCTTGGATAACGTAGCAGATTCGGTTGGTCAGCTGCATTTCGGCGTAAGCGGAGTTCAGTGAACCGCTGTTGCGAATGCCGGTGTCGCCAAAGGAGCTGGTCAACCCCACTCGCACGTTCTGGTTCAATCGATAGCGGACCCCGGTAATCGCATTGAAACCGCTATTGTTGCGGTCAAAGGCAGTGTCCCAGCCGAGCGAAGCCCCCAGCAACAGGGTGAAGCGGTCATTTACAGCTCGCTCACCCAAAATACCGGTCATCGTGTACGGTTCAGTGTAGGTCCGCAGCAAGGTGCGGCTGTAGAAGAAATTGTCGATCGAAGGAATCGATTCGTAGCCAATCGGGGAGAGAAAACGACCGGCCTTGAATCGCCAGTTGCAGTTAGCGATTTCGGCGTAGAGCTGAGGCATCGCCCAGCCGTAGCTGCCGTAGTCCCAGCCATTGTCGAATCCCGAAGGTCCGGGATTGCCGAAAGCCTGGAAGAACGGAGCATCGATACCGTAGACCACGTCAGCCCGGAAGCCGAAATCCCAGCGGGCTCCAGCCTGGGCCTCTTCGGCCAGGTAGAACCAGTTTTGATGCGAGCGGAACCGGTCATCGACACCGCTGTTGAATCCGCCAAAGGTCGGGTCGCTGTAGTAGCCAGACTGCGTGAAGCCACCGAACTTCAGGCCGCCGGGCAGGTTGTTGAAGTAGCTCTTCGGAGCCCAAGTGTCGTTGCAGGTATTGCAATTGTTTGCATAACCTTGCTCGTGAATCGCATTGCTTTGCACAGCCAGCGGAACCTGCTTTTCAGCCGGATTTACTGGAGCGACGGGGGCGGCGGGCACGTCACTGGGTGAGGGTTGCTGCAGCTCCTGGCTTCCGGCCTGGAAAAACCGGACGGTTTCGCCGGGGCCCTTCACAACCGGAGCTGTTGGCGAGTTGGTGTTCGGGATGACTTGCCCGGTACTGTTGCGCCAAGGATAGGATTTTGTTCCCTCGTCGCTCAGGTTAGTGATTTGAGTCTGCCCCACTGCGACGCCAGAGGCGACAACGGAAGCAACTAGTCCCAGCCAATTGGCGAATTTCTTTTTCATGGCTCTTGATTCGGGTTTGTGGTCCTGACGTCGAGATACGTTTTCCGTACGTAACGGAAGCGGCAACCTGTATGGTTGCAGTACTTGAGGCAAGCTCTGAGGAGAGTCGGGCGATTGCCGGCTGTGGCTGTGCTGCCGTGCCTGCAAGACCTGCACGGGATACCGATGGCACCCGTCTTCAAGTTTGAATCGGATGGGCCGATAAGTTCGCTGAAAGAGGGATCCTGAAATGCGCTTCAGGAAAGGTAGGTAAAGTTTTCCGCCGCCTAACAGGCAGAACCGCTACGGACCGGGGAGATGTCGGTGATAGTCTTTCCCCGCAGAACCCTTTTTTAACGCCAGAACTCGGCGATTCCACGCCTTGCCGGTCCGCTTGCCGACGATGGGAAGCCCGCGTGCAACCAGGCTGGGCCGGCGAAATTGGGCGGCTCGGGCCAGCATCCGCGAATCCGTCTCTGCTCGCCTCCTGCCGCCACAGGCCAAGTCAGTCTGACGCAATCCGTTCAGCTCTCGTCGTCGACGTCAAACAGCGCCGCCACGTACTGCTCCACGTTGAAGTCGGCAAAGGCATCGGGCGTTTCACCGAGACCAATGAACTTAACCGGCAGACCGAACTCTTGGCGAATCGGGATGGCGACGCCCCCCTTGGCTGTCCCATCCAATTTGGCCAGCACGATTCCGGTGCAGCCAGCCGCTTGTGAAAAACCTTTCGCCTGACTGATTGCATTCTGGCCGGCCGTTGAGTCCAGAACCAGAAGAACCTCATGCGGAGCTTCTGGAATCAACTTGGCGATCACCCGCCGGATTCGGCTGAGTTCATCCATCAGGTTGGTCTGCGTCTGCAGGCGACCGGCCGTGTCGACGTGCTCGACCGCCGCAGCGCGGAACGTGTCACCTGCTCCCAGCAGTACCGACTTGCCGGCGGATGTCAGCCGATAGGTCAGCTTGGCAATGGAGGTCGTTTTTCCCGAGCCGTTAACTCCCACCACCATGATCACAGTCGGTCCGCTTGAGGCGAAGTTGATCCCGGTTCCGTCTTGCTCCATGATCTCGCTGATGATGTCCTGGGCCGACTTAATCAAGTCGGACATCATGACTTTCCGGCCACGGTACTGGGAGCGGATCGAGTCGCGAATCTTGCCGGCCGGGGCAACTCCCATGTCCGTTTTGACGAGCAGGCGAAAAAGCTCGTCGAGAAACTCGTCGTCGACCAGCCGCCCCTCTTTGCCGACGAGGTCCCGGATGTCCGTGTTCAGGACAGCAACGGTTTTCTTCAAGGCCTGCTTGAGGAAACCGAACATGCTCCGCTTCGGCGCCGGTTGACTCTCCCCTTCACTGGCCGGATGCGCAGCGGCCTCGGCAGGCCGTTCTTTGGCAGGCCATTCTTTGGCAGGCTGTTCTTTGGCAGGCTGTTCTTTGGCAGGCTGTTCTTTGGCAGGCCGTTCTTTGGCAGGCTGTTCTTTGGCAGGCTGTTCCTTCGCAGGTGGTCCGGAAGCGGTTGGCTGGTCCGACGGGACAGCAGCGCCTGCGCCTGGAGTCGAGGTCTCGGCGGCAGGCAGAGGCGAATGCTCGGTGGGGGTGGGTTTCTTCTTGCCGAACGGATTCCAGATGGCCATGAGCGGGAACTTTCGGGAGGGACAAGCGGAGGGGTACGGACCGAGCGATTGCGACTTGGGTTTCGGACTGAATTCAGGAGTTCGAGCTGGAATTATCCGGGGTGATTGGCGGAGCCGACTCGGCAGCCGAACTGACTGCGGAGCGGGGCGAATGCTTCTCTTGAAACAAGCGGTCGAGCACGCCGTTGACGAAAGCTGCCGACTCTTTCGAGCCGAAGCGGCGGGCCAATTCAATCGCCTCATTGATCGCGACTTTGGGTGGCGTATCGAATTTAAGCATTTCGAACGCCGCCAACCGAAGGACGTTGCGATCGGTTGTCGAGAGCCGGTTCAGTTTCCAGTTTCGCACCGCCTGCTCGATTCGACGATCCAGTTCTGCTCGATGTTGCTCAATCCCTTGAACCAATTGATTCCCGAATTTGACGAGTTCCGGGCGATGCAGCAGTCGCCGGGACAAAAAGGCTTCCCAGTCAGCTCCCGGGTTGAGGTCCCGTTGGAACAGCACTTGCAAAACGACCTGGCGAACGCGGCTGCGGCGTGACATCAATCGAGACCCAAGAGGAGAAAGCAGGAACCAGCCCAGAAACAAAATAGTCAAAGAACAGTTGAGACCGGCGTTGGCTGGCGGTAGCCATTCGGGGAGTGTGCCCCGGGAGGTCAGCCGCGCACCCAGACTTAAATTTTTCTTTTCAATACGAGCATCGCCAAGGCGGCATCGACCGCTTCTTGACCTTTGTTGCCGAATTTTCCACCAGCCCGCTGCATTGCCTGTGAAATCGTCTCGCAAGTCAGCAGCCCAAACGCGATCGGCATTTGGTGTTCCAGTCCCAGTTGGCCCAGGCTGAGGCTGACAAAACGATTGATGTGCTGGTCGTGACTGGTTTCACCCTTGATCACGACTCCGAGGGCGACAATCGAAGAAAACTTACCGGAGCGGGCTGCCCAACTCGCCGCGAGCGGGAGTTCCCAAGCGCCCGGAACCGGAAGCTCGTCAATCTGTTCCGCTTTGAACCCGAACTCCAGCAGTCGCTGTTTCGCACCGGCCGCGAGGCGGGAAGTTATCTCCGAGTGATACGTGCTGGCCAAAATGGCGAATCGCCAAGTGGGATCTACCGGGCCAGCGAAACGGAAGACGGGATCGGCCGATGTCGAAGACAATGTCATGGCGCGTGGTTAGCCGGGAAAGGGCAGGGGGTGGAGCGGATTGGCCGGAACGGAGCGTCAGGCCGAGAGCAATCTTCGACTCCCCGGCGCGGTTCCGCTCCTGCATTCAGCATAGCGTCAGCGGGCCAGACGGGCAGGGGAGTGGCCTCCGCCGGGCGAGGCCGGTTCTCAGGATTGGCCTGATTTTAAGCGGAGGAGAAACTCGGCGTTCGTTCGGGTTTTCCGCAGCCGCTCCAGAAGCTGTTCGAGAGCGTCATTCGCCTGTAAGCTGGCCAATTCCCGCCGCAGCTGGCAGACCTGAGCGTACTCTTCTCCATCGAACAGCTTTTCCTCGCGCCTCGTTCCGCTTCCGCTGAGGTCAAAGGCGGGCCAGATTCTCCGCTCAACCAGATTCCGGTCGAGCAGGATTTCAAGGTTGCCGGTCCCCTTGAATTCCTCATAGATCACTTCATCTAACTGGCTTCCAGTCTGAATCAGGGCGGTGGCGATGATTGTCAGCGAACCGCCTTCCTCCAGCTTTCGAGCGGCCCCAAACAAAGCCTTCGGTTTTTGCAGGGCATTGGCATCCAGCCCCCCGGAGAGCAACCTTCCAGAAGGCGGGCACTCGGCATTCCAGGCGCGGGTGAGGCGGGTGATCGAGTCGAGAAACAAGACCACGTCGACGCCCGTTTCAACCAGGCACTTGCACTTTTCCAGGACCATTTCAGCGACCTGAATATGCCGCGATGGCGATTCGTCGAAAGTCGAACTGATCACCTCGCAGCGATCGGATCGAACTTCCCGCACCATGTCGGTGACTTCTTCGGGCCGCTCGTCGACCAATAACAGGATGATGTAACTGTCTGGGTGGTTTTTCAGCACAGCCCGGGCCATCTGCTGGAGCAGAATCGTTTTGCCTGCCCGGGGAGGGCTGGCGATCAGGCCCCGCTGTCCAAAGCCAATCGGAGCCAGCAAATCAACCACGCGCGTTGAGAGTTCCTCGGGGTCGTGCTCCATCACGATTCGCCGGTCCGGGTGCAGGGGAGTTAGATGCTCAAACGACTTGCTTCGGGAATGCACATCGGGAGTCCGCCCGTTGACCAGTTCGACCCGCAGCAAAGCGAAAAACCGCTCATTCCCCTTGGGCGGACGGACCTGTCCGCAAACCGTACACCCGGTCCGCAAATTGAACTTCCGGATCTGGCTCGGCGAAACGTAGATGTCATCCGGACAACTGAGGTAATGAGCGTCCATGCTGCGGAGAAAGCCAAAACCATCGGGAAGAATCTGCAAGGTTCCTTCACCGTACATCAAACCCTTGGCTTTGATCCGATGCCGGATGATGCGGAGCAGCAACTCGCGTCGCGACAGGTCCTCGGGAAGTTCGACCCCTTCGGGCTGCACATGAGCTCGAATTTCGGCCACAGTCAACTGCTGCAGGATCTTGATCGGCAAGACCGTTTCCTGAGATTGAGCCTCCTCCACCGGACGAACTTCCTGGATGGAGGCACGTTCGGAGAAAGAGACCGGCGGCCCCTGGCGATTCAGTTGTCGGGTCCGCTCGCGAATCTGTTGCTTGATCCGCTGCCGATTGCCAGCCGACGAGGCAGGGGGCCGGCACTCGGAGTTGCCAGAGGGAGCGTCGGCGGAATCCTGAGGAACATCAATTCGATTGTGGGTGTAGCCTGCGGATGAGGCACTGCCTGCTCCCGCACCCGGTTGGTCGGACGGGG
>JAJTFE010000168.1 GCA_021298375.1 Blastopirellula sp. | reverse complement strand
AATGCCTCCCCGACGGTGGTGGGCGATGCGGTTTATCTGCCGAGTTGCGACGAGACCACGGGCGCCCAAGCCGTTTATTGTTTTGACCGGGCGACGGGACGGCAGCGCTGGGCGACTGAGGTTCCTGCCAGCGGAGCGATGCGGAGTAACGAGCGTTCGACGGGGGCTTCCGAGACGATCTCCTGTGATGGCGAGCGACTGTACGTGAATTTTCCAACGACCGGCGCTGTCTTTACGACGGCGTTATCTTTGGACGGCAAGATCGTTTGGCAGCGAATGGTCGACGACTACAAGATGCATCAGGGGTACGGCTCCTCGCCTGCCCTGTATCGCGACCTCGTGCTTGTCGTGGCGGATCACAAGGGAGGGGGCAAACTTGTGGCTCTGCGAAAAGCCGACGGCGACGTCTTGTGGGAGCGCGAGCGGCCTGAGATGGCGAGCTATCCGACGCCGGTTGTCTATCGGCTGTACGGTCGCGACCAGCTGATCCTGATCGGCTGTGATAAAGTCTCCAGTTTTGATCCGGCAAGTGGCGAGACGCTGTGGGATGCGCCGCATTCAACGACGGAGTGTGTGACGACAACAGTGACCGACGGGAAACACGTCTATTCTTCGGGGGGATTTCCGAGGAATCATATTGCGGCGGTAAAGGCTGATGGAAGCGGCGCTTTGGCCTGGGAAAACGGTGATCGGGCTTATGTGCCATCGATGCTGCTTCGGGACGGATATTTGTATGTCGTTTTGGATGCCGGAGTTGCAAAGTGTTTTCGCGCGGATACTGGCGAGGAGATGTGGAAGCATCGGTTGAGAGGCGAGTTCAGTTCCTCGCCGGTGCTGGTAGGTAATCTGATTTACGTGACCAGTGAGGTTGGAGAGACCTTCATTTACGAAGCGACGCCGGAGGGGTATCGCGAGGTGGGGCGAAATAAGCTGGGGAGCGAATGCTTTGCGACTCCTGCGATCTGCGGCGGGAAGATTTATTTTCGCGTAGCGCTTGAGGTCGAGGGGAAGCGGCAGGAGCGGTTGATTTGCGTCGGTGCACAGTAGAGACGGGGCTGGGGATGCTGGCAAATCGGGGGGGATGGTTGGTGAACGCGATTTCACAAAGTTGGGTTGGCCGACAGTTGCCAAGCGGAGCGAGTTACTCGGGGGGACCGTTTTTTTGGCCCGATCGCGGACTCGACATTGTTTTTGAGCGCTAGGGAGCGGTTGCTCTCGGGCGGGGAAAGCGGTGAGTTGGGTGCTGCATCCACGGGGGCGTTGATTTCGGCAAACGGAGCCGGCTTGGGCTTTTTCGAGCAAAAAAGTGCCTGTTCCGCGCCTTTAATCCTTGGCAAGTTCGATGTGGGGTTAAAGGAGGAATCGCAATTGGTGCGGCAACTGTCATTTCGCGCGAACTTTTCTGTGGGGAAGGCGGCGGGGACTTCGGTGAAAGCAGCCGGGCCTGCGGGGAAGGCGGCTGGAAGCTTTGAATCAAGCAGGGCATCGAGCAGGTCGGTCATCGAACTCGATTGGTGGCGATTGAAGTGGTCGGTGCTTGTGACGGCGTGCGGTTGGCTGGTGTTTATCGGCTGGGCAACGCAGCTTTCGGCCCAGACGCTGCTCGAGGATGGAGTGATTCGCTCGGGTGAGGTCCGGCGGGGCGAGTGGGTCCATTACGTGTTTGACGTTTACGACTGGAATCAGGAGTTGTCGCTGGAGTGGCGGCAGGAGGGCGAGCCAGGTGGTCGGCCTGCGACAACCGCCGCGATGTACCTTCGGCTTGGAGCCCAGCCGACGCTCAGGCAATTTGACTTTCGGGACGAGTCGCTGGCTCTCCGCGAAGACCATTGGTTGCATGACGCGACGACACCCAAGTTGAAGAGCGGCCGCTACCACATTTCAATTTTTGGCGCGAAGGGATCGGCCAAGTTTCGCTTGAAAGCGCGGCGGGTCAGTCGCCGGTCGTATCGGAGCGGGATGGGAGCCCGGCCCTTCGAAGGTGGGACTGCCTTTCGGGTCTGGGCGCCGTATGCCCAGAGTGTGCATGTGGCGGGAGACTTCAATGGCTGGCACTCTTATCGCGCGGCGATGGTCAGCGAAGGGAATGGGCATTGGTCATTGGACATGAGAAATGCGCAGCCCGGACAGCGCTACCGCTACGTGATTCGTCGTGAGGGTCAGGAGTTGTGGCGAGCTGATCCGCGTGAGGAAGAGGTTACCAATTCGACTGGCGATTCGGTGATCTTTGACGAACGCTTTCTTTGGACGGATCAGAATTTCCGTATGCCGACTTGGAATGAGCTTGTGATTTACGAGCTGCATGTCGGCACGTTCCATGACTCGCCGGGTTGGGGCCCGGGGAATTTTTTCAGTGCAGTCGACAAGCTGGACTACCTGGCCGACTTGGGGGTCAATGCGGTCAAGGTCATGCCGATTAATGAGTTTGCCGGGGATTTCTCCTGGGGTTACAACCCGGCGTTTCCCTATGCGGTCGAGCAGGCCTACGGCGGGCCGTATGGCTTCAAGTATTTCGTCAACGAGGCGCACCGCCGCGGTATCGCCGTGTTGCTGGATATGGTGCATAACCATTACGGGCCTTCGGACCTCGGTCTCTGGCGATTTGATGGCTGGTCGCAGGACCGTTTTGGCGGTGTCTACTTCTATCAGGACAATCGGGCGGATACGCCTTGGGGGGATACGCGTCCGGATTTTGGTCGGACCCAAGTGCGCCAATACATCCGCGATAACGCCCTGATGTGGCTGGAGGACTTTCATGTCGATGGTTTGCGTTGGGATTCGACAGTGAATATCCGTCGACACAATGGCGGGCAGCTGCCAGAAGGGTGGTCGCTGCTGCAGTGGGTCAATGACGAGATCAACTGGCGTCAGCCTTGGGCGGTTAATATTGCCGAGGACCTGCAAAGTGATGCCTGGATGGTGCGGCCGACTTCGGCGGGTGGAGCCGGCTTTGACAGCCAGTGGGATGCGAATTTCGTGCATCCGGTGAGAGAGGTGCTGGTCGGAGGGAGTGACAACGCCCGCGACATGGAGAAAATTCGCTGGGCAATCAATTTCGGCTACTCGAATGACGCTTTCCAGCGGGTGATCTACACAGAGTCTCATGACGAGGTGGCAAATGGCCGAGCCCGTGTTCCCGAGGAAATCTGGCCAGGAAATGCGGGGAGTTGGTTTTCGCGGAAGCGGTCGACGCTGGGAGCCGCGCTGGTGATGACGGCCCCGGGGATCCCGATGTTGTTTCAGGGGCAGGAGTTCGTCGAGGATGGCTGGTTTCAGGACACTGATCCCGTTGATTGGTCAAAGGCCCAGACGTTCGCGGGAGTCCGCAAGCTCTACCAAGACTTGATTCGGCTGAGGCGGAACTGGTTTAACCACACGCGCGGATTGCGGGGGCATCAGCGGAACGTGTTTCATGTGAACAATGGGGCCAAGGTCGTTGCTTTCCATCGCTGGGATCAGGGAGGGCCGGGCGATGACGTGGTGGTGATTTGCAACTTCCGCGACCAGACTTGGACCAATTACCGAATCGGGTTGCCCCGTGGCGGTTCCTGGAAAGTGCGATTCAACAGCGATTGGCAGGGTTACTCAGCTGACTTTGGCAATTTTTATTCGCCCGATGTGACAGGCGAGAACTTCAGCTGGGATGGAATGCCATTTTCCGGGACGATTTCGATTGCTCCCTATTCGGTCTTGATTCTTTCGCAGGATTAACTCGAAAGACGCTTTTGAGAGGGGACCGCGAGCAAGGTGAATGAGTTGAGAGGCTGGTTTTGCGGTGACTGGGGTGCTTGAGTAAAAGCAGAATGGATTGTCCTGGGAACGTGGACCGCTGGATCAGTTTCGAGCGTTGAAGCAAGGCAGCGGCCTGCTGGGAGGGGAAAGGCGATGAATCCAGACGAAGAACAAGCTGGGCAAAGCGAGCCGAAAGGGCTGGCAGGTTCAGCCCGCGAGAGCGGTGAGCCCGGCGCCTCGCGCAACTCGGCCCAGCACAGTGAAGCAGTAGTGCGACTGTATTCACAGCATCAACGCTGGCTTTATGGATACCTGATGACATTGCTGGGAAATCCGGAAGACGCCGAGGATGTCATGCAGGAAGTCAGCGTAGTGATGTGGCGGGAGCATCAGAATTTTGAGTTGGGAACGAATTTCACCGGTTGGTTGAGCGTGATTGCTTACCACCAGGTGCAAAAGTTTTGGAGACAAAGAAAGAAAAAGGCGACCTATCTCGACGCGGCGGTGATTGAGCAATTGGCCTCGGTCATTTCCAAGGACCGTGAGGTGGTCGACATTCGCCGGCAGTTTCTCGGGGAGTGTCTCGAGGGTTTGCCGATACAAGATAAAAATTTGGTTGAATCTGTTTACGGGAGTGAAGGTCCGGGGAAAATTCGCCGACATGCCCAACAGGCAGGTGTCGACGAAGCGGGCTTTTATCGGGCTTTGGCGCGAATTCGCCGAGCTCTGTTCAATTGTGTCCAGCGAAAACTGGCAGCTGAAGGGATTGCGGGATGAGTGGGCGTGATTTGGAAAACCGGGTTTTGGAACTCGCGGACGAGGTCTGCAATGGGACGCTCGACGAGCGGACCGCGGCGGAGTTGTCGCGGCTGCTGGATCGCAATCCGGAGGCTCAGCGAAAGTATTGCGCCTATCTGGGAATTCACAGCGAGTTGGACTGGTCGGAAGGTCGGTTTCAAACCGCGAAGCGGGGAACACCGCTATCCGGTTTGGAAACGCCACCGGGAAATTGGTTGAGGAATTTTGGGATCTGGAGCCTGCTGCTCTTGTCCGGCGTGCTGCTGGGTGGTTGGAGTTGGGAGGCTTGGTCGAGTTGGCAGCGGAGCGCGGCGACCGAACTGGCTGCGGGCGCTTCCCTGAGAGGGCAGCAGCGAGCCCAGGTGGCCATGGTCTCTGGCATGCGCAATGCCCGCTGGCACGCGCGGGGCGTGGTGGGAGGCCCGTCACCTGGCTTCCTCGACCCGATCTATGCGGGGGAGGTCCTCTGGTTGGATGATGGGTTGGTGGAATTGTCGTTTGAGTCTGGAGCGAAGGTGATTCTCGAGGGGCCAGCTCAGGTTCAGGTTCACACTGAACTGGAATTGGAGCTGCTGCGCGGGCGGATCACGCTCTTGGCCGCTGACTGCGTCGAGAAGTTCAACGTGATCAGGGGCGAGGTCGCGCTCCAGCCGATCGCGGCTGAATTTGGCCTCGTTGCCAGCGGAAGTGAATCTGCGGAATTGCAGGTGTTTGATGGCGAGGTGGTTGCTCAAGTGAGCGATAGCTGGAAAACAGGAGGAGGCCAAACTCGGTTTGGTGCCGAGTCAGTTGTTGCAATCGACTTTGCCGCCCAGGAGCTGTCCCGGGTGGAATTGAGCAACACTCGATTTGTGCAGAGTCTGTTGCCGCCCACGGGCCCGGCGAATGGCATCCTGGCGAAAGAAGATTTTGAGTACACGGCAGCGCCGCTGAGCGAGCAGAACGGCGGGTTTGGCTGGGCGGACGGCTGGCAGGTGTTATCAGCGGAGGGAAATGACCCGCTGGCAACCAATTTGGTAACGTCGGGAAGTTTGCGGTATGTCGGAGTGAGTGCGAGCGGAAACCATGCGGTTTTAAATGGCCAATTCAATCGCGTCCGTCGCCTGCTGAGCACTTCTTTCGGGGGCGTTTTTGATTCCGCCGGTTACATCGAGGACCAGGATGGAGCCCGGTTGATTGGGCGGGAAGGCAAGACTGTTTACATCGCTTACTTGCAGCGGATTAGTCAACTCAATCAGGGATTTTATGGATTCGAGTTGCATCGGGGGGACGGCAATCGAAACCGCGTGCTTTGCATCGGCAATGGGGCTCATTTGTTCTGGCAACCGGGGCCGCCTCGGGCACCCGATCGATCCAAGCCCGCGACAGGCTGGGCGGTAACTTCGGAGTTCAATGGACCGGAGGAGAACTCGGTCTTGAACCTCGGTGATTTGGGCAGCGAGCC
The DNA here is from genome assembly GCA_021298375.1 of Blastopirellula sp. Classification (GTDB taxonomy): domain Bacteria; phylum Planctomycetota; class Planctomycetia; order Pirellulales; family Pirellulaceae; genus BJ22. The sequence goes on along the minus strand of JAJTFE010000168.1, from coordinate 398 downwards.
GGACAAAGTTGCCTTGGTGGTGATCAAGCTTACCTTTGGGCCCGAGCATCGCGACGAATTGGAAGTTTACGTTAATCCGACCTCATTGAGCGAAGAGGTCAAGTCCGAGCCTGTCGTTCGCGGGCTGGGGAACTTTGCCTTTGACCGAGTTGGTTTGGCCAACTTTGATGGACGCAAGGAATTCCTCGTGGACCACGTGCGGATTGGGAGTTCGTTCGCTGCCGTGACGCAGGAACTGTATGACAGCGTTACGTTTGGGGGGCTCTGGCCGAAGCCGTAAGCATTCCGCTGGATTGGGAAGTTGTGAGTCTCTCGGTACGGATGACGAGTCGCTTGCGATTTCGAAGTGCGGCTTCTCTCCGAGTCGCTTCCCGCAGAATCTGAACGCAGAGGCGAGA
>JAJTFE010000167.1 GCA_021298375.1 Blastopirellula sp. | reverse complement strand
GTTTTCTCACCAGGGTCCACCGTTTTCTCACCCGGTTCCAAGGCGCCGCGACTTGAGCAAAACTGCCGTGCCGCCCGAACCATCGTGCGGCGAAGGGAGCAAACAAACAGCGTTCTCAAGTCAGCTCGCCGAGTCGAGTCAGGCTTTGATCGCTGCCGGAGGCGGCCCCTATCAATCACTCATTTTCGTGAACCGCTTTAGAGCTTTTCGCTCACGCGGCTTCTCAATCAAATTGACGGGCGGAAACCACCTGCACGAAGCGTCGGCCTAAGACGTTAACCTTCCTGAGGCGTTAACCTTAACGCCACGCTTGTCGCAAGCCGAGCCGACCAAACCATGCCGTCGGTCTCTGGCAAACGACACACAGATCTAAAGGCAAGCCGACAGCCACCGTATCGGTCGAGGCCGACGATTCCATCAGCAACCGATACCCGACCTGTACGAATCGCCCGTCCTGAACATCAGACCGAGACAGCCGCGGAAACCCCGCAAACCGCCTGTCGATTGGGAGCCCTAGTCTAGCCGTTTCCCCTGAATTTGCAAGGACATCCGCTGTCAAAACGGAGCCTTCCGCGACGTGAATCAATCTGGCCAAGCCTTCGCTCCGGAGAGGCCAGCCCCTCGAGACAACCTCATTATCGGGCAAACTCGGGCAGTTCACAAAAAAACCTATCGAACCGCCGCAACTCAAAGGCGGAGCCTAGGTTAAATACGCTATCGCCCCGGCCCGGGTTGGTCCGCGACAGGGTGGCGACTCAAAAAGTGGGGAGCAAATCCATGAAGAAAGCTGTGGTTTTTGGTGTGACTTGTTTGTTGGTTGTGGTCGCCCTTTCGGCAACCAGCATGGCCCAAGGCCGCGGGCAGGGCGGTGGTGGCGGCGGCGGACGGGGTGGGATGGGTCGCGGAATGAGCCGCTTGATGCTGTTGCGGGCCGAATCCGTCCAGAAGGCTCTCGACTTGTCTGACGACAAGGTGTCCGAAATCCAAGCCATCATGGAAGACGTCATGCCTGGGGTCGGTGGTGGCGGTGGCGGTGGCGGTGGTGGTGGCCGACCGGACCCGGAAGCGATGGCCGGCGCTGAAAAGGAAATCATGGGCCTGCTCGATGACAAGCAAAAGAAGCGATTGCTCGGGATCTTCGCCCAAGCATCCGGCGCCCGCGCTTTGGTCGATGCCGACGTCGCCAAAGAGCTGAAGATTGATGACGACCTGAAGGAAGAAATCCAAGGCAAACTTGATGACATGGCCACTGGCATGCGAGAGAAGATGCAGGGGATCATGGAAGAAACCGGCGGTGACCGGCAGGCCGCCATGGCCAAGATGCAGGAACTTCGGGCTGAAATGGACAAGGAAGTGCTCGCACTGCTAAGCGATTCGCAAAAGAAAGCCCTCGAAGAACTCAAGGGTGAAAAGGTTGAACTCCCGATGATGGGCGGTGGCGGCCGCGGTGGACAAGGTGGCGGCGGCCGTGGTGGCCAAGGTGGCGGCGGTCAGGGTGGTGGCCGTGGTGGTCAGGGTGGTGGTGGCGACGGCGGTAGCCGAACCGACTTCTAGATTTCCTCACCCCGCAGCATGGAAGCTTGAATCCCAAAGATTGAACGCTCAACAGACTCGCCACTGACCTCGATTCGGTGGCGAGTCAGCGTTACCCAAAGCAACGGATGCCGAGGACTTTTGCCCAGGCTCATTCCATCGGATCGGAGGAGAACAGATTTCAGACCAGCTCGAACTCCAGCCGAAATCAACTCAGTCATTCAGCTGAGTAACTCGCGGCAATTGCGTTCAGCTCGGTATTTCCATTCACTCCTGATGAACACGGAAACAGCCGGCTCGCGGGAAAAATCTTTCCCAACTACTTGAATTCGCGCCTCAACCCGGAGTGCGATGCATGAAGAGCAGTGCATGAAGAGTGCAGTGCATGCGAAGGGCAAATCCAAGCGAACCACCTTCACAGCTGAAACCGCTGTCATTGCCGAGAAGCCGCTGTCATTGCCGGGAAGATTGTCGCTCAGTTCTTACAAAAAACACCGACCGCATCGGCCCGACTTGCCTCGAACAAGTCATCCCGCAAGCTGATGCGGTCGGATTTTTTTTGCCCGAAAAATTAATATAACCGCCCTCCCGGCGACTTTCTGCCAGTCCGGCAGGGACTTTTTCAGCTTTTTCTGACTGCTCTTGGAGGCCGAGGCTTGGATTCCGCAGGGAGCGGGAGTCGCCTCTTGGTAACTCTCAAAAACCGGGTTTTCCCGCAATGCGCCGCGCGCTGCCGGGTCACCAGTTGATCGGGATTCGGGGCCAAACCGCGGCGAAAGTCTCGTATTGGGGACGAGCTCTATCGCTGGAAGTCGCCCCGCTCCCTGACTCCCGAAGCAGGCCATGCGCCTGGGGCAGCAAGCGAAGGAACTCGCCGTTCACCTCGAACAGACGCGGTGCGTCCCGGGGCACGGAGTGACGATTTCGAGATGTCACGCTCCCCACTTGCCTGGAACCTGACAGCCTGGAATCCAACTGCGATCCGCCTCGCTCCGTCGGCCCGGAAGCGCGGAGGACCATTTGCGATTTTGAGACTGCTATTTGGAGACGGGAGTGGTGACCGTTCCGCGGCCGACGTCGGTCCGCAGCTGGTTCGCCCGATCGATCAATTGGTATTCAGAGACTTGAACTTTCGGGAGCATCTCAAAATCGAGCCGCCTCACGTCGCGAATCTCACGCAGCGCGAAGTGGTTCGAAAAGAAGCTCAGCGGAAACCATTCATACCATGGCGGCCGAAAACGCTGCCGTACGGAGATCGTCTGGTAGCCGTCTTTTTCCAGCTGAATTTCCCGAGTCCCGTAGTAGGAAAAAGGGACCGATACGGGTGTCAGGCCAATTGCCTGGCGATCAATTGTCACCATCGCCCCTTCCGGTTGGCTGCGGACCAACATTCGGCGTTGGACACAGCCGCTGGTTGCAAGCAGAACTCCCACGACCATCAGACTTTGGACAGCCGAAACAAAGGGAGCAGAGGCGATGCCCCCAAACCAACTCCTGGAGGTCGGGCTGGTTCGAGACGGAATTGGATTCGGCTCGACAACGGGTGACATCTCGGAACTCGTTACATGGCGTTAGATTGGGACAGGTTGTGCCGCAGGGGTTGGCGTTCAGACACCAACGATTTGCGGACCTGAATTCACCGAGCGCGGCGTTCGGGACTGCGAGAGCGTTCCAGCCCCGACCCTGGCGCGGCGGGAGTATAGAAGCCGACCGGGGGCAAGCCTAGCCCGATTCCAGTGCCGCGAAAGCAACTTTCCCGAAGCTTTGAGAGCGAAAAAATGCTCCAATAATTACCCGCAGCCCCCAGCTTCCGCGTTTTTTCGCAACCGCTTGCAGAGTAAGATGTGTGGGAGAAAATGAGTCCTGAGACAGCGAAACAGCCTTTCCCAGATGCGCCCCGGACATTGAAACCGGCTTGCGATAGCGACAGAGAGTAATGAGCGACGGCAACACCAACTGGGAACAATACCTGACCGTCGCCGCCCTGACCGACTTGGGAATGCGCCGCACAAACAACCAGGACAAGCAAATTGGCCGTCGACCAGATTCCGCTGCTGCTCGGCAAGTACCGCGACTCGACTGGAGCCGAGCGGCTGAAACGGGCGATTATCGAGGCCAACGCGGAGATTCACCGGAAAGGCCAGGCCAACGAAGAGTTTCATCACATGGGGACAACTTGCAGTGTCCTCACCCTCTCACCCGAGGGGGCATTGGCGGCACACGTCGGGGACAGCCGCGTCTACCGCTTTCGCAATCACCGCCTCGAACAGTTGACGTTTGACCACAGCCTGGTTTGGGAAATGCGGGCGGCAGGGAATCTGACGAACAAGGAAGAACTGAACAAGATTCCCAAAAATGTCATCACCCGGTCGCTCGGTCCTTATCCCGATGTCCAAGTCGATCTGGAAGGCCCGTTCCCGATCCAACCGGGCGACAGCTATCTCCTGTGCAGCGACGGGCTGACGGGCCAAGTGAGCGATGCTGAAATCGGAGCGGTGCTCGCGGTGCTGCATCCGGCGGAAGCGGCTCAGTTTCTGGTTCACTTGGCCAACCTGCGAGGCGGGCCGGACAACACCACCATCGTGCTGGCGCGGGTCAACGCCCCGCTCCCGAATACGGTCGAACTCCCGAAATTAAACGTTCCACCTCCGGGCAACCAGAACTTCTTAATCATTCTCGCTGGGCTGGGAGCAATTCTGCTCCTCGTCTCGCTGCTGTTAATTGCGGCTAAATCGTGGTGGGCGATCGCTCCCGCCATCGCCGGATTGGTCATGCTTCTGGTCCCCCTGTTTAAACTCACCGCGGGACCGAGTGGCACCGTTTCTTCCCCCAGCGGCATCCGGTTCGGCAAAGGCCCCTACACCCAAACCGATTGCTCTCAAGCGGGTTGGGAACTGGTCAACCACCTCAAGAACATGGTGCAGCAAATTCGGGAGGAAGCATCCAGCCGCAACTGGAAGCTCGACTATTCGCAGCTAGCAACGCTTCTGGGCGAAGCCGACAAGGGCCAGCAAAATCGCGAGTTGCGGGCCGCATTGCGAAATTATGCCCTGGCGGTCAGCAACCTGATGGACCAACTGCGGAGTCAACCGGGCGCGGCCGGGACGTCCATCGACCTTTAGGCTTATCGCCCCGAAATGACTCTTGAAGCCGTTGCGGCCTGCGGCCACCAAAGGGGGCAATTGCTCTGGGGCCGGACAGCGTCTTTCCGCTACACTCCTGCCGGTATGCCACCGGCACGCCCGCCTCAACACTCTCCTGTCGTCTACTGCCCGCCCCTCGCATGAGTTGCATCACCCGGTACGTCCTGAGCGAATTGTTCAAGGCGTTTGCGCTTGCGCTGACGGCGATGACGACTTTGATGGTCATGATCTTTCTGGTTCAAGAGGCCTGGCGCGAGAAGCTGACGGCCACGGCCATTTTCCAGCTGCTTCCCTACACGCTCCCAACGGCTCTTTGCTTTGCCATCCCGGGCACGATTCTGTTCGCGGCCACGGTAGTCTACGGCCGGATGAGCGCGACCAACGAAGTGGTCGCCGTCAAAGCGCTCGGCATCCCGCCCCTGAAGCTGATCATTCCTGGTCTGATCTTTGCCTTCCTGATGAGTCTCCTGACGGTTTATCTCAACGACCTCAGCGTTTCCTGGGGTCGCCGCGGGATTTACCGCGTCATCCTGCACTCTTCCGCCCAGTCGATTTACTCCATGCTTCGCGCCGAGGGAACTTTCTCCAAAGGCAAAATCTATATTGACGTCGACGAGATTCGGGGACAGGACCTGATCAATCCATTCATCGTTCGCCAGGATGACAACCCCCAGAACAGCCTGCAGATCCGCGCCGAGCGGGCTCGCATTCTTGTCGACCCGGTCGAAGACCAACTCGTCATTCAGTTGCTCAACGCCAACATCATGCTGGGCAATCAAGTCAAAAGCTGGATCGATCGCAAGGATTTTCCAATCCCTCTGGGCGATGTGACCAAGAAATCGGGAGTCGCAGACAGCCCCTCCAATCTCTCGCTCCGAGAAATGCCCGAAGAGCTGGCAACTCAACAGCAGCTGACCGACAGCCAGCAACAGGCCCTCGCCCTCAAGCTGGTCTCCCAAGTCGTCGGTGGAGATGTCGTTGGTCTGACCCACCCCCAGTGGGGCGCCGACCTTTACCAGTTGGAAAAGGGAATTTTTCGCGAGTATCGACTGCTGGCAGAACCGTGGCGTCGCTGGGCCAATGGCTTTAGCTGCCTCTGCTTTGTGCTTGTCGGCGCGCCACTGGCGATTCAGTTGCGCAAATTTGACTTCTGGACCAACTTCGCACTCTGCTTTATTCCCATCCTGGTCCTCTACTACCCGCTCTTGATGTTCGGTGTTGGACAAGCCAAATCGGGAGACCTTCCGCCGATTTCCGTTTGGCTCGGCAACGTCGTGATGCTGCTGCTGGGCAGCTCGCTCGTGCGAAAAGTCCAGCGGAGCTGAATCCTCCGGCCGAGCTCGGACAAAGGTCGAGTCCGGAGGCTGCCAAAGTTGCAAGTCGCGCGGGACGCGACCGTCGGGCTGGGGAACGGAGCTGGTTGGCCGTAACCAGACGTTTGCCGGCCTGTTTCAGCGGTCCGTTCGCTCCAGCGATTCCACTGAGGGGCTCGCGGGACTCTGCCGCTGAACAGCCAGATACTCAACCAAATCGCGGACATCGGCTGGAGCGAGATGCTTGATCAAGTCGGCTGGCATCGCTGACTTGCCGGTCGTCCGCTCGTCGATCTCCTGCTTATCGAGCGTGACCATCTCTCCCTCGGCGGTTAACAATCGCAGAGTCTGCGCATCCTCAAAGTTGACGATCCCGGAAAACGTCTTTCCTTCAGCATCGAGAACGATAGTCGTCTCATACTTATCGGCAATTGCCCGGTTCGGGTCGACCAGCGATTCCAACAGGTACTGCCGGTCTTTGCGGGTGCCAATGTCGGACAGGTTTGGTCCGACATATCCTCCTTCATCGCCAATTCGATGACAGCGGAGACAGGAGAGGTTCGTCCATTCCTTGAAAATGATCCGCCCGCGTTCGGCGTCACCTCCGGCGATCGCATCGCGATAACGCTGAACCGGGTCGGCCCCGACCTCCGCTTCATAAGTCGCCAGCCAATCTCGCAGGGCCGGGTGGGCTGCGGCTTGCTGGCGGACCGCTTCGATCAAATCAAGCCGAGTGTCGGCCGGGATCTGATTGTCTTGGAGCTTCCGCAGGCCTGTGGCAAGAACCTCTGCAACTTGGGGCAAAGCAAGTCGCCCCAGTTGTTTCCACGCGGCCTGGCGTTCGCGCAGGTCGGCTGATTCCGTTGCCCCTTCGACCACTTTCAATGCCAACTCAGGTTGCCGAGCAACCAGCACTTCCATGGCTGCCGTTCGGACTTCGGGGTCGAGGTCATTGGCCCAAGCCACCAACTGAGTTTCCAGTTCGGAAGGCGGGACGTGCCCGAGTGCACGGACGCAGGCCGAACGCAAACGCCCGGGCAGAACTGTGTTTCCGGCCAGAGCGAGCAGTTGGGCTCCGGCAGACTCCACGCGCAGCCGACCGGCCGTCTCGACGGCCGCTACCCTCAAATCTCCGGTCGTTCCCGCCAGCAATTCTCCGGCGACGGCACTGAATGCGGCGCGGGCCGGAGCGACTGGCCGCGGCTCGATCGGTCGCCACATGCCAAGGATTCGATCGCGCGGCGAGGGAGTTTCCCACGCGGCCAGCAGTTCCAGTGCCTCTTTTCGAAGAGACTCCGGTAACTGCCGATCGATCGCCATCGCTGCAACTTGCCGCGCGTCAGCTTCTCCCCCCAAACGATAGGCCGCGTGCAGGGCCCGGCGCGTGAGCACTTCGGACTCAGGCCGCTTGCCGCCGATGGCTGCCAAATCGGGCAAGACCTCTTTCAGCGGCAAGTCGTAAACCGCGCGAGCAGCCTCTTCGGCGACTGGGACCGACGATGCTGTGAGGAAGCGTCGAACCAAGGGGCTTTGCTGCTTTCTAAGTGCGACGACCAATCCTCGTCCCGCCGCCGAATCCAATTCCGCGCCGCGCTCAGCCACCAATTTCGAGAGATCCTGCCCGGACAGTGCCATGACCAGCCCATGGCGGAGCGCCGGGTCGCGATCGGCATTGGCTGTCAATTCGTCGAGCAATTCAGCCGGACGGGGATGAGTCAGCCGACGAAAAGCAAGCGAGGCAAACAGCTGTACGCGCGGGTGGCGTCGATCGCGAGCCAGCTGAGCCAGCGATTCGACCAAGGGTTCGAGGCCCTGCTCACCAGCGATCTTGGCAGCCTGCGCCCGAACTTCCGGGTCGGGATCAGCCAAGAGTTCCGAGAGACAGCTCAACCCGGAGATCTCCCCCGAACAACGAGCCAGTTGCGCCAGCCCCCAAATTCCATGGACTCGCTCCAGTGTGGACTCGCCCGTTTGCGCCGCGCGCTGCAACGCAGCCTGAGAGCCGCGCCGCACCAACTCAAACTGGGCAGCCATCCGCAGGCGCTGGTCGCGGTGTCCAAGTGAGCGACCAAGTTCGCTTTCGGGCTCGTCGCTCAGCCCCCGTTCCAAACGCGCAGCCACTTCGCGCACTTCTGGCTGTTCGATAACCGACGGATCGCCGAAGCGGTAAATCCTTCCCTTGTTTTCCCCCACCCAGCCATTGACCCAATCGCTGACATACAGCCACCCATCCGGCCCGATCGCACAGTCAGTAGCCAAAACCTGCCAAAGCAATTCATCCGCGCTTTGCAGTCGAAAAAAGGCCCCCTCCGCTTCGATCCGGATTCGCCGGATTCCGCTGACTCCGGGAGTTCCGCGAAAATCACAGAGCAGAAAGCTCCGCTCCAAGTCGCGGCCCACGCCGGTCCCCGGGTAGTAAATCAATCCGCTCGGACCATCCGCCACGTTCGCAACGGGAGGAAACACATAGGCGGGTTGCTGGGAATTCAGCGGTTCCCAGATCCGCTCGCGATTGAACGGGCCGCGGTCCGGCAGATACTGGTAAGCCATCCGCCAACCGCTGTCTGCACCTGGCAAAACGTAGACCCAACGGGCTCGATCTCCGCTGTCGGAATTGTTGTCGCCCGTAAACAGATTTCCGAAATCGTCAAAAGCCAACTCCTGTGGATTCCTTAAACCCGTGGCGACGACTTCAAGCCGACTGCCATCGGGTTCGCAGCGAAACACGGCACCGCTCTCGGGATCGGCGAGCAGCCGGCCATCGGCTGTGGTCAAGTGATAGCCGCGGTCGCCAATGCTGAAGTAAATGCGTCCGTCCGGACCTTGGACCAAGCCATGCATGTCGTGCCCGCGAAAGGCGACTCGGACTCCAAACCCAGCCTGCAGCGATTCCCGAATTTCAGCCTGCCCGTCCTGATCAAGATCGCGCAGCCGCCAGAGATGGGGAATATTGGTGAGCAGCACGCCATCTTCGAGCGGCAGAACGCCCGCCAACGTTCCGTCCTCAAGCGCGTGAAAGCGATTGGCGAAAACCTTGACGAGGTCGGCTCGACCATCACCATCGGCATCCTCCAGCCAGCGAACCCGGTCTTCCTGCCTGCGATAGTCCGCGCCTCGATTGGGCAGCAGCTCTTCATGGTAGGCAATCCGATCAGACACGGTCTTGGCTGCCAAGTCGCGGTCGACCCAGCGCTCGTCATGACTGCGATTGTCGGTTACTCCCTGCTCTTGGCGGAACGACTCACATACGTAGATTCGCCCTCGGGAATCGATCGCAAACGCAACCGGGTTGGCGACCATGGGTTCGGCGGCCCAAACCGTTCCGCGCCAGCCAGCGGGCAGTCGAAACAAAGTCAGTTGGCGTTCGGCCTCATCGGAAGCTCCGGCAACCACCGGCTCGACGGGCGCGACCGAGTCGGCTGATTCCACCAGTTGCCCGCTCGATTCACCGGCCAACACAAAAAGAGACAGGAGCAGCAGCAGACCGAGCAGCAGCAGACGGAGCCGTCTCCAGCCCTCGCTCCACGCGCCTCGGCTGAGCCTCCAAGTCTGGCCAGTTCCCCCCCACGCTTCAGACATCGATCCCTCCTGATTGATACAAGCACATCCACTTTTGATTCACCGCACGCGCCCTGCTCTGGCGGACAAGGGCGGGCGGACTCTCTCGCTGCTCGGCGATGGCTTATCCAGCTGCTTCGCCGCCAGTTGTCGCCACGGTACGGGGTGGTTCATACACCGGGGCAGGGGCGGCAGTTCCCACGGAAGCGGCGACCGGTGCCGCCCCGGCTTTTTCCTCGCTTGAGAAACTCCCGCTGACCGCGCGTCCGGTGAACCATTCCGAAATCACCAGAGACAGATTGAGCAACACCGGAATGAACACGAGCGTCAACACGGTCGACAACAGTAGACCGCCGAAGACAACCGCCCCGAGGCCCCGGTACAGTTCGC
>JAJTFE010000166.1 GCA_021298375.1 Blastopirellula sp. | reverse complement strand
CAGACGCAGACGATTGAACCAGCCCTGGTTGAACAAGTGCCAGCTGGCCATGATGTACATTGGGCAGGGCGTCTCGCGGGCGACACAGGCCAGCGCCAGCGGGTCGGACTGCCGGGGATGATTCGGGCAAAGCACTATCGCGCGTCCCGCCTGCAACGACTCGCGCAGCAGGTCCAGTTGCCGGCACTCATGGGCAACCACGCCAAAGGCTCGGGCCAGATGGCGTTCGACAAACCCGCCCGCGAGCAGCCAACGCTGCGGCCAGGCTGTTCGCAGTGGCGGAACAAACTGATACGGCTTTTCAATTAAGTACTTGCGCACCGATCAGCCCCTTGCGATATCGCGGCCGCTTGACATTTTTTAATTCAGACCGCACCACAAGCTCCAGAGCCGCGGTCCGAAAACCAGCAAACCAACGGCGACCGCCGCAAGCGAACCCGCGAGGACAGCCCCCGCAGCCATATCGAGCGCCCTCTCCACTGCCGGATTCCGGTCTTCGGCAAGCCCTTTCGCCAGCGACTCCAAAGCGGAATTCGCCAGTTCGAGCGCGAGCACCAGACCGATGGCCAGTGCGAGCACGGCCCATTCCACCAGGGATACCTGAAACCATGCCGCCAAACCGACAGCCAAGACGGCGGCCGGCAAGTGCACGGCAAAACTATCTTCGCCCCGGATCCCGCTGAGGACCCCGCGACCAGCCAGTTGGAACTTCCTCACCCACCGTTTCATTCACCGCGCTCCTGGGAATGCCTGTGTTCGGCCCACATTCTGGTCCGGCTTATTCCAGCCAGCGCGAACCGGCAGGGGAAACAGCCACACCCCCGGGTTGGAAGAGACGCTGTTTGGGCAGGAATCGCGGCTCCAATCCGAACAGGAAACCAACGTTATCGCGGGCAAAGTCAGCGTTGACCCCAAACCGCCAGATAAATGACTCGCCGATATAGAGCAGACTGAGCGACTGGCCGATCGTTCCGGTTTCTCCGAAGTCAACTGCCGATCCCGCCCGGACACCCCATTTGTCACTGAGGCGATAGACGGCTGAAGCGAGCAGAATGTTGCTGCTGATCGGACCTTCAATCGAGCGGTAACCCAAATAGAGATTACCAATCTCAGGCCGACTGAGATGCATGCCAAAGCTCGCTGTGCGGAGGCCTTGCGAGAAAAAGTCAAAATAGCCGTCCGAGACAAAGCTGACCCGATCGCCGACATGCCATTTGAAGTCGTAATCGAACAAACCCCAATTGGAGCCGAAATTGTCACGGTCGGCATCGGGAAACAAGACTGTTTCTGCGTCGAGTGAGATCCAGTCGATAATCCTCTCGCGCCCCGGCAACCCCCGCTTGGTCTGCCATCGCTGACGCACCCCGAATTTGGCTGCGGCCAAGTCATCGGCAATCTCCGCGCTGCCGGCTGTGACCCAACTCTGCATACCGCGGCGAAAGGCAAAAAATCGCTCGTCATACGGTAGTGGCACGTCTCCCGGCGGAGCAATCCCGAACGTTGTCGCCGCCATTCGGTGACGGAAAGCTTCTTGAGCATCGTCGTCCAGCGGATCGTACAGCGGCAGTTGGGTAAAGCTGTCCGAGGCATTGGCGTATAAGAACTCGGTATCAAACGTAATCTTGTGAGCCAAGCCATTGACATTCCAGAGCGTACTCTGAATCGTCGGGTCAACTTTCCAGAAGGGCAAACTCGCGCGCATACCGCCCTGACCATATGTCCTCGTCAGATTGTCGCCCGACAAATCCTCTTGCCAGTAGGTAATGTCGCCGAGCAGGTATGGCGTGACTTTGACTGGCCCCAATTGCACCGGGAGATCCAATTCATTCCGGGTCCCCATCCGGACACCGGTCGAGTTAACCTCCCAAGGCTGGAGGTTGAACGTGGCGATTTCGGCCGCGTTGAGCGGAGCCTCAGCCACTCGCAATCGTCCGTAACCAATTTGCGAATGCGAGTGCCAGACCAGTCGATTGTTGAGGAGCGGTTGGCCCAAAACGAAATGGTCAAACTTCGGCAGCCAGGAAGTCTGCGTGAAGAATTCGTTCAACTGGTAGTCGGCTATCAGGTTGTACGACTGGGTGCCGACGTTGCGCTCAAGCCAGGCTCCCGTCGTGTAGTCTTTGTCCGAGTCCCAACTGCGTTCGTAAAACTGTTCGAGAAAGTTGCGGTCGCTGAGGTAGCCAACCTCAGCCCTGAGGGCAAACCCCGGCTCGAACTGTTGACGGTGCTGGGCCAGCCATCGACCACGACGCTCTTCTTCGGGCACCAGATTGCGGCGATCACGACCAAGGGTATCGAGACCTTCGTCGCGGATGAACCAACTGCGAGTCATCCCAGTAGCCTGGCCGGGCAGCCCGAAGAAGCCATCGGACTGGTAGTCCCGTTCGAAGCCCAACGCCAAGCCGCGTTCGCTGAGATAGTCGACGACTCCGACCCAGCGGGAATTCTCGGGTCGCTCGCGGAAATTCAGCAACTGGTAAAGATCCCAGCCCGTGTAAACCTGATAGCCGAAGATCTGGTCGTTACCGAACCGCAGGCGATCAAGATAGAGATTCGGATCCTTGAGGCTGGCCTGAAATCGAGGCCAGTAGAACACCGGGGTGCCGGCGACGTAGACGTAGTTGCCGCGGCTGTCGACAAAGTAATCGTCCTGCAACTGCGGCTGGCCCGAGTAGGGGTCGACCAGCGGCTGGCCTGTGGTCGGATTCAGTTGCTCCGCCGCGCGCCGCTCCAAATCAATCGTCGACGACTGCAGCCAGTAACGGGGCACCCCCATGCGGCTGGAGGTGAATGCCGCTCCAATCGCCTGCATGTTGTTGGCGTCAACCTGCTGGATCACATCCGCCTTCAGTCGAACCAGACCCCGATAGCCTTCAATCGGTGTCAGCATGTCGGCATTGAGGATCGTTCCCTTCTGGTCGTTGGCACTGTAATACAATCGCTCGCAGTAAATTACCCGCGTTCCCTTGGTGAAGACGACGTTGCCTTCAAGATAAAGCTCCCAACGGGGCTCGCCATCACTCGGTGTCGTCTGCCAGGCGACAACATTGTCTGCCAGGATGACGACTTGGCTGCCGCGGTCAACTTGCATTCCCCGCAGGTTGGCAATCTCGGGACTGTTGATGGTGACGCGACAGCCGCCAGAGCCCAGCCACAATCGTTCGGCTGGATTCTGTGGGTTATTCTGAATCTTGATGTTGAAGTCGACGGTCGAATCACGCGCGGTGATGTCAACCCGAGTCGGACCGCTGGGCGTTGGCAGGGCAGCAGAGGGGTTCCCGTTTTGGCTCGCGTTGTTTTGGCTCGCGTTGTTTTGGCTCGCGTTGGGCAGGGAGTTGGGCTGGCCGTTGAGCTGCGGCCGAAGCAAGTCTTGAGCTTCCGGTTGCCACGCCGGTGCCGTGCCTGAATCCTGAGGGGGAGGGGGGAGCGTCTGAACCTGTCCAGTCAACGGCGAGACGAGAACCTGGGTCCCTGGCGCGGGCTCCTGAAATTGGACCTGCTGAATCGAGGCAATGTTGCCCTGCAACAGCGCCGTGCGAGCCCGTTGATAAACTCCTTCCGCAGCCGAGCCCGCTGCCGTTGCGACCGGCTCCAGCGAAACGCCGAACTGGATCTCACCGGTTGTGAACAGTCTTCCCAGCCACTGCTCATCTTCCAATCGCTGGCGACCCGCTCCGGGCTCGCTGCCGGAGCCGGCCGGAGTTGCTCCCTCAGGCAAGGCGAGTCGAACACCTCCCTCGAGGTAAACGATCACCTTTCGCTCGGCAACCGCCGGGTCCCGAACCGTATCGATAAACAAAACGGCTTCCTGAGCAGAGGCCTCGAGCGTCCCTTGCCGCAACTGCAGGGGACCGGTGAGGTGAACCACTTGAAAACCACCCTCACTCCAGGTCTCTCCACTCGCTGCCGCGAGGGAAATCGAATGAACTTCGTCCGGTGGACTGAAGACGACTTCCTGCGCGAGGCAAACCTGAACGTTCGAGTTGCAGGCGCCGGCCAGAGCCAAACATAAAGTTCCCAGCAGCAGCGCGCAGCACCAGCGTCCCGCGCTTCGCCAAGCGCTGTTCCAGAGGTTCGCGGAATCAAGCGACGATCTTTGCTTCAAGTCGCCGGGGTCCTCAAGTCGATACCGATACAGCCAAACTCTGCGCGCAGTCCGAGCGGCAGAAAAATGCTGGCGAAGTATAGGAACCGCGCCGAACGGCAACAAGCTGAGAATTCACCGGCAACTCGGCTGACTGCTAGCAGCAAAGCGACTCCCTTGGGCGGGTTACTTTGGCAGAGTCGCGGAACGCGGAACGCGCCCGAGCAGGGCGCAGCGGAACGCGCCCGAGCAGGGCGCAGCGGAACGCGCCCGAGCAGGGCGCTGCGGAAGCCCGCCGAGGTCGCTACCCGGCAGGCGGAAGCTGTCCAGATGGTCTGTCAAGAGCGAACATCTGGCGGAATGGGGCGGTTTGAGATTTGGCTTTAAACGCGCGGGCCCGCGGCTGCGATCTCAGGATGGCTCGAACGGTTGTACTTCTCGAAGTTGCCGTGAAACTGCTGCGCCAGGCGGCGGGCCGTCTCGTCGTAGGCCGAGGTTTCCGCCCAAGTATTCCGCGGATTCAAAATTCCGGTGGGGACATGGTTGCAGCTCTTCGGTATCGCCAGGCCGAAAACGGAGTCGGACTCGAACTCTGCCCGGGAGAGCGAGCCATCGTGGATCGCATCGATGATCGCCCGGGTGTACTTGAGGCTGATTCGGGAGCCGACTCCGGCGGGTCCCCCGGTCCAGCCGGTGTTCACCAGCCAGGCATGGGAGCCGTGCTCCTGCATTTTTGCGGCCAACATCTCGGCATACTTGGTCGGGTGCCACACCAGGAACGCGGCTCCGAAGCAAGCGGAGAAAGTCGTTTGCGGGGTAGTCACGCCCATCTCGGTGCCAGCGACTTTGGCAGTGTAACCACTGATGAAATGGTACATCGCCTGCGCCGAGGTCAGCTTGCTGACCGGAGGCAACACGCCAAACGCATCGCAAGTGAGCAGAATGATATTCTTGGGATGCCCGCCCAAACAGGGAATCTTCGCGTTTTCTATGTATTCGATCGGATAGGAGCAACGCGTGTTTTGAGTCAAGGCGTCGCTTTCGTAGTTCACAATCCGGGTGGTCGCATCCTGAACCGTGTTTTCCAGAATCGCTCCGAACCGGATCGCCCGAAAAATTTCCGGCTCCTTGTCTTCGCTCAATCCTATGCACTTGGCGTAGCAGCCACCCTCGATGTTAAAGACCCCCTGGGGCGACCAGCAATGCTCGTCATCCCCGATCAAATGGCGACGGGGATCAGCCGAGAGCGTCGTCTTGCCGGTGCCCGAGAGTCCGAAGAACAGCGACACATCGCCGGCGTGCCCCTCATTTGCCGAGCAGTGCATGGAGAGCACGCCCCGCTTGGGCATCAGGTAATTCATGATCGTGAACACGCCCTTCTTCATCTCGCCGGCGTATTCCGTGCCGAGAATCACCATTTCGCCACTGTCGAAGTTCAGGGCGACACTCGTTTCGGAACTCACGCCCGGGATCGAGCGATCTGCCTGAGCCTGCCCCGCGTTGTAGATCACGTAGTCCGGTTGCCCAAAGTTCCGCAGTTCCTCTTCGGTCGGACGGATCAGCATGTTGTGCATAAACAGGGCATGGTAAGCCCGGCTGCAGACGATGCGGATCTTCAGCCGCGTCGCGGGGTCCCACCCGGCAAATGCATCCACGACATAGAGGTGTTCGCACTCATCCAGAAAGGAAACCGCCTGCTTGCGGAGAGCGGCAAACGAATCGGCGCTGAGCGCCACGTTGACATCCCCCCACCAAACGTCGTCGTGGACGGAAGGTTGGTCGACGATCCGCTTGTCTTTGGGGCTGCGACCCGTCTTGGCGCCGGAGAGCGCGGCAATTGCCCCTGAGGACGTGATCAACGCCTCGTCAAAGCGAACCGCCTCCTCGTACAGACGAGCCGGCGTGGCATTACGCAAAACGCCCTCGGGGAAGTGGTTTCGGGCAATCGCGGCAGTCGTGGAACTGGTAGCTGTGGGCATACAGAGCGCTCTGGCAAAAAGGGGTCGTGACAGAGAGTGAACGGGCGGACCCTGCGGGACGAACCCCTAAGTTAACCGCTACAGGCCTTTTTTGTAAGGCGAAAGCCGACCCCGCAGTTGGCCAATTAAAGCCAGATTTCCGCTGCTACATCCGCTCAGCCTCGGGCCGAACAGCTTCCCGATAAGCGGACTCGGGGCCGGCCTGTAACCGCTGCCAGGTGAACCGACTTCACAAGGCCCATTTTCACTGGGCCCATCTTCACAAGGCCCATCTTCACAAGGCCCATCTTCACAAGGCCCATCGTCACAAGGCCCATTTTCACAGGGCCCATTTTCACAGGGCCCATTTTCACAGGG
>JAJTFE010000165.1 GCA_021298375.1 Blastopirellula sp. | reverse complement strand
TGGCGGTCCAACCTGCCGGTTCGCTGGGCAGGCAGTACGAGTTGGCATAGTAGGCATAACCCGTTTCCAGAAACCGCGAGTTCGCTGCCGCTTCGACCTGATTCCAGCCGAGCTGCGGGACGCGTTCGGCGCGGAGTCGCACGATCTGCTCCGTCCAGATCCTCAGTCCACTCACGCCGGGGCTCTCTTCACTGTTGCTCGCCAGCAATTGCAGCCCGAGGCAGATCGTCAGGGTTGGGCGACCGGCCAGAATTCGCGATCTCAGAGGTTCGGCGAGCTGCCGCTCCTCGATCGCCCGCATCGCGGCCGCAAACGCGCCCACGCCGGGCAGAACCAGCCACTCGGCCTGTTCAACTTGATCAGGTCGATCGATCTCCAGCGGCTCCACTCCCAGCCGCCGGAACGCAGCCAGCACCGAGGCAACATTCGCAACTCCCGTGGAGACCACACTGACTGTTGGAGACTTCCGGTTCACAGCGTCCCTTTCGTGCTCGGCATCCCGGCGGTGGCGTCGAGTGCGGTGGCCCCGCGAATCGCCAAGGCAAAAGACTTGAACGCCGCCTCGGCGATGTGATGAGCATTCTCCCCACGAATCAAATCCAGATGCAGGGTCAGCCGTGCCGCGCTCGCCAGCGACCGGAAAAAGTGCGGCACGTTCTCACAGCTTAAGGCGCCGATCGACTCGCGCTGCATGGGCAGTTCCACCCAGGCTCCGCCGCGGCCAGAGAGATCGATCACCGTTCGCACCAGTGCCTCATCCAGCGGCGCGTAGGCGTGTGCGAAACGAGCGATCCCACGCCGTTCGCCCAAAACCCGGTCGAGCGCCATCCCCAATGCCAGCCCACAGTCTTCAACACTGTGGTGATCATCCACTTCCAAATCGCCGGCGCAGCTCAAATGCAAATCCCAGCGGGCATGCTTGGACAGGCTGGTCAGCAGGTGATCGAAAAAGCCGATCCCGGTGGCGATTTTTGAAGTCCCCGAACCATCCAGCGCAAGCGAAAGCTCGATGTTGGTTTCGGCGGTCTGCCGCTGCAGCTCGATAGCTCGAGTTGTTTTCATGGTTGATTCCAGTTCATTCAGGAAAGTTTACCGATTCAATTTCACTTGTTTTCTGCGGTCAGCCGAAAGGCTCATCCAATCTCAGCCGGGCTTCGCGCCAGCCCCCGGTTGCTCATCCAATCTCAGCCGGGCTTCGCGCCAGCCCCCGGTTAAGGCAGCTGAAAATGGGCCTGACTTGTAGTCCAGTCACTGGGCAGTCTCCGTCTCAGCCAGAATTTCCAGAAGGCACTTGCGAAGCAGGGCAAACTCGGCCCGACCGCCCGGACAGGTAATCCGCAGCGCGTCCTGCAGGGCTGGTTGCTCGCCGAACCAGCGGACCGCAATTCCACGCGATCCCAACTCGCGCCAAAGCTGTTCGGCCATGGACGTCCGGACAAAGACAAAGTTTCCCTCTGATTGAGCCGTTTCCATTCCTGCCTCGGACAGCAACCGGTTCAGCTCTTCCCGCTCAACGCGCACCTGGGCGACATAACTTTGAGCCAATTCCGGCTGCGCCAAGGCTCGCCGGGCAAGTTCCACAGAGAGACCGCTCACCGGGTAAGGATTGCCTGCCCGGCGGAGCGCCTCAATCGACGGCCGCGTGCCAAGGGCGTAGCCCACACGCAGTCCAGCCAATCCCCAGGCTTTGGAAAACGTGCGCACAACGATCGTGTTCGAGGCCGCCAGGGCAACGCTCGTCAAATCCTCCGCCGCAAACTCGGCGTAGGCGAGATCGACCAGCAACAGCACCTGCGGCAACTCCTTGATCAGACGCTCGAGCTCCGTAGCCCGAACGACGCTGCCGGTCGGATTGTTGGGCGAGACAACAGCCACCATCCGGGTTTGAGCCGAGACGCTGCGGAGAATGTCGTCCACCGGAAAGTCGTTCAGACCCCAGGGGACTTCGCGCAACACTCCCCCAGCCAGCAGGGCATACTTGGCGATCATCTCAAATGTCGGCGTGGGCAGGAGCACTTCGCTGCCCGGATCGACAAACGCCTGGCAGATCCGCGCCAGCGAATCGTCTCCTCCTGCGGTCACCAGAACCTGATCGCTGCCAACGCCAAACCGCTCTGCCAGCTCGGCCTGCAATCCTGCTGTCTGGGGATAGCGCCGGGCCAATTCGGTTCCCCGCTCTCCCAGCTCTCCCAGCAATTCCGCAGCGCCCAAGTGTTCTAACCCGCCGCGACCCTCATTTCGGTCCAGCCGCAGTTTGATTTCGCTTTCCAGCAGCGGCGGTCGATAACCGGTCTGCCCCAGAACTCGCTGCGCAAGTTGAGGACCGCTTTCCTGCTTGCTCATCATCCGTTCATCCCCTCTGCATCAGTGTCCATTAGTGGTCCCATTCCGATTGAATCTAGGGGATGATTTGCGCGATTGGACTGACCACAATGTCGGTCCCTCCGAGTGCCTTGATCTTGCCAATCAGCTCCGGCAAGCCATTCTTCGGAGCGGCGACCTTGATCGCGAAGCCCCGTTCGCCGTGCAGCATGGCAATCGTCGGCTCGCGCATGCAGGGGAGGGCAGCGACGACCCGCTGGAGCGCTTCCGAAGTGACGTTGACTTCGACCATGACACGGCGGCGCGCTTCCAGCACCGATTTCAGGAGCAGCACCAGATGCTCGATCGCGTCCCGCAATACTGGGCGGTCGAGCGCCTGCGGAGAGGCATACAGCCGCGTCGAAGAGGTCATGACCTCATCGATCACCTCCAAGCCGTTGGCCTTCAGTGTCGCACCGGTCGCGACCACGTCGATGATGCAGTCTGCATCTTCCGGAGGATAAACTTCCGTCGAGCCGAACGAGCGCAGAAAAGTCGCCTGCAGTTTGCGCTCGGCAATCCAGCGGCGAGTGGTTTGCTCCAGTTCAGAGGCGATCACCAGCGGCCGCTTCCAGAAGCTCTCGCTCGCGGCTGCTCCAGCT
The DNA here is from genome assembly GCA_021298375.1 of Blastopirellula sp. GTDB lineage: Bacteria > Planctomycetota > Planctomycetia > Pirellulales > Pirellulaceae > BJ22. Next base: position 3,468 of record JAJTFE010000165.1, on the reverse strand, counting down.
GGGGCTGCGACCACGATTCGCACCGGGTCGAGCCCCGTATCGAGCAACTCCACTAGCTGGGCGTCAAATTCCGAGACCCAATCGGCACCGGCGAAACCGACATCGCGCGAGCCGAGTTCCAGCATTTTGACAATCGCCTGAGGCTTGAGCAGTTTGACTTCACAGCCAGCCAATGAAAGCTCAGGGCGGTACTCGCGGGCGGCCGACTGAATCCGAATGCCTGCGTCGGCGAGCAGCCGGTTCACGCCCTCAGCCATTCGCCCCTTGGGCAGCGCCAGCCGAAGTTGCGGAGCCGATTCAGCGGGAGCGGCGGTCGGCCCAGTGGAGTTCTCTGTGGTGGACCTCGTTTGATTCGTCCTCGTTTGATTCGTCCTCGTTTGATTCGTCCTCGTTTGATTCGTCATAGCATGGGTCTCTGGGGGCTATGACGCCCGCACGAACGGAATTTTTATCCCGAGCTGGCGCACAAAAAACGCCAGCGAGTGCTGGCGTCTGGTGATTGCTGGAATTCAGTCAATCCAAATCACGTCGCCGCACCTGCGAAGGTCGCATGATGATGATGGACGTGATGGTGACCGAAGTTGGACATTGATCGTTGGTCGAGTAGTAGTTGTTTCAATTGAGCTAGAGCTTAGCTGGCCGGCTTTTGCCGGTCAAGTTGCGTGAGAGAAACCGCAATCGCTCCAGCTGGTTCACTTCCAAACTTGGCTGGCAAACTGGGAAAGTTCCACCGCTGCTTTCTGCTGCGGGTTGATTTCCCAGCCTCACATCAACAGCTCGGCAGACTTTGCCTGCGTGTCGCCTTCATGATGAATTCGGTTGATCAGGCTGACTCGTGGGGAAATCCCCAAATCAGCCAAGGGCAAACCCAATTTACTTTTCGGCATCCCCTTGCTTGCTGACCACTCGGTCGGTTGCCGCGTCGGCCAACAGCCCAGGCTTGGTCTCCAGCAGGATTTCGCGAATCGCGACCCGCAACTCGGGGGTCAAATGTTCAAACCCGCGTTCGGGAGTGGTTGCGGTCAGAATCTGTTCCAGCCGCTGGCCGACCCGCTCCCGGACTTCGTCAGGCAATCGGTCAAAGGCCGGGGAATAGATTAGGTAACTACAGGGGTATTTCAACAGCCGCGTCTGCAGGTCGAACTGTCTGAGGCTCCGCCCGCGACTGTCCTTCGGTCCCAATTGCTCAAATTCGCCCGCGAACAGGCTGCTGCCCGCAATCGGGGAGGTCAGGGAGTATTCCTCGGCAAAGAGCAAGCAGCGAACCAACCGCTCGGCCGCGGAATGAATCCTTCGGGTCGTCGATTCGCTGCGCTGGTCAATCGGTCGCTCCAATGCCCGATTCATCGTCTCCTGGTAAGCAATCGCTTGCCGGGTTTCATACTGGGCCGCAGTAATGAAATTGTGCATCTGCGACTGATGCTCGAGCACCATCAAGGCCACCAGGTCACTGCCCGGGCGCGGGTAGCGATCCGCGCGGACCGCGGCAGGCACCGCTAACTGATTGGCCCCAGCTTCCCAGTCGAGCGGTTGCTGGGGATCGTTTTTCGCCAAGCCATTGCCGCGATGTCGCATCTCGCCGTGCTGGCCTGTCACGAACCAACCGCCGAAGCGTTCTTTGAAAGGAGTCCTGTGGTCAGTCGTGGTAGTTCCGAGCCCATACAGCGGTTGCCCGTCTGCGCCCGCAAACACGCTCCGGACCAGGTAGCCCGGCACGCCCTGGGTCTTGCCGGTCGAATGACAGGTAAGGCATTGAGTCTCGTCGCGGAGGATTCGCGGACGTTCGCGGCGCCTTTGCTCGACCGTGTAGAAGACCGGGCCCAGTTGGGGGTCCACGGCGGAGAGCTCAATCAAGTCGCCCCCCGGAACGTAGCCAAGGTAGCTGTCGTCGGAGAAGTAAAGTGCCCGGGGGTTCTGCGGCGAGATATGGCGGATCTGCAAGCTGGTTTTGGAAAAGACCAGGGTCTGGGACTCGGGCGAGACGTCCAACGCCTCAAGCAGCGCTGGCAACCAGCCTTGCTGCTCGTCCCACCTCAGCTGCCGCTCGCCCGACTCAACGGCCTCGACCAGCCGAGCTATCCGATCTTGAGCCTCCGTTTGTGAGTACGCGATCGGGAGCTGTTCATAGTCAAACTGAGCGAAGGCACTGGGCGGAGTAGCAATCCACCCCGCGGCCACCAGACAGGCGAGCAGTCGCCCGAACCCTTGAAGCCTTGGGAACTGAGGTCGTTTACGCATGGGGAGTGGCCTTTAGAAAACGGGTCGAGTCGCAGCCCCACTCTCGGAACAATATCGGCCGCGCAGTCCTTTGACAGTAACGCTACTGTCCATGACTTGCTACTGAATTTCCCCTTGTAAATCGTCGCATGCGTTACAGCACAGCAGGGCACATTCCTCCGGGGGGCGGCACAGCAAGCCCTCAGGCAAACCGGTCCAATTCCGCACACCAGCCACACGCTCTTAAACTCTCTCCTCTCTCCTCTCTTCTCTCTCCTCTCTTCTCTCGCCACTCGCCACTCGCAACTCGCAACTCGCAACTAACAACTAACAACTAACAACTAACAACTCCCCACCTACCCCCGTGCCCGCTCCAGCAGTGACATCATCAGGAAAGCCATCAGCCCGCGCAGTTCATCCACTTCGTCACACTCAGCGGCTTTCTCGATCGTGAATTTCCCTTCAAGGAAAGCTCTCCGCTTGGTCAGCCGCAGCAATTCCCGCCCGGAGTTGTCTTTCAGACTGTAGATGGGGTGAAAGAAGTAACCGGTCAGCAGTCCGAGAATCGGAATCTCACCGAGCATCGAATCCATCACTTTCGCCATCGGGTTGACTTCGCTAATCGTGGCATAGTGCCGATTCGTTTCGTCGAGAACCTCATAGTGCGCGCTCCAAAGCGATCGCATTCCCTTGCGACGGACGGCTCCAAACGGCTCGCCATGGGCATCGAAAAAGTGATAGGAGGCTGACCAGTCGATCATCCGGTCCGCGCGGATTTCACAGAGCTTTTGCTTCTGGCTTTCGTCGGTGAAGACGTTGACCGCTTCCTTCAGGCGGAACAGTTTCTGGCGGACATAGCAAACCATTCCGCCGCTGGCATCGCGAACGTAAATCTGCGGAGCCAGAGCAAAAATCTTAAACACCATTGAGAGCGGGTACTGCATGGCGCGGATTCCTCCAAAGACAAAGCGTAAGAGTCATTCCAATCTTAAAGCCTGCTTCGTTTGCTTGCTGGAGTCAGCTCACGCGAAAACAAAGTTGACCTTGGACCCTTGCCCAGCGGTTCGCTTTGACGGGTCTTGTCGACTCGTCGGGATGAACCGCGTGCGAGAGAGTGACTGAAAGGTCCCTTTCAAGCGGTCCGCCGACCGCTCCCGGCGGGGCTGGTTCACCTGCCCCCGGGGTGGCTGAATGCCGCCAAAACCGAGCCCAGGCCATCGGGTGGGTCTGCAAAAAATCAAAAAAGCGGGG
>JAJTFE010000164.1 GCA_021298375.1 Blastopirellula sp. | reverse complement strand
ACCAGCAACAGCTCGAAACAATTGTCAAGCTTTGGCTGGAAACCGGTTTTGAGGGAGGTCGCCACGCGCGGCGAGTGGAAAAGCTGCGCGAGCTCGATGCGAAGTCCGGCTGCTGCTCCTGATGAGCAGACGATAAATTCCTCGGCAAATTCCTCGGCGCAGAGCGAGTCCAAAGGTGCGGCCGAAACGGAACGAATCAGCTTTACAGAATGCTGATCAGATAAATTGCGCAGTAAACAAGGGCGAAGGCGATCGCGAGCCCGGCGAGGAGGTAGTTCAGCTCTTTTGGTCCCCTCCGGCTCCTTGAAGTGAAAACGATTCCGAGAGAGCCGAGCAAAAGCGGAACAATTGGAAGATAAGCGCAGCAGATGCAAAACGGAGAGGCAATGCCGACCACGGGCAGCAAACTGAGGACAAATCCAATTTTCCAGTTTCTGTCAAATTTTGATTGGTTCGCCGCCACCTGATCTTCATCGATCACAAAAGTATCAGCAGCCGGTTTTGGGGTGTCCGGTGCACGGCGTGAATTGGTCGGTGTCGGGCGTACCGCCTCCCAATCACCCTCTCCCTCACTGGGAGTTGCTTTCAGCGGTCGAATTCGAGGCCGTTCACGATTGCGCTCGTCTGGCGGAGCACTTTGAGTCGACCGAGCTTCCGTCACCGGACGAAACTCGTCCCCGGGTTCGTTTTGCGAGCCACCGGAAACGGGACTTCCAAAGACGGAAATCAGCCCGCAGACCGGGCAACGAACTTGCTTGCCACGTTGCTCGGAACTGACCTCCAGCAGGATTCGGCAGTTAGGGCAGGCGAATTTTTCGCTCATGTTCCGGATGGTTCGCTACGGTGCCGCAATTCGAAGACCTCTATTTTTATCCGAATTGTCTGCGGGTTTGTTCAGAGGGCTGGCAAGCCCGGCGGGCAGGGGCAGATTCATGTTTCGAGCTGAATGATCCGAATTTGAGGGAATCCACAGCGGCTTTGCTTGGGGGCAGGCCTCAATCCGGTTGAAGCCAAAGGCTGAAAACGGTACACTTTGCCCTTGGAAACCGCTGTGTTTCCCCGGACTCGCCGCAGTTGGCCAGTCGGAATTTCATCGTTTTTTGCCAAGTCCTCGATTGCCTTTGCGTCGGCCTGTTGTGCCTCGGCTCTGGGAAAAACAGAGTTTTGGCAGGATTGACGTTCGAAAGGGCATGTCATCACCGGTTTGACCACGCGCTGAAAATCTCGGCTTTCGGGAAGACACTCTCGTTTTTCGGGAATCCCTGAGACGTGAAAGCTCGTGGTTTGATTGGCTGACTGGAAATGGCGGAAGGGTAGTTCGATTCATGTCTGAGAATATTGTTCAAGAACTCGTCGATGCCGGCGTGCATTTTGGCCACCGAGCCAGCCGCTGGAACCCGAAAATGCGCCCGTACATTTACGGTCGCAAGAATCAAATTCACGTCATCGACATCCGCGAAACCGTTCGCGGATTGCTCCGAGCCAAAAAGTTTGTTTCGAATGTGGCCGGCGACGGTAGCCTGGTCCTCTTCGTCGGTACCAAGCGACAGGCTGGGCCGATCGTCCAGCGGGAAGCGGAACGCTGTGGCATGCCCTTCGTCTCCGAACGTTGGTTGGGTGGGTGCTTGACCAACTTCCGGACCATTCGCAACCGGATGCGCCGTTTGGAGGAACTGGAGCGGATCCGCAGCACCGAAGAGATCAATTCCTACTCCAAGAAGATGCAGTCTTCGCTGGCCCGCGAGTATCGCAAAATGTACCGGAACCTGAACGGAATCCGGACGATGAACCGCTTGCCCCAGTGCATCGTGCTGGTTGACCCGAACAAGGAACACAACGCGGTGAACGAAGCCCGCGCCATGGGGGTGACCACCGTTGCTCTGATCGACACCAATTGCGATCCCGACCGGATTGACTTGCCGATTCCCGGCAACGACGACGGTATTCGCTCGATCGAGCTGGTGATGTCGCACCTCGCGGATGCCGTGCTGGCCGGCTCGAAGAATCGCGTCGCCAAGAATGAAGGCGCCGACACGAAGGCCGCAGCCGCTCAGGCCGTTCCGGACAAGGGTGGCGACGAGTAGTCGCGGACAATGGGACGTCGTGAATAACCGGCCGACTGCGGTAGGCCGGTTGTCTCGCGCGTCGTTGAGCTCAACGGGTCATGGCGGTGGCTCGTGATCGTGCCGCTTGACGGTGAACACCTTTCACTGTGAACGCTTTTTACGGTGAACGGTCTGACTTTCGGCGGCAATTTTGGCACTCGCTGACCCCAAATGGTGAGTCGCCTGGAGCGCAATCGGAAGATGGTCGGGAAACCACGATACGGTTGGCACTGCCTCGCTCGCTTCAAATTGACTCGCTCGCTTCCCTTTGAGCGGTTGCAATTTGGGGAGATGACGAGCCCGGCAGGTCTCTCTCCTTTTGCCAACTCGGCGAGGTGAGACTGTTTCGACCGACCTGTTCATGTGAATTCCGGCTCGTGGCCCTGAGCTGCGTGCAGGCGTTCGCCGGTCCCTTCGGCGGTGGTTCCTTAGGCGGTGGTCCCTTCGGCGGTGGTCCCTTCGGCGGTGTCGTCACTGGGCTATCGGCTCCGGTTTGGACACTCCGGTTTGGAAGACGGGAGTGGCCATTTGGAATTGTCCAATCCGGATGAGCACCGAGTGGAATTGCTGTTTGTGGCTGGCAAGGGCCAAAGGCGTGGTTTCAATCCACCGAGCCGGCTGGTCACGGTAAGCGTCCAGGCAGGGCGGGAACGGCTTTGCTGCCAGAGCAGGGCACTTCTCCCGCCGGACGACAATGATCGCGACAATCTTTAAAATCAAATACATTTAAAATCAAACTTGGAATTTGGCGGAGGTTCTGAAGATGGCTGAGATTTCTGCGGCAGACGTGAAAAAATTGCGGGAGCGGACCGGATTGCCCCTGATGGATTGCAAGTCGGCCCTGACCGAGACCAACGGCGACATGGAGTTGGCCATCGAGGCCCTCCGCAAAAAGGGCAACCAACTGCTGAACAAGCGGTCGGATCGGGAAACGGCCTTTGGCCGGTTCGGCATTTTCAGCTCCGTTGGCAATTCCGCCGGGGCAATTGTCGAACTGAAATGCGAAAGTGCTCCCGTTGCCGGGCACGAAGAGTTTATTCAACTGGCGAACGACTTGGCTGAAGCCCTCGCCAAGAACCCGGCCATCGCAAATGCGGAGCAACTGTTGGATTCGCCTTCGCCGAGCAAGAAGGGGGTCACCCTGCGGGAGCAGAAGGACGAGTTGTTTAACCGGATTCGCGAGGTCTTCAATGTCGGCCGCATCCAGCGAATTGACGGTGGAACGGGTGGTTACAGCCACAACTCGGGAACGGTCGCCGGTGTGCTGATTGGTGTCGAGGGTGGTTCGGACGATGTCGCCAAGGACGTCTGCATGCACATCGCCGCGATGCGGCCACGCTCTTTGACCAAGGAAGAACTCGACCCCACTTTGATCGCAAAGGAACGGGAAATTCTGCGCGAGGCAGCCCTCAAGGAAGGCAAGCCGGAAAGCATCGTCGACAAGATGGTCGATGGCCGACTCCGCAATTTCTTTGCGGAATCGGTTTTGCTCGAGCAGCCTTTCGTCAAGGACGACAAGCAATCCGTCGGCCAGTATGCCAAAAGCAAAGGGATGAACATCAAGCGTTACGTCCACTGGGTGCTTGGCGAAGCATCCTAAGCCCCACCAGAAATTCTGGCTCCGGATTCAAAACCCGGAGCTTTTTTTCTGTCTGGACCCGACCCTGACGCGCCCACTTCACCGACCGAGCATCTCACCAATCAAGACTGGGAGTCGACATGTCTGAGCAGCTAAAGTACCAGCGGATCATTCTCAAGCTTTCGGGCGAAAGCCTGTCGCACGCCGGTGAGCGGGGGATCAGCATGGAGCAAGTGGTCAAGGTCTCGGAGCAGATTTCCCAGGCGCAGAAGATCGGCTGCCAAATCGCGATTGTGATCGGCGGCGGCAACATTCTGCGGGGGAGCCAATTCAGTTCCCGCAGCGCGGTTGTCAACGAAGCGACCGCGCATTACATGGGAATGCTCGCCACGGTTATCAACGGTCTCGGCCTGCAGGACGGTTTGGAATCACTGGGACTGACGACGAGGTTGATGAGTGCTATCCGAATGGATGGCGTGTGTGAGCCCTACATTCGCCGACGGGCCAAGCGGCATCTGGAAAAAGGACGGGTGATCATTTTGGCGGCGGGGACCGGGAGGCCATTTGTCACGACCGATACTGCCGCCGCTTTGGCGGGACTCGAATTGGAAGCGGACATCCTGATGAAGGCGACCAAGGTGGATGGCGTCTACAGTCAGGACCCCGAAAAGAACCCGCACGCAGTGCTTTACCCCGAGCTTGACTACGAAACGGTGATTGAAAAAAACCTGCGGGTCATGGACTCCACGGCGATCACCCACTGCCGGGAACATGGATTGCCAATCATGGTTTTCAACTTCCAGAAAGAGGGGAACATCCAGCGGGCAATCACCGGGGAAAAAATCGGTACAATTATCTCCAGCCGAATTGCCGTTTAAGCAATCCACGCCCGGCAAGTGACGGGCGCCCACGCGGGCCTAGTCCGGCAGTCCTCACAGAAGCGACGCCGCTGCCGGCCAGCGACAGGACCCTGGAACGCTTCGTTTTCGACGGTCGGCGTCAGTTTGCAAATTCAAGCCTTCATCACTCGATTTACGGGAACAGGTTTAGTCATGGCGGTTGATGAAATTTTGATGGATTCCGAAGAACGAATGGACAAGGCCATCGAGATTCTGAAGAAGAACCTCAGTGGCATTCGCACCGGTCGAGCCAATCCCGGGCTGGTCGACTCGCTGCGCGTCGAGGTGTACGGGTCGCCCACTCCGATTAAACAGATCGCTTCTGTCGGCGCGCCGGAGCCTCAGCAGATTGTGATTCGTCCGTACGACCCCAGCGTGATCAAGGACATTGAAAAGGCGATCATCGCCAGCGACCTGGGGTTCAACCCGCAAAGCGATGGCCGCGTCGTGCGAATCAACGTGCCGCCCCTCTCGACCGACGTGCGCAAGAAAATGGTCGCCCGGATCAAGGAACTGGCCGAAGAGGCGCGGGTCTCGATTCGCAACATTCGACGCGATGGCAACAAGGCGATCGAACAGGCGGAAAAAGATAAAGTGATCGGCGAGGATGAACGCGACTCCGCCAAGGAAGAGGTCCAGGAGCTGACCAAGAAGTACGAAGATCAGGTCAACGACTTGGCGAAAAATCGCGAAGCCGAAGTGATGGACGGCTAATTGAGATTCCCCGCCCAACCGCCCGCCCTCGAGTCGCAGCGAATTCCTGCTCTCGCTGATGGCAGGAAGATTGGCTGGCTCTGACCCGCGTTGTCGTTCCAGGAGAGTTCGCTTTATGCTCGGTTCCGAAGAGTACATCGAGCAGGCTTATCTCTTTCGGGCGCTGGCCGAGAGAATTCGCGCCTCGGAGCCGGTTCAGGAGACGCTGCGGCAACTCAAGCAGGAGATTCTGGCCACGACCAAGTTGCCGCTGGCGATTGATTTTCTGCTGGCTGAACTGAATCACGCGGGGTCGATGGCCACCGCCATGGAGCGAATGGCTCACTATTTTGCTCCCTTTCAGACCTTTCTCGTCACCGCCGCCGAAGCAGAGCGGGGGCGGTTTGATATGCCCCGGGCGATGGAAATCCTGCAGGCCGAAGCCGAGTACCGAAGCACCCAACCGGGCCCGGTCGGGCTGTTCTTCTATCAATTTGAGGCCCTTTGCCGCAATCGGCTGGCCTACGATCACGGCTTGGCGGCAATGGCCAAGGACCCGGTTTACGACGAGCGCTGGAAGCGTTGGCTGCTCGCCGTCCGCCACCAATTGGGGTTAATCGATATTGCCGACCTGGTGTACGTCCACAGTGCGTACTACCTGATTCGCGAGCAACAGGCTGGGCGTTCGGACACGACCCCCCCAGACCCGCTGCTGTTCGGCGAGAAAGAAGGCCGGATTGCTCTGGCCAATCGCCGCAAGGAACCGCTCTATTTTTTCTCGGCCCTCCAGCGACAACTGCGCTATCCGGCCGTGCCTCGCCCCAAGGTCCAGGAAGATCCCGTCGATCAGTATCGAAAGCTGGTTCGACAAGTGGAGCGGATGGAGACTCGCATCAAGTTGCTGGAGGATGAGCAACGGACGAAGGGCATTGACCTCTCGAAGTTCTTTGGTCAAGCAGTCGATCCGCCGCGGCTGGACGGCGAGTAATTGTGCGGCACTCGTTTGGTTCGACGCAGCCTCAGTGCTGGCCTACCGTCCTCGCGGCCTGAGTGCTGTCCTACCGTCCTCGCCAAAACAGAGATGCGAGGACGAGACTTTTGTTCGCCCTCTTTTGGACAACGAACTTCCAGTCTGTCGTGCAGAGTGAGTTGGGGAAACGTACCGAT
>JAJTFE010000163.1 GCA_021298375.1 Blastopirellula sp. | reverse complement strand
AGTTTCAGGGGAAGCCTGCTTACGTCATGCCGCTGGTCTTCGGCTTTGCTCCGGTGGTCAACACGTTCTGCACGATGTTCTTCAGTCGCACCTTCAAAGAGGCCTCCGCATTGTTTTACACCGGCGTGGCGATCGTCGCGATCGGCGCCGCCGGGGTCTTGATTCTCAAGCCCAAGGAAGCGGTCAAAGACAATCATCAGGAACAGCCCGCGGCTGTGAACGCAGCAGCCGCGCCCTCCAAGAATGAACCCTCCAGCAAGTCAGACCAGCCGACTGGCAATGCCGACAACGCCCCCGCGAGCGATGCACCAGCTGCCGAGGCGACTCCAGCTGCCGAGGCGGGCAACGCTGTGAACAAGCCGGTCAGCCGCCTGCAACAGCTCGAGCAGAAAGCAGTGAACTGGCTTGCTGTTGGCTTGTCGATCGCGCTCACGGCACTCTGCTGGGGTTCCTATGGTCCGGTCCTGCACAAGGGTCAGATGAAAATGGGGCAAAGCCGTTTGCGCCCTTTCCTTTGCGTCGGCCTCGCCTACTTTGTGATTGCCGTGGTCGCGGCCTTCTTCCTCCTGCAGCAGTTCCCCGAGCCGGGTGGCTGGAATACGAGCGGAGTCATCTGGTCGTTGCTGGGCGGAACCGCAGGAGCGTTTGGCGCGTTGGGGATCATTTACGCGTTCAATTTCGGCGGCAAGCCGATCTTCGTCATGCCGCTTGTCTTTGGCCTCGCGCCTGTGGTGAACACCTTTACGGAAATCACCTCCAAAGGCCTGCGGGCCGAGGTTTCGAGTGCTTTCTATCTCAGCTTGGCGGTCACGATTCTCGGAGCGGTCATGGTGCTCGTCTGCGCTCCGAAAGGCCCCGTCAAGCCGCCTGCGGCCTCACCCGAAGCAGCTCACTAGTCGATCCAAACCATCCACTTACCGCCCTCAGTCGCCCACCCCTTGGGAAGCGATACCCGGCCACTGTCAGCCACGACCGGACTGCGGGATTTAGTTTCAGGAACATCCGATGCAGAACTTTTTTGAAACGCTTGAAGTCTTTGACAACCAGTTCCCCGATCGAAATTACACGATCGAAATCCGCTGTCCCGAATTCACTTCGGTCTGCCCGAAAACAGGCCAGCCCGATTTTGGGACATTGGTCTTCACCTACGTCCCCGACCGCAAGTGCATTGAGCTAAAGAGCCTCAAGATGTACCTGCAGCGATTTCGCAACGAGGGGATTTTCTATGAGCACGTGACCAATTTCATTTTTGGAGATTTTGTTCGCGCGGTGCAGCCCCGCAGCGCCACGCTGGAAGCCGTTTTCACCCCCCGCGGCGGGATTTCCTCGCGGATCGTCGTCTCAACCGACAAGTAGGATCGAGTTCACCTCCAGACTGCAGGCCATTGCCCGCTTTTCCCACCCCTCCTGCGGAGCCTCCGATGAGCGATGTCGTGCTGACCGGTTTTTGCGATGAGGTTTGTGCCGACAAGAATCTGGAGCGGCAATTTGCGGTGGCCTCAGCCCTCGGTCTGGAGTGGATCTCGCTCCGGTTTTTTGACCTCGGCCAGGGGATCAAGAACATCCTCGCTGCCACCGATTCGGATCTCCAGCGAATCGACGAGTTGCTGACCAGTTACGGCCTCCGCGTCTCCTCGATCGGGTCCCCGCTGGGCAAGGTCAAGTTACTGGATGTCGACGACGGCACCTCCAATCAGTATCGGCCATTTTCCGACTACCTCGCCGGTGAGGTCAATCGAATCAGCCAAATTGCGAAGGTTCTGCAGGCTCCGCTGGTGAGAGGATTTTCCTTCTATCACCCGCGCGGCTCGAATCCCTCGCTTCATCTGGCCGAAGCGGCCGCGCGGTTGCGGGAACTCGCTGCTCGTTGCGCTCAAGATAGCCTGGTCTTTGGGCTGGAAGTCGAAGCCAACCTGATTGGTCAGACGGGAGACCTGGTCCGCGAGTTGGTCGAGCTGGCGGCAGCTCCCAATCTGGTTTCGATCTTCGACGGAGCGAACCTCGTCGTTCAGGGACTGAGTGCATCCGAGGTCTGGCGGCAGTACCTGGCGCTGCGTGGCACCTTGGGCTGGGTACACGTCAAGGATTACCTGCCGCCAACGGCTGGGACGGGAAATCCTGGCTCATCCGGCAACCAGCATCTTGACGAGGAGAGCCTCGACGCCTTTGTCCCGGCAGGACTTGGCGACGCAGCCTACCGACAGGTGCTGCCCGACTTGAAGCGGGAACTCCCGGCGATTCGCGACAGGTTACAAAAAGCCGGCTGGAGTCAGCCGCTCGTGTTTCTCGACCTCGAACCCCACCTGCGGCGCGGCGGACAATTCGGCGGGTTCAGCGGTCCCGATGGTTTTGGCGTCGCCCTGAGGTATCTTTGCCGACTCCTCGATCAAACGGGCGTGAGTTATCGCCTCAGGGATTGGCCGTTGACCCGGTGAGCGGCTACGGTTCCGTCAGCCGGATGCTGCCCCCAAAAAACCAGCCGGCCGCGCTCCGAATCCGAAGCACGGCCGAATGAAATTGCTGCTGGATGAAAAGTTGGTCAGGCAGGCTGTGGGTCAGTGATCTGACCTGACCGGTGATTGCAGGATCGCTCAGCGGAGGGTTACTTCTCCAAACCACCGCGCGATTTATGGAAGCGGTAACCGAACACGCCGCCGATGACCAGTGCCGCCAGGGCGCTGGCGCCCCAGTGATCGCCCAGTAAACCTCCCCACAAGTACAGGGGAATCGCAGCAACCAAGCTCGACACCGCAAGGAATCCGCTGGTCTTGCATTGCTTGCGCTGTTTTTTCTGCTCGAAACTGTTCAGTGCCCCGCGAGCGGAAGCATTGGCAAGTTTGCGGAAGGCACGCAGGTCAGCCTCCCGTTCAGGCGCCAGCTTTTTGGGAATGTACTGGGCTTCGGTCCAAGGGGCCTCCTCTTCAGCGGCCGACTCGGAGTGCCCCTCGGAAGGCTCGGCGGCTGACGAATGGGACGAGACGGGAGCAGCGGGAGGGGGCGCACTTGGTGTACCTCCCGCCGGCGCTTGCCCGGTCCGCTTCAGCAACTGGCTCATGTAACTGGAAATCTCTTCGTCGGATTCATTCCGCTCGGAAGCCTTGGTTGCCGCAATCGGTGGAACCGGTGCGGGAGGGGGAGGGGGAGTAGGCGCAGGACGCAAGGCTGGAACCGCGGTGGGCGCGACCTCATCCAGCATGGCTTGATCGAGGAAACGTGCCGTAGAGAGACCGACTGTATAACCGCCGGACTTGCCGGACGGAGAAGAGCTTGACGACATGGGACACACCTGTAAATCGAATCTTGTTTGGTCAGTTAGGTTGAATCAACAGTTTTGCGTAAAGCCTGGAGCTCAAAACACTCCTGAGTTCTTGAATTTGGAGGAGACCAGAATCAACTCCTCTTTCAGGGACAGAATTGCCTCGAGATTCTCGGGTGCAATCGACTCCAGAGGGTTAACGTCTTCCACCTGTTCACTGGCATGCCCTCGCGACGGGCTCGGAGCGCTGTTTGGATTCTGCCGGGCCGGACTCTCCAGGTTCGAAGGAATCGGCGAGTGCCCGGACAGGCTCTCCGCCGCGCCTTTAACTTCGGCATCGTTCACTTCGGCAGCCGGTACAGGCAGTACCGGCTGGACGTCGGCACCGTCTTCGACTTGTGCCCGCGTCCCGTACGCCCCGGAGTCGATTGGGAACGCTCCCGCTTCGGCCGGAAGTCCCGCGCTGAGGGCCGCCGCATATCTCAGGCTGTCCCCCGCCGAATGGCTGTCCCCCGCCGAAGTGAATACCACTTCCGCCGCGGAAATATGGTGGGTATCGGCTCGATCGGCCGCTGCCAAAGCACGGTTTGTGCGACTCTGCGACAAGTTCTGCGACAAGTTTTGGGGCAGGTTTTGGGGCTCGGCGGCGGCTGGAGTGGCCGGGTTTGGCCTGACCTCCATCCGACAGACGTCAAAGCCTAACAGTTGTTCGCGTGTATTGGTTGGCGAATCCTGAATCGGCCTTCGGAACTCGTCCGCATCGCTGGCGTCATCGCCGCTTTCCAGTCGTGCGAGAATTGCATTCAGGTCAGCTGCTTCAGGAATTTCAGCAAGTCGTGCCATGGTATTAAAACTCATCTCTATATTGTCGAACGTGGGTTCAATCCCCTGCTCACAGTCCTCGTTCTCAGAGACCACCGGCGGAACAGACGCGAGGGCTGTCGCTTGCGGTTCGATTGGCGAATCAGCGACCGGTTGCTCTGAACTGAGCTTGCCCGATTCCGACTCTGGGACAGTGACAGACTGGGATAGACGACCCTGGTAACTCACCAAGGCTTGAAATCCCTCCTCCATTTCAATCACGGCCAGGTCGAGAAACTGCTTGAGCGAATCGCGCAGATTTTCCGGAGCCTGTTCACAGTGACCGGCCAAAATCCGAACCCGCTTGAGCAGTCGCTCAAAGCGACAGCTCAAGTCAGCCAACCGGGCGACGTCTTGACCGAGTTGGTCTGCGCCGTCAAGGCTGGAGGCCCGAGATTGAGACGAGATGGCACCGCGTTTCATGATTCTGATTGGCGGAAGGTAGAGACGAGACGAATCCTCAACATCGCTGTCGAGGCTGTGGAAACCTAGGTTTGTCCCTGCGATTGGTCAAACAGACGTCAAGGGGATGCTGCATTTCCCAATGCATTGCTCGTAGTTGGAGCGGTCGCACCAGCTGTACCGTCTGTGCCTTCTGGTTGGGGCGGGGAGAGCTGCAAGTCGAGTCTCGCGGAGGCAATCCACTTTTGCCTGGCCCTGAGAAGAGGAGCGGGAAAATTCCGTTCGCTCGCGCAACTCAACCTATAGTTTCAGCGACCAGCCAATTTGCCGCACGATCTCGCCAAAGCTCAGTTCTTTCTGTTGCTGCTTGCGGGCTGGGTGAACATTCCGAGTTCCCATCAGCCTCAAGGACCCAAGTCATGGGAAGAAAAGACACGTTGAACGAAATGAAAGCAGTTCTGTTGCAACGCCGCGAAGCGCTCCGCCAAGCCCTCGCTGGCGACGACAGCCTGCTGCGTCAGATGAATCAGGACTCCGTCGGCGATGTAATCGACTTCGCCAGCGACTCAGCCTTTGGTGAGCTCAGCTCGCAACTTGCCGAAGTCGCTTCTCGCGAATTGCTGAACGTTGAAGTTGCCCTGCAACTTTTGGCTCAGGGGCGATATGGAGTTTGCGAAGGCTGCAACCAAAGCATCCCCGTCGCCCGACTTCAGGCACTGCCCTATGCCACGACCTGCATCAATTGCCAGCGACAGAACGAATCCTCTGGCAACTCCCGCTCGCACGATTGGGGCCGCCTCATCGACCGCTCCGACGATTATCGGTTGACCGATCTGGACTTCAATATTTCCTGACCGGCAAAGTCTACCAGCCAAAATCGTCAAAACCGTCTCGAACCGACTCTGCGGGACTCGTTAACGTCTTGTTTCGCGGCTAGTCTGATAGAAGTTGGTTCTTCGAATCCCCTCGAACTGCGACCCACAGCATGAACTTCTCACTCCCCAACCCACTGCCTCTCCGCTTGCCGACCCGACACCTCATTTCCCGCCTTCGTGTTTCCCTCCTTGGTCGCACTGCCCTGCTCTGCTGTGGAATGCTGCTTGGCATTCCCGGCGACAGTGGGAACTCACTCTTTGCCCAAGGTGACACGGCGCGGGTCACTCCCGCCTCGGAGACATCAGGCCGCTTCAGCTTGGGGGAACTTCCGGGAGTTGAATTCCGGGGGGCCGGGCACTCGCCCCGCGAGTTCGGGATGCTCAGGCTGCTGGTGAAATCGGCCAGTCCCGCGGTAGCTCATATCGAGGCCAAGAAAACGCGGACGCGCAACAATGACAACAGCTACTCGGCGCGGGCGGCCGTGATTGAAGAAGCCGGCTCTGGAGTCGTGATCCGCTATCGCAATCGGAATTTCGTGGTCACCAATTACCACGTGATTGAGGGCGCCGAGCTGGAGAACATCCAAATCGTGATCGATGATTATGCCTTCCGGGCAACGGATGTCCGGCACGACAAGGACTCCGATGTCTCTGTCCTGCTGATGGAGTCTGACAAACTCTCGCCCGCGCGGTTGGGAGACAGTGACCATGTGGAAATCGGCGACAACGTCGTCGCGATTGGCAGCCCCTTTGGTTTGAGTCACTCGGTCAGCCAGGGAATCATCAGCGCCAAGTTTCGGCACGATCTGGAACTTGGTCCGCAGGGCGTCAAGTATCAAGACTTTTTTCAAACGGATGCATCGATCAACCCGGGAAACAGTGGTGGTCCACTGTTCAATCTCGACGGGGAAGTGATCGGCATGAACACGGCGATTGCCAGCAACTCCGGCGGCAGTGATGGGATTGGATTTGCCATCCCGATCAACATGGTGATGCGGATCGTCACTGACCTGGTCGATGTCGGCTACGTCAAACGCGGCTTCCTGGGCGTCTCAATGGACGGCAGCTTCTCTCCCCGGAA
>JAJTFE010000162.1 GCA_021298375.1 Blastopirellula sp. | reverse complement strand
GGCTATTGCGGACCTCTGCGCCCAGTCCCCACCAATCGCTGTACCGCCACACGTCCATCCAGTGCCGAGCCCACCGCTGGGCGTAGCGCTCGTCCGCCAGCAGCCGATCGACTGTGGCCTGATATGCGGCTTCGCTCGGGTCGGCCGCAAACGCTTCCAGTTCTGCGAGCGTCGGGGGAAGGCCGATGAGATCCAAATAGAGCCGCCGCAGCAGTAATCTGGGCTCAGCCGGCCTAGCCGCATTCAAGCCTCGCTCGGCCCGTTTGGCAGTCAGAAAGGCGTCCACGGGATGGAGCGATTCGGCCGGTGTCTCAGGAACTTCGGGACGCACTGGGGCACGAAACGCCCAGTGTTCTCGCGGATCAGCTTCGGGTTTGTCGTCGGCTGGGGCAGGTGCCCCTGCTTCAATCCAGGCTTTGAGCGCGGCAATCTCTTCGCCGGTCAGCGGAGCTCCCTCGTGCCCCGGTGGCATCCGCGTTTCCGGATCGGCATCCGAGACTCGCCCCAAAATCGCACTCGCCGCCGAGTCACCCGGCACGACGATTCCAGCTTCGTCGGTCATTGCCGCAACGGTGTCGACTCGCAAGCCGGCCTCGGCCTTGAGCGCCCCGTGGCAAGCATAACAGCGAGCTGCGAGCACTGGCTTGACATCACGCGCGTAATCCACGTCGCTCGGTGCATCGAGCGTAAGAGCCAGCAACAAAGCCAGAGTTAACCAATTCGATGGGAACATCAAGCAGGTCTCATCATTGAAAAGTGACGACGGGAACTCGGCGATTTTCTAAAGCACCGGACCAGAGCCAAGCTCCCAGAACTCAAGATTGTCCCCCCGTTCGCTCGTGGGTTGCGGTGTCGGCCCACGCGCTGCGAAGACTCGACATCCAAGGGCATTCTCTCTGATCGCCCGGCAGAAACCAATCACATTTGCCATTGCCGATGCACGGTTTGTGCCCGCCCCGGAGAGCATTGGCTACCCCCAGAGTTCCGCATTGCGCGCAGCTCCTCTTACATTATGGACTGCCCTGCGGCTTAAATCACTCAGCATCGGTTGGCGGGAATCCGCTTGAGTCTGTTCGCCTCCGACCGCGGTAGCCAACAACACGAGACACGCATAGGCTCCCTCGCCTTGATCAAAACAGACACTTTCCCCTTACATACGCCCCCGATACCCTCGGGAATCAACAAACTACCGGGCAAGCCGCTTGCCGGTCTTGGCAAAGTACCGCCACTCGCGTTCCATAACGACTCGATCCCACCCCAACTCCGTCGACAGGTCCAAGAAAACGCGGTCATCGTGGACGACTTTCTGTTTTCGCAATACCTGGATCAGTGCTTCAAATCGAGCTGACTCGGAATCCGAAAAAAGGTACTCCACCACACTCGTCACGTGAAAATTGTAAAACTCCTTCGAGCCCGAAGTGAAGTCAAAGATCTTTACCTTATCCTGCAGGCGCTCGCGAAAGAGCGCGCGATAGGCCTGCGTCGTTTCCGGGCTATCCTGTGCCAGCAACGAGGCGTACAACCCAAAGCCGTTGCGAGCCCAGACGGGGAGCCGGGAGTGCGTCGTATCCGTCGGGTAGCGTTGCAACAACACCACGGTCCCAATGAAGCGGGCGGTAAACTGACTCCAGTTGGCGCTGAAGCCAGGTGTGCGAAAGTCATACGTAGGAAGATTCGACACCAGCAGGCAAGGCAGTTCCCCCTCGGTTCGCCATAGCACCGACCGACTCGACGTCAGCGGGGTCTCAAACATGGCTTGCTGAAGTGGCTCATAAAACCGGTCTTTCTCGAGCACCACGACGGCCAATTTGTTCGGGAACAACTTCTTGGTGTCTTCGATCTTCAGCAAGCGACCAGCAGTGAGGAAGGCTTTATCGGCTAATCCGGCAATCGTGTCGGCCTGAATCTTATCCAGATCCGTAAACACCAGCAGATGCTCGGTTTCCACAAGCTCCATGTTCAGCTTGAGCCCTTTGAGCAGCGCGGCAAAGTGCTGTTTCGCCGCCTCAACTCGAGCCGGATCATACTCGGTTTTGGCAGCATTCAACTTGCTGTCCCGTTCCGCAGCGAGCTCTTTCTTTTTCTTTGTGGTTGCTTTCTTCGGTTCCCGAGGCTGCTGGGCGGAAAGTCTATCCGAAGCGAATAGAATACTGAGAAAGCCGACCAAAACGACAAGTCTGAGCGTCCAGTTCATGATTCCCAAAAACCTTGGTCGAATTGCGGACATTAACCGGCGTTTGCCCCGGGGCTGATTCGGTCAATGGCAAGATTATCGAGAGAAAGGCGAACAGATTCAAGCTTTCGCTGAGTGCCCCCTCGGGCCGATCAGATAAAACGCCACCATCGAGTTATATTTTATCGCGCACAACCAGAACGACTTAGCCGTTAGACTTCAAGCGAATCAGGATTTCGTTGCGTCGCTCAGGCCCCGGCGTAAAGGGCGAATCATACCCCGCAGTCTCGAAACTGCCACCCTCAGCAGCATCATCTGCCTTGAGACCTTTTCCCTCCATCCACGCCCGCAGTTCGGCTGCGAACTGCTCGATCAACTTGGATGTCATTACCCCAGAGAATCGGATTACGGCAAACTGCCCACCGGGCCGTTTCCGCACTGCGACTTGCCCCACTGTTGGATTCGGGACACCCTGCTCAGCCACCTCCTTGGGCATGACGAATCCCATCTGCCCACTCGAGCTTGCGGTTGGCTTGCTCATTAAGACCGGAGTCGTCATCGGGATCTTCCGATTGGCTTCGTTGCCGCCGCTGATGTAGCGGAACAGCTTCATGAAGCTGCCCTCGGCACCTGCCCCACCTTGGCTGGCTGTCGTCGCCGCCAGCATCAAGTCAGGATACTCGCGAACTTCAAACTTGCCCTCGGAGAGGATGACCTGGTATTCCGCCGACTCGTAATGTTCTTCATTTGCTGCCATTGAAGTAGCTTGTCCGATGTCCACCCAGGAAGCAACTACTTTCCTAAAACAAAAAAGGGGACGGGGGCAATCCGATTCAGTTCGGATTTGCCCCATCCCCTTTGGTTCGTCCCCTTTGGTTGGTCGGAACGCTGCTAACATCCGGGCTTTGCAAGCTTTATACTTGACGGCCATCGCCCGGTTGCCGGGCCTCTCCCTTCCTCGCCTCGGGAGCTTTGGCTCATGTCGGAACTCGCGTTCCTCGTCGCCGAACTCGAAAACGGTTCGACCGATCTCGCAAGTTGCTTGCTGGATCGTCCCAATCTGGCCCGGGCGGACCAGGTCCAGCTAGTGCTCGCAGACCAAAAAATCCGGCTGCAACGCGGCGAACCGTGCAGCGTTGAGCACTATTCCCGATTGTTGCCCTGGCTTGCCGAAGAGCCAACCGTCTGGCAAGAAGTGATCGCCAATGAATTCGAATTGCGGCTCGGGGAATTACCCAGCGATCGATTGCTCCAGCAATTCGCAACCCGTTATCCAAGCTTGGGGAACACTCTCCTCGAGATACTGCGGGCCCGCATGGAACGTTGGCATCAACCAAGTTCACCGGCACCCGCGCCTCCCCAACAGACCAGGACCTTTTCGCGCCTGATCAATTCTCACGACCTGACCGGTTCTTTTATTTCCAATCAAACAGTCGGCGACCATCGGGCCGGGAGATATCGTTTCGAGCGCAAACTGGGCCAGGGCGCCTATGGCGCTGTCTATCTTGCTCAAGACACTGAGCTCAAGCGGCAAGTCGCCGTCAAGGTTCCCAGTCTCGAAGCGCTCGAGAAATTGGTCAACATTGATTCCTATCTGGTGGAGGCTCAGACGGTAGCGGCGCTCGACCATCCCCATATCGTCACTGTGTACGATGTGGGCCGCACGCTCGACGGCTCAATCTACGTCGTCTCGAAGTTTATCGATGGCTGCTCACTGGCCGATTGGATCAAGACCCATCCCGTCGACCTCCCCCGCATCGCGAAGCTGCTCGAGCCAATTGCCAGCGCGTTACATCATGCGCATGAGCGTCGCTTGATTCATCGGGACATCAAGCCGGCCAATATCCTGATTGAGGAAGCGACGGGGGCTCCGTATGTCACCGATTTTGGGCTGGCGATCCATGAGGAAGATTACCTGCAAGATGGCCGAATCGCAGGGACTCCGGCTTACATGAGTCCCGAACAGGTGCGCGGCGAGGGGCATCGCCTGGACGGCCGCAGCGATCTGTTCTCTCTCGGTGTCATCATGTACTTAATGCTGACCGGGCGATTGCCTTTCCCCGGGCAGACCCATGCCGAGATCGCCTATGAGATTACGTCTGTCGAGCCTCTCGCGCCGCGCAGTCTCAGAAAAGAGATCCCTGCCGAGCTGGAACGAATCTGCCTGAAATTATTGCGGAAGCGGGCCTCGGAACGCTACGCCAATGGCCGGGAGTTGGCGGGAGATCTTCATGCCTGGCTCAACCAACGGACGTCCCAAACCGCGTCGTCCCCAAAAACACCGCTCACTCCAAGAGGGCTGCGCTCGTTTACCGCCGACGATGCTGGGTTCTATCTCGATTTGCTCCCCGGGCCGCGCGACCGCAACGGAGTCCCTGAGAGTATTGCGTTCTGGAAAGAACGGCTCGAGCAGCGCGACCCAGACCAGACTTTCCCGGTAGGACTTCTCTACGGCCCGAGCGGTTGCGGGAAGTCGTCACTTGTCAAAGCGGGGCTGATTCCCAATGTATCCCCGGAGGTCAGCCTGGTCTACCTCGAAGCGACGCCGGAAGAGACCGAAAGCCGACTGCTTCGGCAACTTCAAAAGCGCTGCCCCGACTTGGCAACTGGAGGAGAACTCGCCGAACTGGCCGAGAGAATTCGCCGCTCGGAAGGTCCGAAAATCGTGTTCATCATCGACCAGTTTGAGCAATGGCTTTATTCTCACCGCGTCGATCAGGACGGCGATCTGATCCGAACTCTGCGACAATGCGATGGCAGGAGACTGCAGGCGGTCCTGATGATTCGAGATGACTTCTATCTGGCGGCAGCTCGCTTGATGAATCAAATCGATGTTCCGATCATCACCGACCACAATTTCAAACTGGTTGACCTGTTTGAGATTGAACATGCCAAGCGGGTCCTGACTCGGCTCGGCGAATCGTATGGAAAGCTGCCGCTCGATGCAAACCTGCGGTCTCCGGCGCATGAAGAATTTATCCAGCGGGTCGCGGATGGCCTTTCCGAGAATGGCAAAGTCGTTTCCGTTCGCTTGGCCCTGCTGGCTGACATGCTGAAGGGGCGCGATTGGATACCCGAGACACTGGAGTCGATTGGAGGCCTGGACGGAATCGGGATCAGTTTTCTGGAGGAGACCTTTGCCTCGAGCAGAGCCGACGCGCGTCACCGCGCACATCAGGGAGCCGTTCGGGGGGTTTTGCGGGCCTTGCTGCCAGACCTGGGGACCGACCTCAAGGGCTCGATGCGTTCCGAGGATGAGTTGCTCGAGGCTTCGGGCTACGCCCATCGGCGGCAGGATTTCGAACAGCTGATGCGGATCCTCGACGGCGAATTGAGGTTGCTGACCCCGACTGCCCCCGAAGGTCACGATTCCCAATCCGCAAGCAACTCCTCGCCGCGCCGCTTCTTTCAACTCACACACGACTACCTGGTTCCCTCGCTCCGCGAATGGCTGACGCGAAAACAACGCGAGACCAGCAAAGGCCGAGCTGAATTGAAGCTGGCCGAGCGAGCTGCGGCATGGAATCTGAACCGGGAAGAGAAGCAATTGCCGACTCTGCTCGAATGGCGCCAAATCAGGCGCTGGACCGAGCCAGCGCACTGGCGGCCCGAGGAAAAGGTAATGATGCAGCGGGCATCACGTCACCACTTGAGGCGATTGTCGCTGACTGCCACTGCGGTCCTCCTGCTGGCTTTCGTGGGCTGGTTTGCTTGGCGTCGGGCATCAAGCCAACAGGAGGCAATTCGCATCGCAGGTTTAGTGGACACGTTGACCAACGCCGAACCGGCGAGGCTTCCGGAGATCATCAAGCAGCTCGATGCCACACCCCAGGTGGCTGACGAATACCTCGCGAAACACTTGGAAGCGGAGGCAAAAACTCCGGCTGAATTGCGCGCCCGACTTCACGCCCGATTGGCCAAGGTCTCGCGCGACCCGTCGCTGGTTGAACCGCTGTTCGAGGAACTGCTTGCGGGCAAGTGGAGCTACATTCTGCCCATTCGGGAACTTCTTCGCCCCTCCGCATCGAAACTGACCGATTCTCTCCAACGCATTCTGCAAGATCCCCAAGTCGAACCCCAGCGCCGTTTTCGCGCGGCGTTGGCCTTGGTCGACTATACGAGTTCTGTCGACGATAACCTGTGGAGTGAACCGACACTCCAATTACTTTGCCGACAATTGGTGACAACCAACGCGGAGGTCCAGCCTCTCCTTCGGGATCCGCTGCGACCTATCCAGGGCAAACTCCTCAGCCAACTCGAGCAGATTTTCAGTGACCCGGCCAACACCGACGCGCAGCCGCGCAGCGACTCGGCGCGGCCAATGCGCTGGCTGACTTTGCTGCCAATGATCCTGCCCGCTTGACCAGGTTATTGACCCTGGCCAACCCGGAACAATACGCGATTCTTTTTCCGGCAGTCACCGCCGTGGCATCTGCAGACAATCTTGCTCAATTGAGCCAGCTCATTGTCAGTCAGCCTCCTGACGACCTCGGTTCCGTGCCGCGAATTGCATTCGGCCAGCAACGAGCCAACGCGGCGGTGACGATGTTGCGGATTGGAGACAAAGAAAAGGTCCTACCGGTGTTGGACTGGACGGATGACCCCGAAGCGCTGATGCAGCTTATCTTCCGCTGCAAGCCGCGCGGGGTTGAAATTGGAACGTTAATCGATTTGCTCAACCTGGTTGCGACTGCCCCAGCCGACAGGTTTCCGAAAGATTCGAGGTACGCTCTGCTGCTCGCAATCGGTGAGTATGGTCCGAACGAGATCCCCATTGCTCGGCGGGAGAAACTCGTGAAGCAACTCGCCGATTGGTACGCAACCGATCCGAGCTCTGGCGTTCATGGAGCCGCGGGCTGGCTGCTTCGGCATTTGGGCGAAAAGGAGCTGGCTGACCGGATTGACCAAACCCCGGTCCCCTACTCCTCAGAACGGGAGTGGTTTACACGGGCAATCGCAGTCCAGCCAAACCGGGAGGCGAAACCGGAGAAAAGCGTGCTGAACCTGTTCCAAGGCAAACCGGCGAAGCAGGTTTTTTTCTATACCTTCATTGTCGTTCCGCAAGGTGATTACACGATCGGCGCGGAAGCAGATGAACCGGAACGGAGGAACGACGAGGTTCAGCATCCGGTCAAGTTATCGCGCTCGATAGCGCTTCTGGATCGCGAGATAACCTACGGGGATTTACTACCGTACTCTTCGCGGTACGCGAATTTCATGAAAAATTTTGATACACAGCCAACGGATGCTGGTTCCGGGGTGGACTGGTATGATGCAGTCGCATACTGCCGCTGGCTCGGGCAGGAAACCGGTTTGCCCGAATCGGAACAGTCCTACGCTGACCCGGAGACGCTGGACAAAGAAAAGTTCCCGCGTGATGCTCAGGTGGCTTGGGCACCGCGTGACTGGCCGCTGAATCTGGACAAAACCGGATTCCGCCTCCCCACCGAAGCCGAATGGGAGGTGGCAACCCGGAGTGGAATGCGAACCGCCTACAATTTCGGGGGCGACCCCGCCTTACTGAATCGCTTTGGCTGGTTTCTCGATAACGGGTCCAAGCATGAAAAGCCGACCCGGGAGTTGAGGCCCAGCCTCCGCGGGTTCTTCGACCTCCACGGAAATCAGGTCGAGTGGACTCACGATTGGAGCAGAGACTTCGACGGGTCAGCGCAGACCGACCCTCTCGGTCCCTCGACGGGGAAAAACCGAGTGCTCCGCGGAGGCGGTTGGGATAACATCGCCCCTTACTGCCGGACGGCATTTCGAGCTGCTGTCGCCCCATCTTACCGCGACCGCAGCATTGGCTTTCGCCTCGCGTTCTCTCTCCCCGAACCGAACGACCAGCAACCGACAGAACCGAATGCGGTGGATAAGGCGAGCTCGGGAGTGGATCGCTAAAGGGCCAAATCAGCGGCGAATCGCACAACTCACCCCAAACGCGGGCAACCGTTCATTCTATCAGGCGCCCATCATTCCTTGCGTTCCGCTTGCATTCTTCGGATCTCCTCAATCGCTCGCTCCAACGCCGCATCGCGATCTGGGACGGGAGCGACTTCGATGTGAGGCCGCACGGGGCCGAGGTCCGCCTCATCGCCGCTGGCGCGGAGGAA
>JAJTFE010000003.1:8512-36675 GCA_021298375.1 Blastopirellula sp. | reverse complement strand
AGTAGCTGGCGTTGCCAAGAACTGCGTAAAATGGGGCTAAACCTTGATTATTTGCGGGAACCACACTCTGCAGGCTGATCTGGCGCAGCCGCTTCCGCTGCTGGGGAAGCAGGATTTTTTCGAGTTCTGCATCGACCTTTCCGACCAATTCGCCAACCAGCTGCGAGCGATCTTCCTGCTTCATGCGGGCAAAGCGCTGGGCCAACTCGCTGAGCGTCTTCTGGTAATCGTAAAACAGGTCCCGCAACTGCTCCTTCTGGTAGGCAACCAAGTCGAGTTCTTTCTCAACTCCGGGGTGACTGAAAGCCAACGCAAGTTGCCGTGCCAGCAGGTTATTGTCGACTTCCACTCGACGAGCGTCTTCACCAGCGGCAGATGGGCTGAGTTGCGACTCAGACTTTTTGTCAGCAGGTGCGGAATTCTTGCTTGACTCTCGCTCCTGCCGGTTTGATTTGCTCGTCTCTTGGCCGTGCGAAAGGTTTGAAAGCAGGCCCAGAAGGAGCAGGCAAGCGGGAAACAGGTACAACCAAGACAAGCGATGCCCCGTTGATGTCCCGCTGGAGGCAGTAGTCAGGAGTGGGCTGAAGAATGCGACCGATTCGTTTGTCCGGTTGTCGAAGTGCGGCAGGCGTCGGGATGCATTCACGCAGTAATCCAATAATTTCATCAGGATTTGAGGAGTGTCTTCAGAGCGGCCCGTGGTCGGCCGCTTTCGTGAAACATCAACTCCGCAAGTTGCTGATGGAGCCCAGAGCAAGGTTGAATAAAGCGGACCCCCTGCGGGCAGCGAAAAAAACCACCCAGCACCGAATCTAATCGGAGGCTGGGTGGTATTGAGGAAACACCCGCCGCAAAGACAATCCACAGGACTCGGAGTGGAGCGTCCAGGGCAAGTGTCTCCCTTCCGCAAAGAAGAGTCGTCAGATCGATGTTCCCTCAAGCGGAGCTTTGACTGTCCTGACCGCGAATTTGGGCAGGCGTGCAGACACTGGCAAGCTCATCCAGGAAGTCCTCGATGACGACTGCCTGACCAGCGGGGTTCTTTCCGGTGTCATCCCACTTGCGCAGCCGGACTGCGGCCTCGAAGTGAGGTTCCCGGCGGAAATCCTCGACCTCCTCCGGGCTCATCATCCCACCCTGATCGAGAAAGCTCTTGTAAGAAGTGGGTGACAATCGCTCGGCATAACTCGGGTCGACCGTGCAGAGGTACCGCTTGGCGGCTACATGCAAGCGAACAGGATCGGCCACGGCATCGCCAAAGTGCTGATGCAAAAAGGCGTAGCCTCTGTCCTCGTGATGGTCGTCAAGGTTTTGGTTGCAGCTGTGAGGCAAGTCAGCCTCGCCCAGAATATGTCCGATATCGTGCAAGAGCGCGGCCACAACCAGCTGAGAGCCGGCTGCCTCCCGTCTGGCCAACTCCGCACACTGCAAGGCGTGCTGCAGTTGAGTAACGCCTTCATCGGCGTACTTTTCATCGCCGCGGGCCGCAAATGTCGCCCGAATCCGCTCTACAATTGAACTAGCCGTCATTGAGTCTTTATTCCTGAGAAGACGGAAGAGATTAACCGGGCAATGCGGACTGGAACATCGCGCTGGCAGTGTTTAGCTACCAAGCGCTTGATTATCCAGCCTTCAGAGCACCACCGACAAGTAGTCGAAGCCAGACCATGTCTCAGCCAGACTGTGCTGACTCGACTGTCGAGGGTCCAAATTCCTTTCGCATAAAATCCAACTGTCGCGGGGCGCGGAGGGGATTGGGGTTCCGGAGGGCGCGATGGCAAATCAGCGGAACCACCAACCACTCTGCGCTTTTAACCTCGACGTTGGGGCTGCTACCAAATCAGGCTAGTTCTCGACGTTGACGACTTCGGATTTACCGCGGGTTCCCAGTGCGCTGTAGACGGCGGCGTCAATCGTTTCCGGAATGAACCGGACCGAGCCGTCGCCGCTGCAGAACTGGGCGCCGCCCGAATGCCGACTGCCAAAGCTGACCTCATACGCACCCCAATCCGCGTTGCCGTCGAGGGCAATCGGGCTGGGCAGGGTCTTGGCGGGCCGACGGAAGTTG
Organism: Blastopirellula sp.; assembly: GCA_021298375.1. Lineage (GTDB taxonomy): Bacteria > Planctomycetota > Planctomycetia > Pirellulales > Pirellulaceae > BJ22. The sequence continues at coordinate 34,607 of JAJTFE010000003.1, read as the reverse complement.
ATCCGGACTGCAGTTGAACCGCCAATTTCCGACCAGTCAGTGCCTTCCCAGTTGTCGAAGTCATCGCCGCCAATCGCCCAGTGGTCCTTGCGACCCGAGTTCGGGGTCTCTTGAACCGAAGCGATCGTGGCCAGATCCGGATCTGGCTCGGCTTCGCCGATCATTAACGTGTTCGAAGTGCCGTCAGTCACATCGCGAAGGCTCAGGCCACCACAGCCGCCTTGAGCAATTCGGCAGCGTTCAGGTGGGCGGGTTGCCATCATCCCGTCGAGCTCCCAGTGACCCAATGTCGGATTGCCGTTCCAAGTCGGGCGATTGGGTCGGCCCCAGCCGATAGCTGGCTTCCAGTCATTGGGCTGCAGACCGGTAACGACCCCGATGTAGTTGGCCGGAACGCGACGGGCGACAAACCAGGGTGGAATGTAGGTTGAAGCATCAAAGACATTTTGGGGAGCCGCACTGGAGGGGCAGCGGAAAATGTCAAACGGGGTTTCACAAACGGCGATATTGCGGATGTGATTGAACGGCGAGTTGTAGGAGGCGTTCTGGATGCCGGCCGACGAGGCGAAGTCATTCGAACCAAATGACAGGACGTCAAAGGCGTTTTGCTGTTCCACGTAGGGCAGAATGAAGGCGGTCCAATGACCACCTTCCTGGGCCTCGCCGAGCATCGGGAGCTTTTCCGCATTGGCACTGCAGAAATTGTGAACTGCCAGGCCGAGGTTCTTCAGTTTGTTGCTGCAGCTGGTACGACGGGCAGCCTCTCGGACCTGCTGCACGGCTGGCAGGAGCAGCCCGACGAGAATGCCGATGATGGCGATCACCACCAGCAACTCAATCAAGGTGAAACCTGATTTTGTCTTCATAACACACCCTGGAAAGAAAAAAGGAAGGAAAAAGGTTTGAGTCAGTAGTTAGCGGGTCGGAATATCAAACTCAAAGACGTTCGATCCGGGCTTGATTTCGAATTCAACCGGGCTCTCGTCAGCGTTCGCATACTTTTCCGGAACCAGCTCGTCGTATTCGATTCCGCGGTCGTTATCGATTTTTTTCTCCGGGTCGACGACCTGGCCCCGCACCTGGACACAGCTGAAAGAAACACGATATTTGCCCCGGTTCAGGCCATCGCCGGCCGTCGAGCGAAGTTGCAGAGTGCCTGTCGCATCAGTCTCACCGACGCCGAGGTTGTATTCGTTGACGGCTTTGCCGATCGGCCGGAAATAAATGATCAATCGGTTGTACGGCTTGCCCCCCAATGTCACTTTGCCGGTCAGGGTATGGAGCGTTCGGTCAGGCCCGCAGCCGCTCGTCGCGAGGAGAAGGCAGGCCAAGCCGAGTGTGGCAGCCAAGTACAGTTTCGCGGGCCAACCCTGAACACGCTTCATCGTTTCATCCTTCAGGCTATGTAGTCTCGCAGGCACTGGTGATCGCCTCGTCGGGCAAAGGCCAGCTGGAGCCGGCCCGGACCGCAGTTGGCTAAATGCGATTTACAGCCGCTATGTTTCCTGACTGGGTGTTTCCTGGCTGGAGTTTGAATAGCCTGCCGGAAAGTGAAGTTGGTGAGCCTTGACACTCAACTGTCTGCCACAGAGCGGTGAACTCGCTGGAATTCCGAGTCGCATTTCCGAGACAACTGCAACTGCACACACCTATTGCAAACTGAAAACAGTGGTCCGGTGGAACCAATCCGCAGGGAGGTTCCGCCCACTGGAAGATTTTGGCGATGGGGATGATCAAACGCTTAAGGTAGGGTGAAATTCCAATGAACATCGCGGTGATTTTCACCAGCCTCGAGCTTCACAATTTCCAGTTTCTCCCAGATTGAAGAGTCCAGTTGAAAAGTTGGTGAAGGCAGCCGTCTGTCTGCTTGAGCTGTGGTGACGCCGCTGCTCTGTTAATGAAATTCGCGCCGCTGACCGCAAGTCTCCAGCTCGCAACCAAGGTCGAGGCAATTGGGCAAGGTCGAGGCAAGAGGGTCGTGGACCCTGCACACAGCAACAGGATGAAACAATCAGTGATCGACTATCTCAATCCCGATCTTCCAGCGAATCTGAAGCGACTGGAGATCCCCCGAATCATCGCGTCCGCGGAATCGCTTGGCGGCTACGGCCAGTTAGTGCGGGAAAAGCCCGAGCAATTCCCCATCGAGATTGTCCGCTGGCCGGCTACCGGATGGAGGCCAGTTGATCCTGATTGCGGAGATGAAGGTGGAACCCGCGAGGGCGTGTTCCAGAGTGAGTGGAAAGGCGACATTCTGTACGGAAAGAATGAAGCGGTTGGTGGGCACTACGTACTGGGTTATGCCTGCCCGCCCGAGCACGCCGATGACTTGCACCATCGCGATCCGGCGGAGGTTTTCCTCTGGCACGCAAATTATCATCCCGATGGCGGCCAGCTTTTCTTTCCGCTGGACCGACGCCCTTTCATTGTGCCCCTAGCCTTGCCCGGTGATGATGTACGACCGGAGGATTTCAAGGCGTTTTACTTCGACGGCTCCTGTGGACTGTACATCCACCCCAACATCTGGCACGAGGGGGTCTTCACCTGCAGCGGTTCACAGCGGTTTTTCGACAAGCAGGGCGCCGTCCACGCCCGAGTCTCGGTCAACTTCGCCACGGAATTCGGCTGTCTCGTTGCCGCTGACTTGAGCGACGCAGGCTAAATCCAAACGGCCAGAAAACACTGGTTTAATTCCCGTTACCATCGGTCAACAACTCCAAAGCCCGTTGCAGCTGCGGGTCTGTTGCCGAGCCATGGGGCAGTGGCCAGGGAATTTCATAGTCGGGAGCCACGCCTATCCCCTCCAGGATCTCGCCATCGACCTGCATCCCCATCACGCAGAGATAGAGCAGCGACTGGTCGCTCAGCGGAACCACCGTCCCACCAGTCACCGCGCCAGCCGTGCGCTCGCCAACTACCGGGCCAATCCCGTACTTGCGAAAGCCATAGGCAAGCAGCTCTTTGCCGCTCCGCGAACCGCCATTGATCAGTAACGCGACTGGCTTTCTCCACTGGGTCTCAAAATACACCTCTGCTTTGTCCCGGGTGAGCGCCGTCAACTGCGGTATCCTGCGATTGAAAAGGTTCAAATATTCCGGGCTGGCACCACCCCAGCCATCGCGAATGTCCAGCACAAGCGCATCGGCCTCCTTGAGGCTGCCTTCGGTTAATTCCTGAACCAAAAGCTCGTGGTACTGTCGCCCGGCATAACACCAGACGTGAACATAGGCGATTCGCTTGCCCATGTGTTCGATCACCCGCATACTCTGCTTCATCGCCTCGAGCATCGCAGGCATCGGCTGCAGGGCAACCGGCCGAACTTCAACCGTTCTGCGCGAGCCTTGATCGGGAGTCGTCTGAATGACCAGCTCAACCGCTTCGCCCCTTTCGGCCAAGCCTTGGAGCGGGAGCACTGGATGGAAGGGCTCTCCATTGATCGAGACCAACTCGTTGCCGCGGTGAATCCCCGCCGCTGCGGCTGGAGTCCCCTCGAGTACGCCGCTGACGTACCACTTCCCGTCAAGCTCTCTGGTCAATAGCCCGAGGCTGTCAAACTGAACTTGTCCAGCGGGGAAGCGGCGTTGCGCTTCTTCGGCCAAGGGGCCGTTCGAAAAGATTCCGAACAGAAAATAATATTCCGGGTCGGAGGTGGTGTAGTAGTTGGTGTGCGACGTCTTGAGCAAGCCGAGCATCTCGTTGACGACCGGAGCAAGCTCGGCCGAAGATCGCGCGGCCGTGGCGCGCGGCAAGTAAGCATGCTTTACGGCCTCCCAGTCAACGCCATTAAAATCAGCCCGGTAAAACTGCTCATTGACCAGGTTCCAGACCCGCAGCAGTTCCGCCTCCCCATCAAAAGTCGCGCCCTGAAACTGGACCTGGTCCCGTTTTTCTTGGGCGCGCGAACTATTAGCCGGGAGCAAAAGGCTGAGCACCAGGAGCAGGCAGACCACAAATGGAAAACGAGAGGAGAGCATAAGGTCCGATCAGGAAAAGCGGGTTCATTCCAACCAAAGCATCTTAAACCCGGCAGCGGTTGAGAAGTTGTTCTGAGCCAACTTGCAATCAGGCCTAAACCCCCCTGCGAGCCCCCCAAACGGAGACGTGAAGTCGATCGGAATAACGAAAGCCATGCGCCAGGCACTTGGAAATCAACCACCCGCGGCGCTCCGCCAGCAGTTCCCGTGTCGTCGCCTCCGGCATCAGGAAAACGCGCTCGGCTGGCACGCCTGCCTGCCCGACGAACGCTCTCACCTCCGCCACGTCCTCTTCCCGCTGACAAACAAACTTGAAAGTCGCTCGCGGGCACGCGGCGAACCAGTCCAGCACCTCGGGCTTCAGCCGCTGTTCGACCGGCATGCCCGAGTTGGCCAGCTTGGGCGAGACATTGTAACGCGGCGCGAATGATTCAATCGCCGCCTCCGGCAACCGCGTGCCATTGGTCTCGAAGTCGAACCGAAAGTCAGCGTTCAGAGTTCGCAAGCAGGTCATCAGTTCCACGAGAGGCTTTGACTGCAGGAGCGGCTCGCCTCCGGTGAAGATCACATTCCGACAGGGATAACCTTGAATCGCTTCCGCCGCCTCTTCAATCCTCAGCCGGCACTGCACCTCGGCCCGGACGAACTTGCGGTAACCGGGCCGCTGGTCATTTTGATGCACATAAGGCGTGCCCTCAAAGTTCCAGGTGTAGTCGGTATCACACCAAACGCACTGCAGATTACAGCCGCTCAGGCGCACGAACACGCTGGGAACGCCGCTGCTGAAACCCTCGCCTTGAATGCTGTAAAAAATCTCGGGTCCCTCGCCCAGTTTGGCGATGACCAACTGTTCGGCCATAAAACCTGCTCCAACTCCAGTCCGCCCGGCTTCTTCGGCCTTGATTATTCAACGCCGGCTGAAGCTTGGCCAGCCTTCCCTTCCTCTACCGGGTCGTTACATGAGAAGTTGACCGTTTCCGCTGCCGTTTGCCGAGATGAACTGGGGGAGGCGCAGCCTTCAGGTTGAGGGAACCGTAGAATCATCCCTCTGCGGCTCGTTCGATGCAGGAAAATAGAACTGTCTTGGGAGTAAACCTCGATGCGAAACCAAATCGCTCGGCTCGGTTTGGCTTGGTTAATGGCAATCTGCTCCCTGGGTGGGGCCCAGGAGGTTCAGCCCGAGCCACTGCCGCGGATCACTGACAAACTCCGGGCCGACGCCGAGAAACTTCAGCCGCTGGTGAAGACCGAACTGGCGAAAAACTTTCTCTCCGCAACGGCTCGACTGGCGGAGCCCTCGGCGCGGAAAGTCTATCGCAGCAACGATAAAAAACGGGCGATCTCGCAGCAAGCCTTCGAATCGCTTTCTCCCGAACAGCAAGCCGAGTTTACCCTCCGCGATTGCCCGCCGGAGTTTTATTACGAGACGTCCTATGGATCGCCCTTGGTTTACTCCCGCGTCCTGGAACTGGCCAGCCCGCACCTCAGAACCCGGGCAGGAATGAAATTGCTCGACTTCGGTTGTGGCACCATCGGCCAGTTGCATCTGCTCGCCCACTGTGGATTCAATGCCCACGGCGTCGATGTCGAGCCCGTTTTCGAGGCACTCTACAGCCAACCGGGCGATACCGGCGCAGTCGGCAGCGGCTCGGTCACCTTGCACATTGGCCAGTGGCCGGCAGAAGAAAAGCTGCGCGCAGCAGCCGGCGCCGGTTTCCAACTGATCACCAGCAAGAACACTCTCAAGTCCGGCTACATCCATCCCAATCCACCCCCGGGGCAAACCGTTGACCCCAGCCGCTTGGTGCAGCTGGGACTCAGCGACGAGGAGTTCCTCAAGCAGGTGGCCGCCGCGCTGGAACCGGGCGGATTGTTTGTGATCTACAACATCTGCCCGCCGCAGAATCCGCCTGACAAACCGTACATCCCCTGGGCCGATGGCAAGTCCCCCTTCAGCCAAGAAGCATTTCAGCAGGCGGGGTTTGAAGTGCTTGCCTTTGACGTCGAGGACCAGCCTTGGGTCCTGGACTGTTTTGGCAAGCTTGGCTACGGCGAAGGCAAATCGCTTGAACAGCTCGCAAAGGAATATTTTTGCTGGTACACGATTGTGCGTAAGAAGTAGCTCCGGCCCCAAGCCATCAAGCTTCGGCGCAGGCGCGTTTCAGGCAAGTCTCGTTTGGGGTTCCCAGTCAGCCGGGTCTTCGCGCCAGCCCCCGGTTCAGCAGCGCATGTGCGGACCGAGTGACCGGAAGACGGTCTCTCACGGAGGCACAGTGGGCACGGGGGAAGACCAAGGCAGGAATTTTTATTTTTGGTTCTTCGTTTAACCCCTGGCCGAGGCCCCAAGCCATCAAGCTTCGGCGCAGGCGCGTTTCAGGCAAGTCTCGTTTGGGGTTCCCAGTCAGCCGGGTCTTCGCGCCAGCCCCCGGTTCGGCTCGTTTGCCCTTCCCAGTCAGCCGGGTCTTCGCGCCAGCCCCCGGTTCAGCAGCGCATGTGCGGACCGAGTGACCGGAAGACGGTCTCTCACGGAGGCACAGCGGGCACGGGGGAAGAACCAGGGGAGGTTGGCCGATGGTTCACTTTAGCGGAGCGATATACGCTCCCGTGTCATCGACCACGAACAACCCGATCAGCTGGCCATCTTTGGCCGCGAGTACGGGGGCTCCATTCCAGAGCCCGGAGTTCAGCGCCGGTTTGTTGACCAGCCAGCGGTCGGAGGCGAGGTTCAGTTCCTGCTTGCCGAGCGATTCCAGGACCGTCGCGCCGCTGCTGGTCTGCCGCGCGACAAAGCAATCTTCCGGGCCGGGCGGCACCCGCAAGCGATCCGCCGGGAGAGTCGGCTGGTCGGGGTTTGCGAACGGCACCCGGGCCAGGAGCGCACCGCCGTTGGGTACGGCCGTCCATTCCAGCGCCTGCTCAGGCTTGAAGTCGAGCGAGACTTTAAATGAACCCTCGAGGCTGCCTGACGGGGGAGCGAGAAAACTTGCCGGCAGAAGCAGTTCTGTCTTCCCTTGTTCCTCGAGCGACACGCCCAGTGAGGGACGAGTGAGCGAGCGGGTAAAGCCCAACGTCTTCTGTTGCCAGCTTGCGGACAGAGCCACGGTCGATGGCGGAACCAGCTCCAGCAAATTGATCGCGGCAGCTCGTTCTGTCCAATTTTCGTCTTCCTCCGGGTAGAGCGCGAAGATGTCGCCCGATCGCGCAGGTTGCGCGGTACTCTCTGCGGGCGTAATTACCCCGATGCCTCCCCGCACGATCGTCGCCAGCGACTCGGCCGAAACCTTCAGTCCAGTCAAACCCGCGTCGAACTGTACGCCGCTGAGCACCCAAAAGCGACTGCCACTGTTGACCAGCCTTTGATGCGTGGCGTTGATCTGGATGCGAATATCCACATTCCGGGAGTCGGGGCTGAGCGCGCAACTGAGCACGCGGCCGATTTCCACCCCGCGCCAACTGACCGGCGCGCCGGGGTTGATCCCATGCCGATCGTCCGCCCGCAGGACGAGTTCCAACCCCGCGCGATCGGCGCTCTCAATAGGAGGCGTTTCGACGCCCGTAAACTCAAATTGTGCACGGCCGCTTTGGCTCGCCCCGGGAGCAACGGCAATGTATTTCGAACCGACTGCGGTTTCCAAACCACTGATCCCGGTCACATCGACCGTCGGTCTGACGATCCAGAAGCGAGTACCCTCGCGAGCCAGGGCCTTGGCTGCCGGGGCGAGTTCGGCGCGGACATCGACACCGGCGAGGTCCTTGTCCAACTCGACGCTGAGCACTCGACCCACATCAATCCCGCGGTTTCGCAGCGTGTCGCCGGGCTTCAGTCCATGTCCCTCCTGAAAACGGATCGCAATCTCGGTTCCAGCGGGCTCAAGCGAAAACCAAACCAGGGCAATGGCTCCCGCCAGGCAAGCGAGCGTCGCCAGCCACATTCGCGAGACGGCCAGCCGCCCGGCAATCTGGCCCCGCTGCGAAACGATTTCCGCTGCGGGGAATTCTTCCGACGTCATTCGCAGTCCTCCCAAATCGAACGGGGGTTAAAGCAGAGCGATGCGATCATGCTCATCGTCACGCAGCCGATAAACGCGAACACAGCCGGACCCAGTTGGAACTCGACAAGATTGCCCAGCTTGACCAGCATCACCAGCAGGGCCAGCAGCATCACGTCGAGCATGCTCCACTTGCCTAAGTGCTCCATCAATCGAAGCGTGAGCGCCTTGTGCCGTTGGCCGAGCAGTTGGAGGCAGGACAGTTCCAGCAGCAGGACGATTTTGGCGAGGGGAAAGATGATCGAAAACAGCAGCAGCACTCCGCCGATAAACCAGCTCCCGTGCTGAAACAGGTCCATGATCCCGCTGAGGATGCTCGATTGGCTGCTTTGGCCGAGACGTTCAATTTTGAGGATAGGGAGCAACACAGCTGGCCAGAAGAGCACGAATGCGCCCAGCGCCGCGGCGGCCGTGCGGCTGGCGGATTGACGCGCGGTCCCGGGCCGCGTCAGCGCCGAGCGGCAGCGCGTGCAGACCGCGGTCTGGTTCGAGCTCAATTCCGGCAGCCGGTGGATGCGCCCACAGCAATGGCAGGCAAGGTGTTGTGACATGCCTTTTCGGGGAGAGTTCCATGCGAAGCGTCTGGGAGCTGGCAATCTCGAACAAGTGTTGTCAGACCTCTCCCTTGAAGTTCGCAGTGTGCTCGAAAAGATTGCCCAAGATCAACCCCAATCCCCGACCGAAAATCGGTCATAGTCCGGCCCTGCCGGTGTTCAGGCGGCGGGAGAATCCAGATTAAACGCGGTCCGGTTACTGTAGCGGGACAATTCGACGAGGGCCCAGATTCCAACCGGGATTCCTCCCAAAATGGCTCCAATATGAATTGGGACGATACAGAGAATGGCCATACTCAACGCCCAGCCCCAATGCCGCAAAGACAGAATGCAATGGGCACCAGTAAGCAGCAGCAGGCCAATCACGAACATCAAAAGAGAACTGCTTACCTGGGCCCAAACCGGAATTTCCTCCTCGGGTGTGCTCAGCAGGCCAAAGTCGTTTAGGATCTCAATCGCGTCCGAAGGCTGCTTGTTGTCGCTCTTCACTTCCCCGGTATCAGCCTGCGTTGTAACGTCGCCCTCTGCCAGTTCCGCAAGCTCCAATGCCGATTTCACGGAGGCTTCTTCGTTCTGGGATTGCTCATCCAACGAATCGATAGTCACCTTGATTTTCGAACTTCCCGAAGTCGATTCAATCTTGATGTCCGAGTCAAGGTCGAGACTCTGCGGCAGGCTCGAGACCTCCGTTCTGAAGAAAAACAGGCCAATCAACAACAGGGGAAATATCGCAGTATTCACCAAGCCAACCAGCCCCATGGCAATCCCCAGCCAGGAAAGCCGGCGCCTGGCTCGAGCCTGTCGCGCTTCCGGCTTATCGATTGTGAACGGGAGAGGAGGCTGGCCGATCGCATTCCGCAGATGACTGATCAGGCGCTTTGCCTCTTCCATGTCTTCTGTGGCAATTTGAAAACGCAATGAACCACGCTTCTCACTCGGCAACCCGCGGAAATCATTCGGCGACTTGTGTTTCACCGTCAGTGGATGAGAGCACCAGCCCTCCTGAAACTCGGCTCCGGCGATTTGCGCCAGCGGCAGATGATGCTCGCCGTCATGGCCAAACAACCTCGAATTAAAAAAAGGATCGCGGGTGGTGTAATGGATGACCAACTCATCACGGTACAGCGAGAGCATGCCATCTGTCTGGTTCCAGTAACCAGTCTTGGGATTCCCGATTCGGAAGGGAACGGTGTACTCGGCTGTCTTTGACAGAGGTGAATGTGAGTCCTTCGGCTGGGGCGGTTGAGCCACCGGCTCGGCGACAACCGGGCGCCGTCCTCCGATCGGCTGGACCGGGTGGAAGCGCGAATCCGAGCGGGCCATCTCGACCGCAGTCCGCACTTCGCTGGCCTGCTGGTAGCGCCGCTGCGGCTCCTTCTCCAGCGTCCGGGCTACCACGTCATCCAGCGGGGCGTAGCGGGGCTGCTTTTCCCCCGGCAATTGAAACCGGCCCATGGGTAGTTCTCCGGTGAGCAGCTCATACAGCACCACGCCGAGCGAATAGATATCTGCGCGGTGGTCGACACTGCCCGGCTTTTCAATCTGCTCGGGCGCCATGTAGTTGAACGTACCGAGTACTTGCCGCGTTCCGGTCAGCGAAACCGGCAGCTGGGGATCGGCGGTCAGCTTGGCCAGCCCGAAATCGGCAATCTTCACCCGTCCCCGCTGGTCGAGCAGAATGTTCTCCGGCTTGATGTCGCGGTGAACGACGCCCTGGTCATGAGCGAACTGCAGCGCCTCGCATACCTGCTGGACGATCTGCAGAACTTCGTCAGCTGGCAACTTGCCCGCAGCGATGGCATCCCGGAGGTTGATGCCGTCCACGTATTCCATCACGAGATAGTACAGTCCATTGACCTCGCCAAAATCGAACACGCTGACAATCTGGGGATGATTCAGCCGAGCCAGCGTTCGGGCCTCGCGGGCAAAGCGTTCGGCGAAGGCGGGCTGCCGGGCGAACTGGCTGGACATGATCTTCAGCGCCACGGGCCGGTCCAGCTTCGGTTGGCGAGCCCGATAGACGGCTCCCATCCCTCCGATTCCGATCAATTCCTCGACCTGGAACTGAGGGAGCAGGCGCGTGAGCATCTCAGGCGAGGGGGCGTCCTCTGATTCCTCACTGCTGAATGCCCGAGTCGGCAGGTCGGCTGCATTCCGTGGCTTGCTGCGGGCCAGGCCAATCGCGCAGACAGGGCAGAGCCCGGCAGGGGCGTCGGCCGGAATTTCTCGTTGACAATTGGGGCAGGTGGCCATCGCTCTCAATCCGGACCTAATGCCGGCAGCAGGGGAAGTCGCCGCGCCCCGCAATCGGGGCTTTCACCATGATCTAAACGGTTTGCGGCAACTCGTTACAGAAAAATTCAAAAATAGTCCCTATCCACCCAAAACGCTCATTAAATGGGCCAGTTCATCCTCGATTTCCGCTTCCTCCAGAACTGTTTGCCGGATTTCCTCGCGAATCGCCCGCCGCCATTCCTCCCGCCAGCGGTGCAGAGCGACCCGCACCGCCCCAACGGTCAGCCCCAATTCGCTGGCGACTCGTTCGTGCGAGTCCGCGTCATCGGCTCCGGTCAAGTACGGTTTCAGGCGAGCGAACAAATCTCCCCGGCCTTTGGCTTCGCTTTTGGCTGCCACCCGCTGCAGGCTGTTCTCAATCAGGCACAGCGCCCACTTCCGATCGAATTGCCGATCGGGAGTCTCCCTGTCACTCGGTTCGCCCGGCCAGCTTTTTCCGGCTTGGGCGAAGTCCAGCGACCAGCGTTCCACGCCTCCGCCGCGCTTGAGGGTTTGTTCACCGCGCCGCCAGTTGGCTCGATAGTGTTTCAGGCTGGCGAGGAGAAAGGTCCGAAAACGTCCGCGACTCGGATCCGCTCGTTCGACACGGCCCGAATCGATGGTGTCCAGCAGGAATGACTGCACCAAGTCCTCGGCGTCTTCGTGGCTGCTGCCGCTTTGCCGCAGCCACGCGTACAGCGGCTGCCAATATTGCTGGCAGAGTTGCTCCAACGCCGCGCGGCCCGGTCCCGCAGCCGGCTCGGCTGCTGCCGCGACCAGACTCCACTGCGTCGTGGCAAAATGCGGCCGCTGTTTGCCAGCTTCGATATCATCGTGAGAGGAGCTCATTGGCCAGTCGGGGAAGCGGCTCGGAGGGAAGGAGAGGAAAGCCAATCGAATCAGGATGCCCCTGCGATTATAAACGGAAGCCAACCCAGGAAGCGCGGCGAAGCCTGAGCGCGGGCTCTTTTTCAGGCGGCTGTCTCATCCGATCGGGCAGAGGACAGGCCCAGCTGATATGATCGACCCAAATTCAAGAGCCTGTTTTTGAGTGGAGGGAACTCATGGTATGCAGAACGTTATTTGCAGCTTTTTTGCTTCTGCTGGGTAGTTCTGCAGTCGCCCAGGAGGCACCGCGACATTCGCTGTTTATCGCTGGGCCGACCTTTACCGGAATTCTGGACGAAGAGGGCAAAGAGATCTGGAATGCCGGCCGGCCCGGAGCGCGCGATGGCTGTGTACTCGCGAACGGGAATGTCCTCATCTGCTGGACGGACGAAGTTCGCGAATTGACGCGTGAAAAACGCGCCACGGTTTTTCATTACAGTCTTTCAAAGGACAACCAGGAGCTGGGTACCGTGCAGCGACTGGCCGACGGTAAAACGCTGATTACGGAATTGGGAGCCAAGCCCGTCTTGTTGGAAGTCGAGCCCGATGGCACGGTCAGTCGTCGCGTGCCGCTGCAGCCGGAGACGGATAATGCCCACATGCAGACCCGAATGGCCCGCAAATTGGCCAATGGCAATTATCTGGTTCCGCACCTGCTGGCTTTTAAAGTGAAAGAATACGACCCGTCCGGAAAGGTCGTCCGCGAGTTCACCACGGACCGCGAGGAGCTGGGCGGCCGGGCGGCGGAGAACTGGCCGTTCACGGCGATTCGACTGGACAACGGCAACACCCTGGTGAACCTGACGCACGGCAACAAAACCGTGGAGTTCGACGCCCAGGGCCAAATCGTCTGGAAAGCCAGTAACGATGATGTGCCGGGCAAGCCATTTGACGATCCCTGTGGAGCGCAGCGCCTGCCGAATGGCAACACCGTGATCGCCAGCTACCACGCCCCGGAACAGGAAGGCGTGATCAAGATTTTTGAGCTGACCCCTGCCCGGGAAATCGTCTGGAAATACACCGGTCCACATCGAGCTCACGAGCTGCAGGTGCTGACTACCAATGGAAAGCCGATCGAGGGCCGTCCGCTGAGGTGAGTCCCTCCGCTGAGTCGCTCCGCGTTGGGCTTTTCGCGGCCGAGATTTCATTTTGCCGTATCGACCAGCAATGCTTCGCGGTCGACAAAAGAGGACGAGGTCGCACGGCTAGTCCAGCAGTGCCATCTCTTCGGCAAGAAAGATCGTTTCCTCTTGTAAACGACGAATGATCGTGGAGCGGACCTTGTAAACCCAATCGGTGCTCTTCCCGAGCTTGGTAGCAATTTCCGGAATGTTGGATTGGCCTTGCCAAAAAAAACGTCGGACGCCCGCATTCTCTTCGACACCCAAGGCGGTCAATTCAAACGCTCTCCATTGATCATCAGAGTACTCCGCTCGAATCGCCCTGAGAGCGGCATCCAGGAGGTAGGCTTTGGAAATTCTTTCCCAGTCAAGTTCGCTTTGATGGTCGAAAGGCTCCGCCGATGGAGTGACGACTGGCAGTTCTCTTTTCTGTTTGCGATAAAGTTGGTTGACTTCATTGCGGGTGATTGTGCCCAGCCAAGCGCGGAACTTTCCCAATTCGGGTCGATATTCGTAGCGCGAGACGCGGGTCAGAACTTCCTGTGTGATATCGAGAGCGTCAGCGTTTTGAAGACCGCGCGTTAGGCAATACTGAAAAATTACGGGAGAGTAGACTTGGACGAAAGTCCGCCAAGCTTCCGGATCCTTGTTTTGCAGCTGGAGGACAATACTGTCCCGAGTGACTGGCCACTGCTCCCGATTCGTCACGTTCAACCTCAACAGGAATTTCACGAATTGGGGGATAAGCGGACAGTTTTCTTGCGCCGAATCGTCAGTCGGGAGGGCATTTGCAGGTCGCGCGCTAACCTCTGCCTCCCAGTCTACTTGAAGTCAGCGTCTTTCGCAGGTTCCTCGGCAATGAAAGCAGGCTTCGGTTTGGGGAATAATTCGGAGAGTCCACGCTCAGAGAGATCCGCGGGCCCGAGGCAGGATAAAATTGAGAACTGCTGGGGAAACCGAATCGAGCTCGATTCGAAAGCTTTGATGAAGAAACCAGCTCTCGTTCGAGAGGGGAGGGACCTGTGAGTCGATCGCATGCAGCCTGAAGCTCCAAAAAAACTCAGCGATCCTGCAGAGGCTGCCCGTGCTCAAATGGAGGCGGCCGGCGAGCGAGCGGTTTCGGACTCTAGACCAGAGCAAATGTCGCCCAACCCGGAGGCGAGCGCAAGTTTTTGGTTGCAAGACTTGGCTGAAGCCGCAGTCGAGGTCGCGTACCCTGCCGGGCTTCGCACGTTGATTGCAACAAATCTGCTGGCCCGCCCTGAGCCTGACGAGCAGGAATCCCGGATTAAGGACGAGGCGGTGCCCGTCCCGCCTTGGGTTCCGCCCGATTTCAAGCTGGTTGAATTGATCGCCCAAGGTGGAATGGGTGCGATCTGGGAAGCGGAACAAACAGCCCCGGTTACCCGTAAGGTGGCCCTTAAATTTGTCCGCCCCGGGGCGGAAAAATATTCGCCGCGTTTTGAAACTGAATGCCAGGTTCTGGCGATGCTCAGCCACCCAGATATCGCGCGTCTGCTTGATGTGGGGCGAACGCCTGACGGATTGCCGTACCTGGTGATGGAATATGTCGACGGAGTGTCGCTGGGCGAATTCTGCAACCGCCACACGCTCAGTTTGATGCAGCGGGTGAAGTTAATGCAGGCCGTCTGTCTCGCGTTGCATCATGCCCATGAAAAGGGGATTGTACATCGAGATATCAAGCCGGCGAATATTCTGGTGATACCGCCAGAGTCGGGAACTGAGCCGATGTTCGATGTCTCGCCGCCGCGCATCAAGATCATTGATTTTGGTTTAGCACTGTGCTTTGAGGGGAATGCTGGCCGGCCTAAGCGCTCCGATACACGAGAGCATACAGTCATCGGGACCGTCGATTGGATGAGCCCCGAGCAGGCCCGTGGCAAGTCCGTAAAAGAACAAGTACTGGACCGCCGAACCGATCTCTATTCTCTCGGCGCAACTTTATTCTATTTGCTCACTGGTTTGACTCCGCTGGAGGCGAGCTTGGGGAGTGCGGCGGCGGATGAAGACATTCTGGCTGCCGCTCGTTCGGGGATCTCGCCCGTCCTCGTCAGCCATTATCTCAAGCTTCCGGAGCAGCCGGCAGAATCGTCGAATTGCTTGGTGGGACAGACTGACTTGAAGGGACAGACCGTGGCGGCGAATTTGCCTCGAGGCCTTGATTCAGTCGTGGCACGCGCTCTGGCCGCCTCGCCTGAGGACCGTTACCAAACGGCATTGGAGATGGCAACCGACCTCGGTCGGCTCGGTTTGGGGAGAAGTCCTCAGCGGCATCTCTGGCGGAAAGTCCGCAGAAGCATCCGCCAGCATCTGCACAGAGTCGTTGCGCTGGGAGTTGCCGCGCTGGCGGTGTGGTTCGGTTGGAGCCGGCTCGCTTCCTTGCCCTCCTCCGGTGCACAAGGACTGAAGTCCACTTTATTGGGAACGGGCCAGGCAGCGAGCGGAGAGTCGGACGCCGTACCCGCTGCCAAGGTAGTGCCGCCAGAGTTTCCAATCGCCGAGGAACATTTAAAGGCCTTCGATAAGCTTTTCATGGAGAGCTTGGAGCGACTGTCTCCCTACAGCGAGTCATTTCGACCCAGCAGTCACGACCCTCGGTACCTCGAGCAGTTGCAAATGCGGCTCAAGGAACTGACGCTTTTTCCCCGCAGCAAGCTGGCGATGGCGTACAAATTGGGAGCAATCTGGCTGGCTAACGACAATCCCGCCAAGGCCCGGGAAGTTATCGAGCAGGCTCTGGCAGACGGCACATGTCCCACTGACGGCTTGGAGCCATTTGTCGCTGCATGCTTGCTCGGAGACTGTGAAATTGCACTGCGCGAATCGAGCTTTGGCTTGAAACGGATTGAGACAGCGATCGAACTGTACCAGCAGCAACCAGAGGCATCCGTAGAGAAGTTGCTGGAAAACAAAGCCGCGCTTTCAGCGCATTATCTTCAGCTGGGACAGACTCAGAAAGCGCTGGACCTTGCCCAAGCCGGCTTGAGTGAGATTCAATCGAGGGGGTTCAAGCCGAGCAAGGCCGAACTGAATTTTCGCAGCGTACTTGCCATGGCCTTTGATCGACGAGGAATGCATGATGCCGCGATCGAGACGGCGAGTAAAACTCTCGGGATTGAGGTTGAAGGCATTCCAGCGGACCTGATTCGAATTGTCTGTGGAAACAATCTGCTCGATGTTTATCGAAACGCGGGTCAGTTTGAGCTGGCAAAAAGTTTGGCTGACGAACTGTCGGAGCTTGCCCAGAGCCGATTCGGCGAGGAACACACCCGAACACTCGATCTGAAAAAGGCCTCAGCCACACTCTGCTACATGGTCGGCCAAAAGTCGGCGGCCTTTGCCGGCTTGAAATCGCTCCGGAAGATCGCCATTCGACTGTATGGTGCGGGGCATCCCTTGACGCTGAATATCGTCAACGACCTCGCTTCAATCTCGCTGGCAGCAGGCAATATCGAAGAGGCCCTCAAGTTGCTCGAGGAAACTCAGGCTGCCCGCCGAGAACACTATGGAAACACTCATCCCGAATACCTCAAGTCCGTCAACATGTTGGCCGCCGCTAGCTTTGATGCCAGAAAAATCTCCCGCGCCGTCCAGTATGCGACCGATGCCATCAACGCCTGCCAGAAAAGCAAGGAGTTTCCCACGATTCAACTGCTCGAGCTGGTCAAGCTACGATTTCTTATTCGGCTAAACCAGAAATTGCCTCAGCAGGCGATTCAGGAATTGGACCAATTCATTTCCTCGCTGATTGCCAGGTCCGAGCGAGAAGCGGCCGCCATTCTCGCCGAAGCCCGAATTTATCGAGCTCGGATGTTGTTTAACTTTGGCCAACTGGCGGCGAGTCGCAAGGAGCTGACTGAATTGCGCGAATCGCTCGGGCCTGACTTGATCGACCAAATCGACAAAGTCGATTTGAACTACGCCGAGCTATTGATTTCAAATCGCGAATATGAAACGGCGCATTCAATCCTTGCGAGCTTGAGAGCGCGCTTCGTGTCTGGAAGGTCCCGAGCGATTCAGCCGTATGCCCAATTGCTGCTGGCCGATAGCTGCCTGGAAATCGGGCGCGATGCTGAAGTCGAGGAACTTCTAAAGCTGGCACTCGCCGGACCAACTGCCGCAACTTTTCTCAATGGCTACGGGCGAAGCGTGAGGGCTGAATGGCTGAGAAGAAGCGGCCAGACCCGCGAGGCGACCGAGGAATTATTGCAGGCTCGGCAGGAAATGACGGTTGCTTTCGCCACAGTGCCCTATCTCAACGCGTGGTATCTTCCGCGGACGGAAAGGCGGCTGGAAGCGCTCTTCAGGGACTTGGGCGAAGACGCGACCGCCGCTTCATGGCGCACGGCGGCTGAAAAGTCGACTCGACTCCTCGAAAGTCGCAAAGTCGAGCTTTCGGTCCCGGATCCAGCCGCACAGTAGCTGGAAAGCAGCGAATTTGGCTGTGACCTTGGCAGTCGCATGCTCGCTAAACCTTTGGCGCGGCAAAAAAGCGTCAAAATTTTTTCGGTTTTCGTCAGAACGCGAGCACAAGAGCATTGATCCGATTGAGCCGCCGGGAGCGCGGCATTCTAAGTCCGAGAAAACCGGAGAAATGCGATGAAGACTTATCGAACTTGTTTTAGCTGCTTCGCGATACTCGTGATCGTCATAGCATCGTCCCAAGCGTGTTCAGCAGGCGCGATTCCCTATCCTGAGATTTGGCAAGAAGATTCTCTGAATCCAGGCCAAACACACGACAATTGCAAGGTGCTGACCATTGGTAAATCTACTCACGACAAGGCCGAGGTGACGTTTATATCAAACGGCATCAGATATGATGCCACCGTTCCGTGCCCAAGCACGATGTATAACAAACTGAAAGCCGCCAAGGACAATGGGACATTGGTGCAGATCACCTTGAGTAGAAATAACGAGGTCACTGGCGTTAAATAATGTCCCTGGCTTAAGTTTCGCGGGCGTCTGATGCCGGGCGGCAGCTGAAGTAATTTTGAGCAAACATGCTGCTTTCCCGGCCGAGGATTCCTTAATCTGACTTGTGAACCTTCGGCTCAGGCAATTCAATCCGCACCGTCAGCCCGGCCAGAACTAGTATGCCGCCGGTCCACATCGAGCTCACGAGCTGCAGGTGCTGACTACGAATGGAAAGCCGATCGAGGGCCGTCCGCTGAGGTGATGGATTCGACTTGCGACCCCGCCCGTCCTGCCCCGCCATTCACGTCAAAGAGGAGGTCAGATTGACCTCCTCTTTAGCGAAATTTTTTCTCGGGCAGCGGATTGAGCCTCACTCGAAGCGAGACTCACTCACCCGCCCGCAATTTGACCAGGCCGAAATTTGATCGGCCGCAATTTCACCGGGCCGCGAAATCAACCAGGCCTTGTCTTATCAGTGCTTTCACGGTCGGGTGTCTGGGTCTGCGGTGACTACCGCAAAGCGGCTTTCAGCGGGCGGTTGTTTCCATCGAATCGCACCAGCGGTGCTCCCGATTCTTCAAACATCGTTCGCGACCTTCCTCCTCCGATGATGGCTACGATGTAAAGTCCATCGACGTTCCAGTTGTCGCCACTCAGTCCGCCGCCGAAGGTCGTCTGGACTTCCAGCCGATCCAGGTCCTGCGGTCGGCAGGGCCTTCTCAAGTCGATGGTCACTGTTTCGCAGTAGTTGCCGATCCAGCGTCCGCCGCGGTTGATATTCTCGTGGCGTTCCGAGGTGCCGTCCTTGTAGAAAATCGTCACATTGCAATTGTCATTTCCCCCGCGGAGGTCGTCACCGCCAGTGCGGAATTCACACTGCAGCTGATGGACGAGCCCGTCGTTTGGAAAGTCAGGTGTCGCGATGTTCGTGGGTCGGGCCGGACTGTACTTCCGATCGACAAAGTAGGTCATCCATTTGCAGTTGGAATCCTCCAGGTATTCGTAGGACGTGCGGTCGACCTTGGGCACCAGCGTCATGGTCTGATTGGGGAAGTTCGGGTCGTAGACGAAAATCTTCAAGTCGCCTTGATGCTCGCCCAAGTCACCCTTGTAGCGACCGAGGTCATAGCCGATTGCCAAAACTTGGTGATGGGAGGCGAATCCGCCATTGCCGGCGACAAACAGGCCCAGTGGACAGGGTCGGCCGGCATCGATTTCCCGCCGCAGTTCCTCCAACCGGCCGCCGTTGGTGCCTTGCAGGCCCCAGCGAAAGAACTCGCCAGTTCGGGCGCCAAAGGGATTGACGACCAGTTCAGTCCACTTGTCCAGATTGTTCACCAGGGAGGACTCCTGCCGTTGGTAAATGTTATCGAAGAGGGGGGATTTGACCGGAGGTCTGAACGTTTGAGACGGAATTCGTTTGCGGGCGTGAAAGTAATCCAGCGAGGTATACACCATCCCTCCGCAGAGACCTCCCAAGCGAATGTCCTGCATCACCAACTCGGTGTTGAAGGTATTGGAAAACTTGAAGCCGTGCTTGGTCGGATCAAAGGTGGTTTTCCTCGCGGTCGAGGCGAGGGCAGCCGCCAAGTTGCCGGTTTGGAGCGGAGCGTTTTTCACAGCTGACGAAAGCTGGGCCCAACCAGACGAGGTAAAAGCGACAAGGGCAATCATTGCGAAAAGTAAGCGAGTTTTCATGGCAGTTCCTATTTTGCTTGAAGTTGGGTTTTGCTTTTCCGGGAGGCGTCGGTGAGTCGCATGAGCGGCTCACATTGCTCTATCCAGCCGGGCCAGCCTTTCGCCGGGAGATTTTGCAAAATTCTCTGGAAAAAGGACGGGCAGCCCTCTGCCTCTCGGCGGCCATGGAAAAGCCCGGAAGCTGGCACTGGCAAGATAGGAGCGCAGCGTCCGCCCACCCCTGCGGGGGCTCGCTGGGGTGCAAAGCCAACGCACTCAATTGGGAATCGATAATCGTCGATTCGTTCGAGCCAGTTCGAACGAGCGACGTACGCTCTGTGTGGTCGAATGAAGCAACTCGCTCCGATCGAATTCAATTTCCCGGCGGAGTAAAAGCTGATACGATGCAGTTCGCACGACGCTCCCACGGGTCCTGCTCCTCTGACGACCGGAACGAATGGCTTGAACGCAACCCCCCGACTACTGCAGAAGCTCAGTGCCTTCTCGGGTTGGGCCTTGCTGATCGCGCTGTTGCTGCTGCCGCTGGTGATCTACGCGGCGTCGCAGATGAAGATCGGTGCAGCGGATGTCCATGCCTGGTTGCCCGAGGGGCGTCCCGTTCGCCAACGCTACGAAGAGTTTGTCCGGGAGTTTGGCTCGGATCAGTTTCTCGTCATCTCATGGGAAGGCTGCCGAATTGATGATCCGAGACTGCCCGCTTTTGCCGCAGCATTGGGCAAACGCGACGCGCTGCCGATGCTGGGCAAGCCCGGACCTTGGATTGAATCAAGCGAAACCAGCGCTGATCTGGTCCGGCAATTGACCGATCCACCGCTGGAGTTGAGTCAGCAGGCGGCCTTGGCTCGGCTTGAATCAGCAGTAGTTGGCCCGGATGGGACAGCAGCCGCCTTCGTCCGTTTTGCGCCGGGGCGGAATTTCAGTCACAAACTGGCGATCGAGATGGTTCGGGCAGCGGCGGATGAAGTGCCTGAATTAGGCCACGATGCCTTGAAAATGGTCGGCTCCGTTTACGAAGCCTACGCCGTCGATGTGGCAGCTGAAGCAAGCCTGAAACGCCTGGTGCTCCCCTCCAGTTTGCTCGGGATCGTTCTCGCCTGGGTCTGCCTTGGCAGCTTGCGGGCGGTCATTCCGGTCCTCGTGATTGCCGGAATCGGACAACTGCTTGCCGTCGCCATCGTCACGGCGTTCGGCTCGGAGTTCAGCGCGGTGTTGATCGTCTTGCCAACACTGGTTTTCATGCTGACCCTTTCGGCGGCCGTGCACTTCATGAATTATTATTCTGATGTTGCGCACGTCTTCAGCGACTGGCTCGGCGCGCGGGCCATTTTGCTCGGGCTGAAGCCGAGCGTTCTGGCAACGCTCACCACCGCCTTGGGGATGATCGCCCTGGCGACCAGCCAACTGTCCCCCGTGCGGAGTTTCGGTCTTTACTCGGCCCTGTCGCTTTGTATTGCCAGCCTGTTCCTGCTGAGTTCCTTCCCCAAGCTTTCCGACTGGTTCTGCCGGGGCCGATACCGTCATGCGGGGAAAGCGGCAGAGGCTGGAGCGGCGCCGGAGCTTGAGGATGGAAGCCAGACGGCGGTCGCCGAACGCGTGGGACACGTCGCGCCCTGGGCCCGCAATTATGCCGGATTTATGCATCGATACAGCTTGCCTGTGTCGTTGGCGGGAACCATCCTGCTGCTGTTCAGCTTTTATGGGCTCAGTTTTCTCAAGTCATCCACCCGTTTCAACGACATGTTCCCCTCTGGGAGCCAAACCGTCAGCGACATGGCCTGGATCGAGCAGCACTTGGGGCCGATCGCATCGGTCGAGGTGCTGTTGACCTTCCCTGCGAGCAGTCAGGTCGACGTTTACGATCAGGTGGTCTGGGTGAATCGGATCGCAGCCCAGCTCAGGGCTGAGAAAGAGATTGGAAGTGTCTTGGCAGCCACTACCTTTCTGCCGAAGCTGCCGACCCGCAACCGCTTGCGGGATGTGGCCAGCCGCGGGATCTACCGCGGCAAGCTCCCCTCAATTCTGCCGCAACTGACCGAGCAGGGGCTCATCGCCGAGACGCCGGTTGGGCGGACTTGGCGCATCACGGCCAAAGTCTCCGCTCTCTCTCGACTCGACTACGGTCAACTCACGGCAGTTGTCCGGGAGGCGGTTGAGCGGCTTGTCGCGAAGCCAGCCGACCGGGAGAACGGTGCGGCCAGCGAGGAAGCTCGCGGCCCTGCGGCGATGCACGTTGAGTACACCGGGATTTCACCGATGATGCACGATACTCAGACCGCCCTGCTGGGCGATCTCGGCTCCAGTTTCACCACGGCATTTCTGCTGATCACGCCGGTCATGATGCTGATTGCCCGGGGCGTCCGTACGGGGCTGCTGATCATGTTCCCGAATGTGCTGCCGGAAACGGTTGTCTTTGGCAGCATGGCGTGGCTCGGCTTCTCCCTTGACGTCGCGGGGTTGCTGACCGCCAGCGTGGCGATGGGGATCGCCGTCAACGACACGCTGCACTTTGTGAATTGGTACTCGTGGCGAATGTCGCTGGGAGAAACCCGCGAAGAGGCGGTCGCCAATGCATTTTCAAATTGCGCGCGACCGATGATTCACACGATGCTGATCAGTTGCTGCTCGATGCTGCCCTTCATGTTCGCCGAATTCAATCCGACCCGTCAGTTTGCGATGTTAATGATCGCCATGATGAGCACGTCCATCCTCGGCGATCTGGTGCTGCTTCCCGCTTTGCTGCTCAGTCCGCTGGGGAAGTGGAACATCCGGCCGCAGTCGGCGACGGCTGCAGAGGCGCTGGCGGCGAGCGGGGACTAGGTGGAATCGGGTCAGGCTTTAAACCGATTCAGGCTGCCGAAGGCGATCAGGGGCAAGCCGGGAACTCGTTGGGCATAGCTGCGGTATTCTTCGCCGACGAAGTGCAGCAGGCGGCGATCTTTGAACCAGCTTCCCGCGTAGATATAGAGCGTCCAGACGGCAGTCAGGATCGCGTGGTCAAGGGTCATGGTGGGAGTGAACCAGACCAGCCCCAGAAAGCTCATGTAAACCGGATGCCGCATGTAGCGAAAGGCCCCGGTTGTCAAAAACGGTCGCCGCGGAGGCTTGGTATTCGTCCACCAGTACCACCACTGAGTCAGGCCGGTCTGATAGCCGAACCCGGTCCAGTACAGGCTGTAAAGCAGGGCGACCCAGGAGCCATAAAAGCAGGCCAGCACCAGAGACTTGAGCCAGCCGCGCGCTTCCCAAAGGACAATTCCCGAACTTCCCCACCAGCCAAACATCAACAGCAGCGAGATGCAGGTCACGCTGCAATGCAGGCAGCCGAGGAGCCCGGGAGGAAGCCAATTTCGAATCCGCTTCTGGACTGCAGGCAAGAGCAGAATGCTGTGCGGAATGGCAAAGCCAGCGGCCATCAGGAAGTCGCTCCACCACCAACCCGCATAGCTCGAGCCCGAGCAGTACCGAAGAAACAGAAAGAGGTAGATCACCGTCCAGAGAAACAGCAATTGGGTGCCGATTCCGAAACAGAATCCGGCGAAGCGGGAGAGGCGAAACGCAGGAGAGTGATCTCCGACCCCCTGAGCCGATTCAGTCTGCAGCAGTATGCTCATCCAATTTTCTCTGCGACAAAGTAGCCATACTCCATGGCGCCCGAGCGGTAGGCATCCAGAATCGCCTGGAAGTGATCGAGGAACAGCGTGTGATTTTGCCCGAGCAATCTGGCCAGAAGCCGAACTCCCGATCGGTTGACCCGCTGGAGACAAATCTCCCAGGTTTGTTCCACTTGCCGCGTCCAGAGACCGGTCTTCAAAACCCGGTAACCAGCCTGCTCAAACCAGCTGACATAATCGTCCTGCGAACCGAGCGAAGGACAAAACATTCCCTTGCAGACAGCCTTGGTCTGTTCCACCTGGGAGGCTGTCAGCGGATCCTTTCCCGCCAACCAGGCGAGCAGGGCGAACCGGCCTCCCGGGCGCAGCCATTCCGCCGAGCGGCGAAAAAAAGCGGGCTTGTTAAACAGGTGCTCGGTGCACTCGATGCTCCAGAGCAAGTCAGCTGTTCCCGCTGGGAATTCAATCTGCTCCGCGTCAGCGCGGAGGAACTTGGGCCGGGGCCTGACACCCCGCAGCCACGCTGCCGAGGTCGCCCACTTTTTCTGGACCGCACTGAGTGTCACGCCGGTGACTTCGCACTGCAGGTTCCGCGCCAGCCAGACACTCGAGCCACCCATGCCACAGCCGATGTCAATCACGCGACTGCGGGGTTGGACCTCGGCCAGGCGGGCCAGCCGTTCGGTGAGTTGAACTTGCGCCCGGGCGGAACTCTCCTGGCCTTCCCAGTAGCCATGATGGATATGGGGACCCCAGAGCAACCGATAAAACAAGGTTGACACATCGTAATGGTTGCGGATGACTTGTTTCTGGACTGCCGGGAATTCAATCATGTTCAATTCATTCAGGCCCGCTCGTTCAGGCCCGCGACAAAGAAGACAGTGAAGCGGGATTTAATTTCAGGTGACTACTTCGCCGGCATGATCCAGAGGTCGCCGGAGATCAATAATTCGTCTTTTACGCCGACGGCCCCCAGCACGCGACTGAAGGGTTTGATTCCGTAGTCGGTCTGGCGGATTTTGAACAAACCCCGCAAGTGCTGCCAGCCATTTTTTCTTCCAGGTCACAGGTTGCCATGATCTTGCGGGTCGTCTGCTGGAGGGTGAAATCGCCTTCCAGCGTATACTCAGGAAGCCTTCGCTGTGAGGTTTTTCCGGTCGCCGTCAATTTAATGTTTTCCAGTTTGGCTTCCGGGAACCTCGCCACGTTCAGAACCTCGGCTCCCTTCATGTTTTCATTGACCTTTTGCCGAGTCCCCTGGTCAATGTCGTCGGCCAATCCAAAAGCCGCTCGGCCAGCCGCCGTATCCGCATCAAAGGAAGGCATGTCAATCACCAGGCTTCCAGGCTGGGCTCCGTTAAGCATCACCGTGCCACTCTTCAGCCGCCCTTCGACACCGTGCACATGCCCCAGGGAGTTGGAGCGGTCGACAAATATGTAGACGCGGCTGAACTCGCGGTTGATCTCGCCCGGCTTCAGCTGCGGCTGTTGAGCCAGCCCCTCGCCGCCGAGGCAGAGTGCGCCCATCAGGCAACTTGCGAGCAGCCCCAATCGAAGGAGCCAGCCCGGATGATTTCGCAACATTTCTTTTCGTGACATGGCGTCCTGCCTCGCTATTTGGTTTTTGATCAGCGTCACCTTGGAACCACAACTGGGACCCCAACTATAACGGCCCAAAAAGTCGAGAGACAACGGGAAACCGCGCTTTTTCCGCAGCGCCGATGACTGGGTTGCCAATCTGAATCTTCCGCCGATCAAGGACCCAACAAGAGTGCCGGTTCCAATGCGTCCGGCAATTGACTTTAAAGGCAGGCCTTGAGCCGTTGGTCCGAAAAGATGCTATCAGGGGCTGATTTTCCAGGGAAGCCAGTTCCGTTTTCCTGGAATGTTCTTGTTGGTTGCGGTTCTTTCTCAGTTGGGAGACACTGGAGACAGGAAGAACATGAAGCAGCGCCATCTCATACCTGAACAAATGGATGACCCGGGTCTCTGCCCGCTGGAACATCAACGCGCCTTGGCCGGTCTGCGCCGGATCAATCGACTTTCGGGAACGGCCGCCCAGTTGCAAACGCAGATTCTTCGGATCGCAGCCCGCGACCCGAAGCGCGTTTGGCGAATTCTCGATGTGGGCTGTGCCAACGGTGAGGTCGCCTTCGAGCTCTCTCGCCGGCTGGCCCCGCGACTGAGGCACCAGCTCACTGGCTGGGACATGAGTCCAACGGCAATTGCCGAGGCAACCTCGCGTTTGCGGCAGGAGAAGGCCTCAACTGCCAGTCGCTCCACGGCAGTTGCTTCGACTCGGAACAACACCGAGCTGTCACTGAGCTTTGAAGTCCGAAATCTGTTTGACGAGCTGGAGGTCACTTCCACTGAACCGCCGTTCGATCTTGTTTATTGCACGCTGTTGCTGCATCACTTCAGCGACCAGGACGCCGTGCGGATTCTGGCGGCGATGAAGCGGCTGGCTCGTCACGCGGTGCTGGTCGATGACTTGCAGCGGACGCGCTGGGGCTGGCTGTTGGCGGTGGCCGGTTGTCACCTGCTATCCCGCTCACCGGTTGTGCATTTCGACGGGCCGCAGTCGGTTCGGGCTGCTTTCACTTGTGAGGAAGCGCTCGGTCTGGCGAGCGCGGCGGGTTGGCAAGGAGCGAAGCTGCGCAAGCACTGGCCGGAGCGCTATCTGCTCTCTTGGGAGGCCGCCCGGTGAGTGGAGTCGTCACCCCTGCTGCAACCCTCTCGATCGGCGAAGCCGCCAATCGCGCGTGGGATATTGGAATCGTCGGCGCAGGCGTTGCCGGTGCTTCCCTGGCGATCCGGCTGGCGCGGAGGGGGCTGTCGGTCTTGCTGGTCGAGGCCCAACGTTTTCCACGGGAGAAAGTTTGTGGAGGCTGTCTTAATCAGCGGGCCCTGGATTTGCTTCGGGAGTTGGGCCTGCTGGACCAGTGCACTCTGGCCGGAGCGGTGCCCCTGCAGTGGCTGCGAATCCGTCAG
>JAJTFE010000003.1:0-8454 GCA_021298375.1 Blastopirellula sp. | reverse complement strand
CAGCCTGCGCCGCTCAACGCTCGACGCATTGCTGGTCAAGGCGGCGATTGGCCAAGGCGTAGCCTATCTCGATGGCACCACAGCGACGCTCGAATCTTCGTTCACTCAGGCGAGCGAACCGGTCGTACTGCAGTTGCGTTCCGCCTCAACTGCAGCCGAAAAGGCAGGACAACAAAGCGAGCGCTGGGGAGTGGCTTTGGTTCGCATCGCAGTGGTGGCTGCCGGCTTGACTCGCTCGCCCTTGATCAATCGAACTGCCTGGCCAGCCGAAGTCGCCCCGAACTCGCGCATTGGTGTCCAGTGCCTGATTCCCGCCGAGCTGCTCCGGCGCCAAGAGTGGTCTTGGAGTCAGGGACTGCAGCTGATGCAGGGAAATGAGTTGCGAATGCTGATCGGTTCAAGAGGCTATCTGGGGATTTCCCGCACCGACGGTGACTACTATGATTTCGCAGCCGCACTCGACCCCGCGGCGATCCGCTCAGAGAAGTCGATCGAGGCGGCGATTGATCGCCTGCTCGTTGAGTGTGCCTTGCCCGCACTGGGCAAGTTAAATCCAAATCGCTGGGCATCGACACCGCATTTGACTCGGGCCTCTTGGCCAGTGGCTCGCGACCGGGTGTTTCTCCTCGGCGACTCGATGGGTTACGTGGAGCCATTCACCGGAGAGGGAATGTCCTGGGGACTGGCCGGTGCCAAGCGGCTGGACAAGATGCTGGGCCCAGTGCTGGGGGATTCGTCTCTTTCCCAGTCAGCTGCTGAAGAGCTGGAATCAGGCTGGAATCGTTGGGCAGCGGGTCAGCGGAGGCGGAATCAGTCCGTCTGCCGCTGGGTGGCTGGCCAAGTCCGGCGTCCGACCAGAGCCGCCTGGCTGCTCACTGGGCTGGACTGGCTCCCGCCGGTACGAAACATGATCTTGCGAAAGGCGACACGATGATCAACAAACTGGCCTCGACTCAAGATCGGCGGGATGCGGCCGCGCGTCAGAGAGTCCGTTTTCGGAATTACTCGACGGTGATTCCGGCAGAGACCATTCTCCAGAGCGATGCCGCTCGGCTGGCACAGGGCTGGGGCGTCTCGCGGCGGTGGCATCGGATGCTGCCAGCGCTTTACCGCAAATCGGGAGTGCGACAGCGAAGCAGCGTGTTGCTCGGTCCACCAAACGAGGACGTCTTCGCCCGTCAATCGTTCTATCGCGAGGCCACTGAGGCCGAGCCATATGGCCCGACGACGGCCGAGCGGATGGGGGCCTATCAACAGTATGCGGGGCCTCTGCTGCACTGCGCCGCCAGCCAAGTGCTCGATCAGACGCCGGAAGGGAGTGAAGCGATTACCCATCTGGTGACGGTTTCCTGTACCGGATTCTGTGCGCCAGGTGTCGATTACCAATTGATCGAATCGTTGGGGCTCTCCTCGGAAGTGGAGCGGGTGCATGTTGGCTTCATGGGGTGCCATGGTCTTATCAATGGGATCCGGGTTGCGACCGCGCTGGTTCAGTCCAACCCGCGGTCCCGGGTCCTGGTTGGAGCTGTGGAGTTGTGCAGTCTCCATCAACAGTACTCGGAAGACAGCGAACAGCTGGTAGCGAGTTCACTCTTCTCTGATGGAGCGGCCTGCTTGTTGCTGGAGGCGCTCCCGGGCGATGTTATTTCAACTGCCCCGGGTGGCTGGGAAATAATCTCCAGTCTCTCGCGGAAGCTTGAGCAGACTTCTGAGCTGATGGCGTGGAAGATCGGCAATCACGGTTTTCAGATGACCCTTTCGCCACGAATTCCGGGAGTGATCGCAGCCGAGCTTTACCGGCCACTCGCCAATTGGCTGGCAAAACACGAATTGACACCAGAGGAGATTCAGGGCTGGGCTGTGCACCCTGGCGGCCCCAGGGTGATCGATGCCGTTGGCGAGGCTTTGGGGCTGGAGGATCGCCAGCTCCAACCGTCCCGGGAGGTGTTGGCGGAATTCGGCAACATGTCTTCGCCGACAGTGCTGTTCATCCTCGATCGACTCGCTCCTTCAATCCTGACCGGGGACCACGCAGTGATGGTTGCTTTTGGCCCGGGCCTGCAAGTCGAGGCCCTCTTGCTCCGCCGGAGTTAAGCCAATCCGCGCTTGGAGCGGGTCGGTTTGGGGGTGCCGGCTGTCGAATCCTGAGTCAGAACTTTGGCCGTATGCCGCTCACTGCTGGTCGTCGGCGGGCTTCCGTTCGCTGGTTGCGACGTTCGCTGATTGGATTTCATCGACGCGCTGAACGGCCCAGTACAACCCGCTGGCCAGCAGACCAACCAAGGCCACCGCGACCAGCCAATAGACCCAAGTCGGCAAGCCGCGAAACGGCTCGGACTCTCCCGCTGCGGGAGGGACGAGTGTTGCCTCCCCCAAAGTTGCCGGGATCGGCGTCAATCGGTTTTGCAGTGCTGCCTTCAGCGCGACGGTATCAAATTGCGGACGCTTCAACGGCGGACCGCCGTATTCCAGCGAGTAGTGCGCTCCTGGCTGGGCCAGAAAGTACAGTTGATACTTATTCCCCGTAGCAGCGACTCTCGAAAACTGAAGAGGCGGGCTGTCCTGATTGGAAACGCGCAACCGATAGCGTCTGGCCTTGGTCTCGGGAAACCGCAGTTCCATCCGCTCCAGCTCCGAGCCGGGCACATGAATCTTCGTCAGTACCCCGCCACCAATCCTCTGAAAGCGGAGTCCAGCTTCTGCTGAAACGTGATCAGAAAGCTCGACGGCGATTTCGACCGGCCGGGAAAAGTTGTCATCCGCGCTGGCCAGCTGAAAGCAAACCAGGGGTTCCCCGTCCGACTCAAGGATCAAATCCGTACTCTGGGTTGCCGACTCCGTGCGCTGTGTGACCAGTCGAACCGGGTACTCTGTCTCCAACGGAGTCTGCGCCTCCAGCCGCAGCTGTTCGTGGCCGACCTCCAGCCGATCGATTCGGAAAGGCTGTCGATTCACCAGCAGGCGTTCTTCTCGATAGACCTCATCCTGTCCCCGCAGCCTTCGGGTCAGCTCCAGCACCTGGTCTTCCTGTAGCTGGGTGACTTTATCGATCACCAGACGAAACCGCGAAGCCTGTGCGATTTTGATGGTCGTTGAAAAGCGAATCTCCAGGTTGCGCACATCCAGAATGGAGCTGTAATCGAACAGGAGAACATCAGTTGCCAGCGGAACCCAATTCCCGGTTCCTTGGTCCCATTCCAGGAGCGCGCGCCGCTCGAACTCGCGCAGAGGGCTGTGGAGCAGAAGGCTGCTGACTTGCTCCAGCGTTTTGTCGGGCTGGACTGTGAAAGCAATCTCCAAGCCACCGTTATCAAGTAAATGCAGCTCCGGTTCGCGGATCGCCTGATAGGCCTTGCTGCGCCGCTCGAGTTGACCGCGTTCCTGCTGGACGACGAAAGCGACCAGCTGGCCTTTGCCATCGCGCAATCTCAGGTCACTGAAGTCAGTTGCACAGTGACGATAGAGTTCGCGGCCCAGTTCCAGGCCGGCGAGCGCTGGGGTGGTCGGCCCGGGCAGGCTTAAGGGAGAGGCATAGCGGTTGGTAGTGGCCGACTGCGCGGCGAGGAAGGAGGCCGTGGTCAACCAATTCTCCAAGGCGATCAATAAGGTCAGTGTAAGCAGGCTGCTGAGCAAGACTCGGGAACTCATGGAGTCACCTCAGTTTCCCGGACTTTAGTGACGAATTTCTCTCGATGACGCAGGTACAGGAACGAACCAGCCAGCAGCAACAGCCCGAGTAACATGAAGGCCACACTTCGAAGAACCTGGTCCAGCTGACTGAGATCGGAAAAAAAGACCTTCAAGGTCACGATGCCGAACAGGACCAAGCCGGCCCACCGCGCCGGAGCAGCGTTCCACCAAATCCCGCGAATCAACCAGGCCAGAGCAAAGCCGGCCCAGAGAATGGAGACTCCGCCAGCTTGAAACCCGGGGAGATATTGATGGAGCACGCTATTCACCCTATTCACTTCAAGACTCAAGTAGGCAAATAAAGTCGCCATGGCAAAGAAGCCAAAAACTTGCCCCGGGATTTTCCGGGACTCTTTGCCCCGCGCCAAAAGCCAACCGAAAAAGAGCACTCCCGCAACTGAGAGAAAGTCGATTGCACGAATCCATGCCACTTCCAACGCATAAGGTTCAGGGTAGAGGATCTGGTTGTTGATCCCAAAGCCCGGCAGGTCAACCACCAGCAACTTGACGCCGACCGCAGCCAAAAACAAGGCCAGCACGACTTGCAGCTCCGGGGAGTCCGTCCGGAGCCAGACCTGCAATAAAACGAGGCAGCCTCCCAGCCAGAGGAGCGTCAAGGCCATGTTCTGTGCAAGCGGATAAAGGTAACCAGCCGTGCGGTAAATCTCGAAGTTCAGATAGGCGAAAAGGGTAATGAAGGCGAGGCCCAAGAGAAGCAGCGCCGCCGAAGAGCCGCTCCAGCGCCAAGGAAGATCATTGGCGGGAACCCAGAGAGCGGAATTTTCCGCCGGGACATCCTCATGGGACTTGGCCGCTGCCAGGCGTGCAGCCAGGGCCAGGCAGGCAATCGGCACACCAAACGCAATCACCCGCTCGCCCAGTTTCAAAAAATACGTCCCGACCGGCAACTGCTCCTCTGAGGTGAATAACTCGCGAAACGCAAAGGCCTGAGGAAGGTCGAGCGCGAAAAATCGGAGACCGACCAAAACAAACAGGACCATCCCCACCAAGCGAACAATTTGGCTGGACAGCCGTCCCGACATCCAGAACAGGACCAGCGCCTGTATCGCCCAGGCAGCGGTCACCCATTGCGCGGAGAGAGCTACCGGCATCGTGATCGCGAGGAAGAGACTCGAAAGACCCAGAAAGGAGATGATTAACTCCCGATCGACCAGGCGTCGCTTGAGGAACAGGAAAACGTGCCCGGCATAAAAAGCGGAAAGCCCAAGTGAAACGACAGCAAACCAGTGCCGGTCGTAGCGGTCTTCGATCATCCGCAGAGAAATCAGCGAGAAGACCGCTGCATTGACTAACAGGCCGAACAGATCGAGCAGATTGGACTTTCTCCCTCGAACGACTTGGTACAAAAAGGTCATCGTTGAAAAGAGTACGAAAAAGCCGACGAGATAGGGAAGTACCTCCCAGAAATTCTCCGGACGATAGTTGTCAAAAGCGAGAGCGACGACCGCGTAGTTCAAAAACAAGCTTAACAAGTTGACCAGCGGCCAGTCGCGGTAATAGCAAATTGCCAGGACGCCAATCCCCAGCAGCAGCAGATAGCCGAACAAGCCTGGAAAATGGACTGAGTCCGAAGCCAGCATGGCCGGAGTGCCATAGCCCCCAATCACGCCCAGTACCGCAACCAGCATCGAGTTGAATCGGACCGCGATAAAGCCGGATAGCAGCGTGACCGCGACCATCCAGGCAGAGGCCTGGAGCTGGGGGATTAGCTGGAAAAAATTGTGGGCGGCGTAAACGCTGAAGTAGAGCGCAGCGATTCCGCCACCCATCAACCCCTGGCCCATCAGGTGATATCGCCGCCCGAGCAGGCGGGTACCAACCGTCAGCATCACCAGCCCGGCGATGGCGGACAAAGCGACTCGCGCTGACGGCCCCAGATAGCCGCGGTCGATCGAGTATTTTAAAAAGAAGCCGACCGCTGCGATAACTGCCAAAATCCCGATGCGTAAAAGCCAGTTGCTGGCAATTGCAAACTCGCGCGAGACCCCCTCGGGTACTCGGTCTTCACCCACGATAAACCAATTCCAGATCCGCTTTAACGCATCCCGGAATGCTTGCTCGAAAGGGGTTGGCTCTCGCGAAGGGCTGGCAGGGGTGGAGGGCAGGGCATCATTGCGAAGCCTGTCCGGCTGACGTTCTGAGGAAAGAGACGGTGCCAGGTGAGCTTCCGGCGAAATGGAAGCCTGAGTTGCAGTGGCTTGAATTCCCGCCCGATGGGGATGGTGCAGCGGCCCGGTAGGGTGAACTCTTGGTCTTGAGCCGGGTGCAGGATAACTCCAAGGGAGCTTTCGCTCGGGTGGCGCACTTGGTTCGCGGGTTGGTCCTTGGGCTGGTCGAGCCGGGACAGATGGAGCTTCGGCAGTCTTCTCCGCGGCGAAAGTCTCTACCGTTGACCCAGCCGTTTCGCTGGCGGCAAGTTCTTCTCCGCTCTGGCGACTTAGGCGCAAGTGATTCACTTGCCGCGACATCAAGGTCAGCGTTTTCTCGACATGCTCAAACTTCTCCGCCTGCTCCCGGATGAGCCGCGAGATCTTCACAGCCAAGATGACGAGAGTCACCGGAAAGCAGAGCAACAGAATAATGGCCATGCAGGGCAGGGCAAATTCGACCAGGTCGTACATGCTCACACCACGGGTGGAAGTTGAGGCGGTATGGGAAAGGAGTCAGACGTTCGTGGCGACGATCGAGCGGCGAAGCCAACCCCGCCTCGGCCGCGCAAGGGTTGGGGAGGAGCTCAACGGGAAGCACAGGGCAAAGAGCGAAGCAATTCCAATGCCAGTTTGGTGCGCGGGCAAAATGTCGAAAAACGAGGGAAGCGGAGTTGCTGCGGGCTCGCTTTGGTCAGATCGCTTTGGGCAGGCAGCCTCTGCCTCTCCGCACACTTTGTGCCGAAATCGCACGGTGGTCAGGAATCAATCGAATCGACATTCAAGTTACTGGCCCCTTGTGAGCATGAGGACGTTCTCCGCCCAAATCGTAATAACAGTCCGGCCAGAATCAGCCCGCCACCGACCCAGGTCCACCAGGGGGGCGGCGCGTAGTTCGGGCTACTGCTCCAGGCGAGATGAATCCAGATCGGCAAGAGTAGCGGCTCGAGCAGGGTGATCAGCGAGGCGATATGGCCGGGTGTGGTCCGCAGCCCCCGGGCAAACAGCCAGTACGGCATCCCCATTTGGAGCATCCCCAGCCCGGCCAGCCACCACCACATCCGGCCTGCGGGAAGTGCTGACCCATTCCAGAGCAGCAGCGGAAGCATCGTCGCTGCGGTCGCGAGGTGATTGAGCGCGATCAGCCAAGCCGAGTCGTGCGCCCGCAGTTGCCGCAGGCTGAGGATCACCCCGGCGTAGAGGATTCCCGAAAGGATCGCCAGCCACGGGGCCCACCAAAAGTTCCGCTCGCTGGGCGGGGCAAGGAGCAACTGCATGGCCACGATGAACAGGACCCCGCCAATGCACAGTCCCAGCATCCACCAATCGCGTTGCTCGACGGGTTCGCGATAAACGAGCAGCGAGAACAGCATTACCCAGGCCGGAGCGAGATTCTGCAGCCAAATCGCATTTGCCGGTGGACCGCCGACCAGCGCAGTGAGGTAAGTCCAGTTCATCGCGGCAAAGCAGGCCATCATCGGCAGCATTCGCCAATGCCAAGAAACCCGCCGCACCAGCGGCAACAGCAAGACCAGGGCAAAACAGGCCCGCCAGAAGGCCAAGGCACTGCCCCGCTGCTCGATGGGCCAAATCGCAAACTCCGGAACCCCCGCAAAAAAGCCGCTAGTGCTCCAAAGTACGGCGGCGGCCAGGCAGAAGAGAACACCAGAAGGCCAGCGCCGCGCGATTGAAGGTTCAGGCTGGTTCATGTTCTTTACACGAGGGTCATCGGTTATTCGGGGCTTGCTCGCCGAATACCCCTTTGGTCTGCCGGAAAATTCGGGTCGGCTGCATGAATATTGCAGTTTCACAATCGGAGAGCAAAGCAGGGGTAACCCGGAAAGGAGTGCTGTTCAACGGATTCGGGCGGAACTCGGCGAACGCGATTTGAACCTGCTATGCTATTCACCCGGTTGAGTGTCTCAGGATTGGTTCTCGGCTCAATTTCGAAAGGTAGTGTCACCATGTTGATTATCAATTTGCTTGCTCAAATCAATAACGCTGCCGATTTGCTTGCAGCTTTGATTCTTCTGGCGTTATTTGCCCTGATAATTGCTTCGCTCTGGATTATTTTCACCAAAGCAGGCCAGCCTGGATGGGCGTCTCTTATTCCCATTTACAACTTGTATGTGATGTTGCAGATTGTCGGCAAGCCCGCATGGTGGTTACTGCTCTTCCTGATTCCAGTATTTAACATCATTCCATCGATCCTTTTATATTTCGATCTGGCCCGAGCCTTTGGCAAGGGAACAGGCTTTGCTTTGGGCTTGATCTTCCTGCCGATGATCTTTCTGCCAATTCTTGCTTTCTCCGACGCTGCTTACGCTCGCCACTCGGGCAACAAGCCAAACATCCTGCAGAACAGCCCAAAGGTGTTTGGGCAACGCTGAGTCGGAGAGGATGTCAAGCATTCGTTGAGAACCGGGACAATCCTCACCGCATCGCCGACTTGTCAGGCCGAATGGCTTGGAGTGCTCAAGCACCACTAGCCGAGGCGAGACCTTGATGTTGGATTGATTCGGGTCGATGGCTGTGGCTTGGCCGCTCCTCTCGCAGCTTGGGGTATTACCCGTGCGGGACAGACTCACTTCCAATG